>JAVXEO010000004.1:0-64579 GCA_036658435.1 Acetivibrio sp.
ACAATTCCTGCTTCTTTTGCAAGTTTCATGGCCTCCCTGTAAATCTATGCATTCATAACAGATTTGCCATCTTCACTAATTGCCTTCATTCCGGCAAGTGCCATTGCTTTTATGTCGGTTACTTTCTCTCCCATCTGTCCAATGGTTACCGAGCCAACCGGAATCAAATGTACCACCGAGTCTTCCTTTTCTTTTTGTTTCAAATATTGAATCATTTCCACGTTATCAATCACAGGGTTTGTATTGGGCATGGGACAAACGCTGGTAAATCCACCTTTTGCCGCCGCCATGGAACCCGTTTTAATGGTTTCTTTATACTCAAATCCCGGCTCTCTAAAATGTACATGAAGATCTATAAATCCGGGCATTACATAGCATCCTTCTGCATCGATTACTTTATCGGCCTTATCAGAAAGTGCGTTTCCTACCTTTTTAATTAAGTTATCTTCCATTAGGAGGTCAAAACATCCATCTTTTCCAGATGCAGGGTCCAAAATATGTCCATTTTTTATTATTGTTTTCATAGAGTCCCACCTTTTAAGCCTAGTCTTCCGCCTTTAAAAAATCTTCCAAGACTTTATCATTTTCAATATATTCCTCAAATTTGTCTCTGGTAATCCACTTTGCATCACTTAAATCCTCTGATAAAATGACGGTGTCCTCTTCTGCTATACACTCATAAGCAATTCCTACTTTATGCGTATCACCTACCATAAAAGACCACACGTACATAATCCGATTGATTTCTGCACTAATCCCTGTTTGTTCTTCTATGCAGCGAAGCACTGCTGCATCTGGAGACTCTCCATGTTCTACATTTCCGTCTACAAACTGCCATTGGTAAGGATTGGAAATGCAATCGTCATACCATTTTGCTACAATTAAAAACTTATCATTACTTTTTACAATTCCTTTTACTAATAATTTACAATTTTCCATAATTTTCGCCTCCAATTTATTGTATCAGTTCAAAATAAAAATTACAAATCTTTTTTTATCTTGGAAAACCATTCCTTTATCTCTTTTTCATATCCATTGTTGGATAATTGATAAAAAGTTCTTCCCTCTAAATTATCCGTTAAGTACTGTTGTTTCACATAATGATTTTCATAATCGTGTGGATACTTATATCCGATCCCGTGTCCCAGTTCTTTTGCACTTCCATAATGTGCATCCATTAAATGTGGAGGAATCTTTCCGGTTTCTTCTTCCTTTACAACACGCATTGCCTCTGCGATGGCATTTACCGCTGAATTGCTTTTAGGTGCACAGGCCACATAGGTGACTGCCTGGGCCAGTATAATCTGTGATTCCGGCATTCCAATTCTTTCCACTGCCTGGGCCGCAGCAGTGGCTACTACCAATGCATTTGGATCTGCATTGGATACATCTTCTGCAGCACAAATCATAATTCTTCTCGCTATAAACGTAATATCTTCTCCTGCGTACAGCATACGCGCAAGATAGTAAACCGCTGCATCCGGATCCGAACCCCTCATGCTTTTAATAAAAGCGGATATGGTGTCATAGTGATTGTCTCCTTTTTTATCGTATCCCAATACCCTTTTTTGGATACACTCCGAAGCCGTTTCCTTGGTAATGTGAATTCGCTCATCCGGGCTTCTCTCTGTGGTTAAAATTCCCAGCTCGATTGCATTTAATGCAGCTCTTGCATCTCCGTTGCAGATATCTGCCAAAAATTCCAGTGCATCCTCTTCGATTATCCCTTTGTACGCTCCCAGTCCCTTTTCTACGTCCTCCACTGCACGATGCAGTAGTTTTTTTATGTCTTTCTTTTCCAAGGGCTTTAACTCAAATATAATGGAACGTGATAGAAGTGCCCTATTTACCTCAAAATAAGGATTTTCCGTTGTTGCACCAATCAATATAATGGTTCCGTCTTCTACGAAGGGGAGGAGATAATCCTGCTGTCCTTTGTTAAAACGATGAATTTCATCAATAAACAAAATTGTCTTTTTACCATACATACCCGAAATTTCTTTTGCTTTTTTAATGACTTCTTCCATATCTTTTTTTCCGGATGCGGTTGCATTAATCTGGGTAAACTCTGCACTGGTGGTGTTGGCAATTACTTTTGCAAGGGTTGTTTTTCCGGTTCCCGGTGGCCCGTAAAAAATAATCGAACTCAATTTATCGGCTTTGATGGCACGATATAACAGTTTGTCTTTCCCTATAATGTGTTCCTGTCCTACGACTTCTTCTAATGTAGTGGGACGAAGTCTGCTTGCCAGTGGTGATTCCTTATCCATATTTTTTTCTCTCATATATTCAAATAAATCCATTGTTCTGCCTTTCTTATCTTCTTGTTCATCTCTTATAGTAAACGTATTTTTCCACCCATCCGGGCAAAAAATACTTCTTTTTCCATTTCAAGTTTTGCCCTTCCTGCCGTTGCTTCGGTTATTTTTTTTTCAAAGGCTGCGCATTCCCCGTCCGGTACTATAACATATAGTTTAACGGTCTCGGTATACTCTGTATCCAAAGCGGTTAATTCCATCTGCTCCAAAGTATACTGTATTTTTCCAATTTCACTGTAATCGGTTCTTAAACTGTATTTTTTTCCAGGGCACTTTTCTATAATCTGACTATTGGCAAGTCCCTCCTGTGCTGCTTTTCCATAAGCTCTCACAAGACCACCGGTTCCCAACAGGGTTCCTCCAAAATATCTGGTTACAATCACCACACTATTATGAATCTCTTCTCCAAGAAGTACATCTAATATGGGCCTTCCCGCCGTTCCTGAAGGTTCTCCATCGTCACTGCATCTTTGTATTTGCTGCTGTTCTCCCAATACATAGGCAAAGCAATGGTGGGTCGCATCCCCATATTTTTTACGAATAAATGCAATCTTTGCGATTGCTTCTTCCTCTGATGCAATTGGAAAAACTTCGGCAATAAATCTGGATTTTTTTTCTATAATCGTATTTTCTCCACCAGAATATATAATTTTGTATTTTTCTTCCATAAAGTGGCAACCCTTTCTATAAGATTATCTGTACTTATCTATCTTATCCATAGTATACCAAAGGTTTTCTTGAATGGCAAAGTTGTATTCAAAGATTTTCTTCTTTATTTCGTTTAAATTGTTTGGTATAATCTAATTTAAGGGTTTTGTATTTATTCGAAACCAAGGAGGTGCATTATGAATTATAGTAAGAAAGGAACGGTTAATAAGCAGAAACGCTTGAAGTCAAACAAACACCGTCTATTATCCAAAGCCGGCGTTTCTTTTTTTCGAGCTTTTATTATCTTTTTTGTAGTTTGTTGTATTGTAGGTGTCTTTGCCGGTGTTGGCGTTTTAAAAGGAATCATTGATAACGCTCCAAGCATTGATTCCATTGACGTTTCTCCCGATGGATTTGTTACCACCCTTTATTATTCCAATGGTAAGGAAAGCCAGCAGCTGATTGGGTCCAATGCAAACCGTGTTTACGCTACCTTAGATGAAATACCTGAAGTTGTTTATAACTCCTTTATCGCCATTGAAGACCGTCGTTTTTGGGAACATAATGGCATTGATGTAAGAGGTATTCTTCGTGCTTTCAGTGAAGTTTTAAAAAGCGGGGGATTGGATTCCGGTGCCAGTACTTTGACACAGCAATTATTAAAGAATCAAGTATTTAATGGTGGCTCTGAAAAAACAATAGGTGACAAAATAGAACGAAAAATTCAGGAGCAATATTTAGCCGTGAAGTTAGAAGACAAGCTTGCTGAAGGTTCTGACCGGCAGCATGCTAAAGAATTAATTTTAGAATATTATTTAAATACCATCAATCTTGGGCAGAATACACTGGGTGTCCAGGCTGCATCCAACCGTTATTTCAACAAAAGTGTCAGTGATCTTACTCTTTCTGAAGCAACGGTAATTGCCGGGGTTACCCAAAATCCCGCTCGTCTCAACCCCATTACCCATCCGGAAGACAATGCCGAAAAGAGACAGGTTATTCTTAATTACATGGAGGAACAGGGCTATATCAGCTCCGCAGAGAAGGAAGAAGCCATTCAGGATGACGTTTATTCCCGTATTCAGCTAATCAATGATGAGCAGTATTCCAGTTCTACTGCCTCTGTAAACAGTTACTTTGATGACGCTCTCATTGATGATGTTATCCGGGATTTTCAAACCGAATTAGGCTATACGGAGGCCCAGGCTGTAAATATGTTATACCGGGGCGGTCTCCAGATTTATACCACCCAAAGTCAAAAAATTCAAAAAATATGCGATGATGTTTTCTCGGATGAGTCTTTATATCCCAAAAACTCCGAATGGGCACTCACTTATCGTTTATCAATTATGAATAAAAAAGGCGAAGAACATCATTACTCTGAGAATAATTTGGCAAATTATTTTATTTATGAAAAAGGAAATGCTTCCTTTGATTTGTATTTTGATAAAAAAGAAGATGCCGAACCTTACATTGAAGAATATCGAAATTATCTTTTGAAAAAAAGTGATGAAGTTACCGGTGAAGTCATAAATTATGTCATTCAGCCTCAGGTTTCCTTTGTTCTTATGAATCAAAGTACCGGAAAAGTTCTTGCCATGATTGGTGGACGCGGTGAAAAAACGGCAAGCCGTACGCTCAATCGTGCCACCGATTCTACCAGACAGCCCGGTTCTGTTTTTAAAGTTGTTTCCACTTATCTGCCGGCACTGGATACAAAAAAAATGACACTGGCTTCCGTTCAGGATGATAGTAAATTCTTCTATCCCGGTACAACAAAGCAAGTCAAAAACTGGAATGGAGAAACTTATAATGGTCTTACTACCCTTCGCCAGGGCATTGTAAAGTCTATGAATGTAGTTACCGTTAAGACACTTGTGGATGTAACTCCCCAGGTTGCCTATGACTATCTATTAAAGCTTGGGTTTTCAACCGTATATGATAATTATGTAGACAGTGATGGCAAGATTTACTCCGATATTCAATATCCAACGGCCCTTGGTGGACTCACCAAAGGCGTTACAAACTTTGAATTAACCGCTTCTTTTGCCACCATAGCCAATAAGGGGATTTATACAGAACCAACCCTTTATACCAAAGTATTGGACCATGACGGAAATGTTCTCCTTGATAAGCGGCCGGAGAAACGTCAGGTAATAAAAGAGTCCACGGCCTGGCTCTTAACAAATGCCATGGAAGACGTAATCAAATCCGGTACCGGTACACGCGTCCGATTTGATCAGATCGCCATGCCGGTAGCCGGAAAAACCGGAACCACTTCCAATAACATTGATACCTGGTTCGTAGGCTATACCCCTTACTATACCGCCGGCATCTGGTCCGGTTATGATAGCAATAAATCCCAGCGTGAAACCGGTTATCATAAAGATTTGTGGAAGGCAGTCATGCAGGAAATTCATAAAAAGACGAAAAAAGAATATAAGGAATTTACTATGCCAAATAGTATATCCACCGCTAGGATTTGTACAAAATCCGGTAAGCTGGCAGTGGATGGCCTGTGTAATTCTACTTCCCGGATTGAATATTTTGATGTGAATACTCTTCCAAAAGAAAAGTGTGATGCCCATGTGAAATATCGTATTTGTAAAGCATCCGGTGAACTTGCAGGCGAATATTGTCCAAAAGATCAGGTAGAAGAAAAAGTTTTCCTAATAAAGGAAGAAACCGGTCATACCGCAGATTCTCCCTACGCTATTTCTGCAGACCAGTTCGTAAATACCTGTGGCATACACACCAAACCTCAGGAGAAAGAGCCAAAACCGGATACTATGATTCCATTACCAGAGGATTTAATGCCGAATACACCCCCGCCAGATTCCTCTTCCCCGGATTTCTCGCCTTCTCCTCCCCCTTCTCCATCTGTAGAGGAGTCTCCGGTACCCGAAGAGTAAGGTAGTTCTATAGATAATAAAAATGGTACTCGTAACGTTTAAAGCAGAACATTACGAGTACCATTTTCTATATTTAAAAAGCAGCCGGCTGCTTGGATTTTTATTCTTTAAGCTTTGGATTAAATAAAAGTGAAGCAAGGTAGCTAAAAATAAGTGCCGCGGAAATTCCTACTGCCGATGCGGTAAATCCTCCTTTAAATATTCCTAAAAATCCCTCTCCATCCACTGCCTTTTTTACGCCCTGAAACAAGGTATTTCCAAAACCAATCAAAGGAACTCCTGCACCTGCTCCTGCCCAATCTGCAAAGGGCTGATAGATTCCCACTGCACCCAGAAATCCTCCAAGGCATACCAGTAAAACCATAATTCTTCCAGGCATTAGCTTTGTCTTATCCATTAAAATCTGCACCAGCATACAAATAGTTCCACCAATTAAAAAGGCTCGAACATAGTCCATTACACCACCTCCAAAACAATACCATGAGCGATGGAAGGAACGGAGTTTCCTTCATTAAAACTTACCGTAGACAACAAAGCTCCCGTTGGTACAAAAAGAACTTTTTTCCATTGTTCTTTTCTCATCTTGTGAAGAATATAGCCCGTCAGAGTAATGGCACTGCATCCACATCCACTTCCTCCGGAATGGGTATCCTGCTCTTTCGGGTCAAAAATCTCAATGCCGCAGTCCATATGGTTTTCTCTAATATGATATCCTCTTTCCTGTAAAATATCCAATAGAATTTCCTGTCCTACCAGTCCTAAATCACCGGTTATAATTTTATCATATTCGGTGGGTCTGCAATTAAAATCAAGAAAATGCTGATAAATTAATTCTGCCGCAGCGGGTGCCATGCAGGCTCCCATATTCATAGAATCCTTTACTCCATAATCCACTATTTTTCCTGTTGTGACTCCCGTGATGGCAATATTGACTCCTGTCTTTCTTTTATCTTTACTTATAATAATTGCGCCGCTTCCGGTAACCGTCCAGGTAGCTGCCAGGGGTCTTTGACTTCCATACCCCAGCGGAAAACGAAATTGCTTTTCAGCACTTCCAAAATGACTGGAGGTAATGGCAATTACCCGGTTGGCATATTCTGCAGCCACCAGCATCGCTCCAAGAGAAGCGGATTCTCCCATTGTTGAGCAGGCCCCATATAATCCAAATAAAGGGATTTCATAATTTTCCATACCAAACGATGTTGCGATCAATTGCCCTAACAAATCCCCTCCTAAGAGATAACGAATATCTTTGGGTTCCAGTTTTGCTTTTTTCAATACCCCTGCAATGGCTCTTGACTGCAAAATACTTTCCCCTTCTTCCCATGTTTTTCCTCCGCACATGGGTTCTTCCTCTATTTCGTCAAAGTAGCCTCCTAAAGGCCCCTCCCCTTCCTTTTTTCCGGCAATGGAGCTTTCTTCCAGTATAAAAGGTGGATTTAAAAATGCAAGACTCTGCTTCCCCACTTGTTTTCCATGAAACATAATCACTACCTCCTATAAAATTTTTAAAATCCAGTAAATAAGTCCATACACCCAGCTTGAAAATATTCCATATAAAATAACCGGCCCTGCAATGGTAAATATTTTACATCCGATTCCAAAAATCTGTCCCTCTTTTTTGAACTCTATGGCGGATGCGGCAACGGAATTGGCAAATCCTGTAATGGGAACAATGGTGCCCGCACCTCCATATTTTGCTATTTTAGGGTAAATTTGAAGTCCGGTAAGGAGTACACTAAGGAAAACAAGGACAATTATATTATAAGCTCCGGCCCTTTCTTTATTCATTCCCATACTTATAAAGGAATTTATAAAAAACTGCCCCAGCACACAAATACTTCCTCCAATCCAAAATGCATGAAACATGTTCCTTAATAAATTATGGGTGGGGGTTATTTCTTTTACATATTCATTATATTTTTCATCTCTTTTGTCTTTATTTTTTTCTTTTAATACCTCAGAAATAGTAACCTTATTTTTCATCTTCCACTCCTATCTATTTTATCTTCCCAGCTTTACAGAAATTGATAGAAAGCTCCCAGTCCCTTTCCTAACGCAATGGAAAGTATAATCCATGCCATTCCATATTTTATTCCCACTCGCTCTGCAAAAACAGGAATGACATCCAAAACTTCTGCAAGGGACATCGCTAAGCAGCCTACATAAATTCCCGAAAATATTCCATAAGTTACAAGTCCAAGTATCCCCATCTTAGGGTGAAATTCAAAAATCAAAATTAGATTTCCCAGTGTTCCTCCCCAAATAATAGCATTTTCATAGAGTTTAATATTTTTTACTGTGTTTGTTCGATCGGCAAGTCTTGGAAATACTCCTATTTTTGTAATAAAAGCAAAAATACCTCCTCCTACTGCAAAGCCACCCGAAATTCCAATCACCACTAATAAAATATATTTAATTAGCATCTAACGTTTTCCCTTCTCTTGCAGCCATTTTTATTTTTGCTTTATTTTTATCCGTTTCAAAAGTTCGCATCTCTATTTGAATCGGTGTTGGATCATCTTGTAAATGTTTTTTGGAAAAATGATGGAAAAAAATTAAAATGCCCAATGTTAACCCCCCTGAATAACTGATCTCCAATATTTTAAGGGAATTTTCCGGAGTTCCCAGTACCAGTGTGTAAATTTTTTGGAAAAGTTGCAGAACACTCACATCTGTATTAAATGTCATAATAGAAAAGGCGGCTCCAAAAAATGCCGTTACTATTACAAATGCTGTTTTTAAATATTCCATCCATTTTTTTTTGCTTTTTGGAATTCGATATTCCACTATAAAATCCGTTTCCCCAAGGTTAACAATTTCAATTCCATGGGCATACCCATGAATTTCCTCCATTATCTTAAGTATGGAAACGGCAATGTCCCTGTCCCCTTCTTTTTCTGTTATAAGAATCCGCTTTGATAAATCTTTTATTAAATTTTTATCCTCTCCATATATTTTTACAACATCCCCCAGTAATATTTTTTTATTACTTACGGTAACACACTGTTCTGCTTTTAGGTAAAGTATTCGAGTATTCATACCTGATACCATTTCCCTTCCATTGGCTGTGCTTCCACCAATACCCCTTCATATCTATCATCTGCTCTATATTCTTTTACTGCAAAAAAAATAAGGCCGATTAACACAAGTGAGAAGGCAAGAACCCATAAAAACTTTTTCTTCATAAACAACACCACCTGATTAATTTAACCTTATTATTTGTATTTTCACTCTTTCTATACCACTAAATTTAATTTATAAATGACTTCGCATCCTTTTTAGTATTTTTTTTTCCAAACGGCTTACCTGTACCTGGGATACTCCTAATTTTTTTGCCACTTCTGTTTGGGTTTTATCTTCATAATAGCGCAAGGTAATTAATTCCCTTTCTTCTTCCTCCAAAAGTTCTAATAACTGTTCCATTAACATATGATTTACGATACATTCACTTTCGTCTTGTTTAGCCGGAAGTTTATCCTCTAATGTAATTTCACTTCCTTCTCCCTGGTATATGGTTTTATAAATAGATTCCACTTCAACATTTGCTTCCAAAGCCAGCACCACATCTTCTAGGGAAAGTTCTGCATCTTTTGCCACTTCATTTAAAGTTGCATCTCTTCCCAGTGAGAAAGCAAGTTTTTCCATAGAACGTTTTACTTTCCATCCATTTTCTTTTATGGAACGACTCATTTTTATCATACCATCATCCCTTAGAAACCGCTTTATTTCCCCACTTATCATGGGCACTGCATAGGTAGAAAATTTCACTTCAAAACTTATGTCAAATTTATCAATAGCCTTCATTAATCCAATGCTGCCAATTTGAAATAAATCCTGTGTCTCGTATCCACGATTTGAAAATCTGCGTACAATACTCCAGACCAGTGCCATATTCTGTAAAATAAGCTGTTCTCTTGCTTGTTTATTTCCTCCTTGTGCATCCACGATTAACCCTTTTACATCATCCATTTTTTACCTCACCTTTAATTTCACTTCTCTGATTTACCCCCTATCATTTTTTTCATTCGTATTTTAGTTCCCTCATTTATCTTGGATTCTACCTCTAAACTATCCATAAACGTTTCCATAAACACAAAACCCATTCCGGAG
The DNA here is from genome assembly GCA_036658435.1 of Acetivibrio sp. Classification (GTDB taxonomy): domain Bacteria; phylum Bacillota; class Clostridia; order Lachnospirales; family Lachnospiraceae; genus DIGJ01. The sequence continues at coordinate 9,992 of JAVXEO010000004.1, forward strand.
CGTTCCCACTCCGGCCTTGTCGTGTAAAGAGGTTCCTTTGCTTTCTCAATATCATCAATTCCAATGCCCTGGTCACTTACTTCCACAATAAATTCTTGATGTTCCGCCGCACAGGTAATTTGTATTTTTCCTTCTTTTTTCCCGTATCCGTGTATGATGGAATTGGTAACCGCCTCCGATACCGCCGTTTTGATATCCGCAATTTCTTCAATGGTTGGATTCAGCCGTGCTGCAAATGCTGCAACTACCATTCTTGCAAAACTCTCGTTCTGTGATTTACTTTCAAACTCCAAAAACATTTCATTCCCACTCATACTTATCTTTCCCCCTTTTACAATGCTTCTAAAGCTTCCTTTACCGTATTATATTTCTCTATCATCTTATAGATACCGGATAATCTAAAAATGCGGTCAACCGAAGGGTTTACCGATGTTACCGCAACTTTTCCTCCGGTGAAATTTACCTTTTTATATCGTCCCATAATCATACCGATTCCTGAACTATCCATAAAATTTACCCCTGCAAAATCAAAAATAATATGTTTCATATTCTCTCTGTCCATTCGTTTATCTGCCTGTTCCCGTAGTGCTGCCACGCTGTGGTGGTCTAATTCCTGCCGCATATAGATAATCAAACATTGTTTCATTGTTTGAAAGCTTACATCCTCTGGACCCGCTTCTTTTTTCATTTCTTAATTCCTTCCTTTTTTCATTTTCTATAAAAAAATCCCCATGATACCATACAGGAATTGCCTGTTTTATATCATAAGGATTTTCTTTCGTATTTATGTAGTTTTTATTTACTGTTCTCCAATTTCCACCAAACGTCTTTTTGCATCCGTTACACGGTCAGAATCCGGATACTCATTTATAATCTTATTATAATATTCTTTTGCTTTCTCATATTCACCCAGACGGTGATAGGCTCGGCCCATAAAATAAATTGCTTTTACATTATTGGAATCCATGGTAATGGCCCGTTCTAAGATAACAATTGCGTCTTCATACTTCCCACGGTTATAAAGAACACGTCCCTCTTCTGCCGTACCTTCCGCTGCGTCCGCAAACGTACTTTCTTTAATTATTTTGTAAATTTCCTTCGCCTTTACATTCTCAATTGCACTGGGTTTTACCTGTGCTAATTCCTTTGCAGCATGGATCTTATCTCCATCTATATAGTACTGAATCGCAGAATAGAAGTTATCATATACCTTCTTATCCATCCTTTTTTCTTTTAATTGGTTTAATTCTTTTTCCAAGGATTTCATTTGCGTTTTCAGAGTCTCGTTTTCGTTTTCCAATTGGGTGCCCTGAATGCTCTGTACCGCCATTTCATCGCTATATTTTTTAAACTGTTCCTCATACTGAGACGCAATGCTCTTTTTTGCCGTTGGTACAATTAAAAAATAGACCACACAAACGCCTAAAATTGCACCAATTAGTAAGTTCAAATACGGCCAAAAGTTAAACTTTTCTTCCTTATAGGAACCTTGGCTAAACGTCTGTGGACTGAGATTCTGTTCCTGAAATGTTCCGGCATGGTCACTGGATAACTTCTCACCGGAATTAGTAAAGGTTCCTGGTAAGGAATCCATATATTTCAAGGTCAATGTATTATTTCTATCAATTTTATTTGCTTTTGAAAGACATTTTGCAGCTTTTCTATTGTCTCCTGCCTTCATATATAAAAGTGCCAGCAACTGATAGCTTCGAATGAATTTAGGGTTTAAGCTGCTTACTTTTTCAAGCTGCATAATGGCCAGATCTTCATTTCCCTGTTTTGCATAAGTTAATGCACTATTATACTTTTTAATGGTTTGGTTTATACTCTCCAAGCTGGATGCATTCTTTTGAATCTGGTTCATGTAATTATCTGCTGGATTGTCATCATTTTGGAAGTTTTTGCTGAGAACCCACTGGCTTAAGGCTTCCACCACTTCTCCCATTTCATAGTATACCAAACCCAGGAGATTTCTGGCTGCTGTATTCTTTTTATTCAGTCGAAGACTATTTTCCAGGGAAGCTGCCGCTCCGGACAGATCTCGGACTTTTGCCTTTTCCAGCCCAACATTGTAATACATATTGGAGGCACTGACTGCTCTTTTATATACCGTTAAATCTTGTCCACAATCACATCTTGTATTATGGTAAGATATTTCTTTCCCGCAAACCGGACAAATCATTCCGCTGCCTCCTACTTGTTCTTTATTTCTTTTAGCATATCACGAATTATATCATTTACATCTGTAGAATCATTCTTATATATGGCATCTTCTGCCTGCTCAATTTCTAAACTAGGCTGAAATTTTTCTATTTCTTCATCAAAATTAATCATCCGTACCTCCTAATATTTGCGTATACTCATCATACTCAAAATATGCAGTAAATGCAATAAAATCCTTTCGTCAGGAATCGACTAAATATTAGCCTTAAATTCAATTTCATTGGCTTTTTTAAAGTAAGTTACATTATAATTTTCAGATTCCATCATTTTTGTTACTCCATTAATGGATACTTTACTTCCTCTGTAAATACTTTTTAAAACAACCAGTCTTGCCGTAGTAGAATTTTCGATTTTTAGTTTTGTATTTTTCAGTTCATTTTGTAAGCTAGAAACTACCGCATCCTTTTCTATCTTTATTCGCATAAGATGAAGTTTCTTTTCTGCTAAATCCGGATTGTTTCCTTTTTCCAGAATCTTATTGATTTGCATAATTCCGGTTTCCAATCGATTTATTTCGTTTAGTGTATCATCATATTTTTCTTTTACTTTATTCATATGTTCATATATTTCTTTATCAACACCCAGTATTATTTCTGTTTTTACTTCTGACATATTTCCAATAATGGTGGCTTCTACTCTTTGAATAGCTGCAATCGAGCCGCCTACAATGATACCTTTTTTACCGGATACGATTATACTTTGTTCTGACATCATATGGCAGTTTAAGATGGCATTTGCTTTTATACTGCCTTTGGCATAAATAGTTGTCTGTTCAAAGAATTTACCGGAAACATCTCCACCGGCCCGAATTTCTCCTCTTCCGCTTCCCTGCATTCCATTCTTTAGAATAACATCTTTTCCTGCAATCAGCTGGGCACCCTCAACATGTCCATTTATGGTAATATTTCCTCTTGCTGTAATTACCATTCCCGTCACAACCGTTCCCCGAACAAATACATCTCCTGCGAAATTAATATTTCCGGTAATTATGGTAACGTCCCCATCTATGGTTATCATGTTTAAAACATTAAGACGCTCATTTTCGTACTCAACCTTTCCGGTTAGAAGGGACGTATAGACTTTTTTGTCTTCCGATATGGCAAATCCTTTTCCTTTTAATGGAGTAAGTTCTCTTCCTGTTTTTGCTAAAATTGGTTTTCCAAATACATCAACTCCATTACTTCCCGGCTCTGCAGGTTTATAATGTACAATTTCTGCTCCCTCTTCTACGGCTGCAACATCCTGCATATTTCCATAGTCTACCGATCCATCCGGCAAAATTCTGGGTTTCTTATCTTTCACAATCTGAAATAAAAACTGATATTCTCCATCTTTTCCATCCTGTACCGGAGTGCCTTCCGCTACCAGGGTTTCTGCAAAGTAGTCTTTTGTCTCAATTAATGCCTGAAGTACTTCTTCTTTGATTCCCTCCAGCACCCCATTTTTTTCAAGAAGCTCTTTTAGGTCCTTCACCTCATAGGACTCGTCTAAACTAGGTGGACACAGACTAAGAAACGCCTGGGTTCCATCTTCTGATATCTTAACCGTGGAATGGTTTGTTTCTATATTAATTGCCATATATCCACCTCTTTCTTTATTTTTTCAAATTGTTTAAACGTTCCGTGACTTGTTCCATCATATTGGTATATTTTTCAAGCTTTGCTTTTTCTTCTTCTATTTTTTCCTTCGGTGCTTTACTTACAAAACGCTCATTGGAAAGCATTCCCTTTACACGTTTTAATTCTCCTTCTAAACGTATCTTTTCTTTCTCCAAACGTTCTATTTCTTTTGAGAGATCAACCAGTTCTGCAAAAGGCATATAAATTATAGCTCCATGAATCACCGTTGAAACCGCATCCTCTGGAATATCTGACTTATCCTTTTTCACAAGAACCTCGCTTGCATATCCAAGGGCTGAAAAGAATACATTATTTTCCTTGAATGTGTTTCGAATATTTTCATCTTCTGAAACAACGATTACCGTAGCCTTCTTGCTTGGGGGTACATTCATTTCTGCCCGTACATTACGAATTCCTTTTACGGCTGTTTTAATCATCTCTACCGCTGCTTCTTCTTTCTCAAAATTATATTTTTCCTGATACAGCGGCCACTGGGATATCATAATGGATTCTTCTTCCTCTTGTAAGGTACAAAAAATCTCTTCGGTAATAAATGGCATATAAGGGTGCAAAAGCTTTAAAGATTGAATTAATACAGACTTTAACGTCCATAGCGCTGCCCCTCTTGTTTCATCTTTATCATTATATAACCTTGGCTTTACCATTTCAATATACCAGTCACAAAATTCTTCCCAAATAAAATCATAAACCTTCTGTACCGCAATTCCCAGTTCGAAATCTTCCATATTATCCGTAACTTCTTTTATAAGTTTGTTTACCTTGGATAATATCCATTGATCTGCCTGGGTAAATCCCTCTTCCTTTGGTTCCGCTTTATCAAGATTCATCATAATAAAACGGGAGGCATTCCATACCTTATTGGCAAAGTTTCGACTTGCTTCCACACGCTCTATATAAAATCTCATGTCGTTTCCAGGTGCATTTCCGGTAATCAGAGTAAATCGAAGGGCATCGGCACCAAACTTTGAAATAATTTCCAAAGGATCAATCCCGTTACCAAGAGACTTGCTCATCTTTCTTCCTTCTGAATCACGAATTAGTCCATGAAAAAGAACGGTATCAAATGGTTTTTCTCCCATATGTTCATATCCGGAAAACACCATGCGGATAACCCAGAAGAAAATAATATCATAGCCGGTTACCAGTACATTGGTAGGATAAAAGTACTCCAGTTCCTCTGTTTTTTCCGGCCATCCTAAGGTGGAAAATGGCCAAAGTGCAGAGCTAAACCAAGTATCCAGCGTATCTTCATCCTGAGTCAAATGCCCGTAACCACATTTTGGACAAATCTCCGGTTTTTGGGAAGCTCTTGCAACTACAACTTCACCGCATTTATCACAATAGTATGCCGGAATTCTATGTCCCCACCATAATTGTCTGGATATACACCAATCGCGTATATTATCGGTCCAATTAAAATAAGTTTTTTTCATTCTTTCGGGTATTAACTGAATTTCTCCACTCTTAACCGACTCCACCGCAGGTTGAATCAGATCCTCCATTTTTACAAACCACTGTTGCTTAATCATAGGTTCTATCGTTGTTCCGCAACGGTCATGAGTCCCTACATTATGGGAGTGATCCACTACTTTAACCAAAAGACCGGCTTCCTCTAAGTCTTTTACCATAACTTTTCTGGCTTCGTAACGGTCCATCCCTGCATATTTTCCACCCTTTTCATTGATGGTGGCATCATCATTCATAATATTAATTTCCGGAAGATTGTGTCTTTTTCCAACTTCAAAATCGTTTGGATCATGTGCCGGTGTAATCTTAACAACACCGGTTCCAAATTCTTTATCTACATAGGAGTCTGCAACTACCGGAATCTCTCTGTTGACAAGTGGCAGCACCACCATCTTTCCTATTAAATCCTGATAACGTGGATCCTCTGGATGTACAGCAACTGCCGTATCTCCAAGAAGAGTTTCCGGCCTTGTGGTTGCGATTTCTACGAATTGTCCTTCTTCTCCTGCAATAGGATACTTAATATGCCAAAAATGGCCTGCCTGTTCTTCATGTTCTACTTCCGCATCCGAAATAGAAGTCTGACAAACCGGACACCAGTTAATGATTCTGGAACCCTTATATATCCTGTCTTTTTCATATAATTTCACAAAAACTTCTTCTACTGCTTTTGAACAGCCCTCATCTAAAGTAAAGCGTTCTCTGTCCCAATCACAGGAAGAACCCAGTTTTTTCAACTGTTCTACAATGGTTCCGCCGTATTCTTCTTTCCACTCCCAGGTTCTTTTTAAAAAGCCTTCTCTTCCAAGCTCTTCCTTATCGATTCCTTCTTCTTTTAACTGATTCATAACTTTTACTTCTGTAGAAATACTTGCGTGGTCCGTACCGGGAAGCCATAGCGCTTCATATCCCTGCATTCTTTTAAATCGAATTAAAATATCCTGCATAGTCTCATCCAGAGCATGCCCCATATGCAGCTTTCCCGTAATATTGGGAGGGGGAATCACAATCGTAAACGGTTTCTTATTTTTATTTACTTCCCCATGAAAGTATTTCTTTTTTATCCATTTTGCATATAATCGATCTTCTATTTCATTTGGATCATATGTTTTTTCCAATTCTTTTTTCATTTTAATACCCATGCCTTTCAATTTTTCTTACATTTGTGACTGTTTCCTGCCGCAATCGCAAATTCAATCTATAGCCTTCGCTATCATAACTACAAGATTAGATAAAAAGTTCCCTCTTGTCAAGTATTTTTCATAAGCTTATAAATTCAGGTCGTAGTTTCTTAAAGTATCCATAACCTCGTCTCTCATTTTTTTGTTTTCATCCACAAATTCTTGAATTTCTTTTTTATTTTGTGCGTAAGTCTTATTATTATAGTCTAGGTTGTCCCGAAGTTTCTGTCGCCTGATATTCAGACGATGACGCACCTCTACCATTTCTCTTTTGTCGTTAATGGCCTCTGCCTGGTATAACCAGATTTCCCCATCTGAAATCTGGTATTTCTTTAACTCGCAAAGGAGTAAATCTTTTGCTTCCTTTAATTTTTCTGTATTTAATTCATATTTTTTTTCATTTTCCCTTGCTATTAAAAATTGTTTCCATATATATTCCAATTCGGTGGAACTACTCACATCAAATTTCTCATAAGCATATTCTAAAAGACTCATATTGTTTACATACTTAATTTTTACTTTATTTAAAAGTCTAATGGCCTTATGCAATTTTCTACCAACTAACTGCATATCCTGACGGTTTTGATTTGCCTGTATAAAAATATAAAATCCTATGATTGCTGCTAATACAATTGTTAAAAGGAAAGGAATTGCCATACTCTCTTCAAATGCCAAAGACAGTACCATCATTAGTGCAAACACGCTAATCACTAATACCGCCATTGTTGTCACGGTCTTCTTTAAAAATGCCTGCTTTTCAATTAATTCTTCCTGCTCAAAAAGCAAGGCTCCCTTTTCTCCCTCTAAATGATACAAATCCCCTTTAATAATACCATTATAACTCTCATTTCCACGCATGGTCTTTAATTCTTCTGCAATCTCTTTCCCCTGCTTCTCCAACATGCTTCTCTGCTGACTGGTAATTTTTTCATCTTTTCCTTTATACTTTTCTCTTTCTTTTGTATAAAGAGTGATGTTTTCTGCTGCCTTTTCTATCACTTCTCGTTCATCCGAAGGAATCATATCGATTTTTTGAATATCTGTTAAATAAGAACTAACAATATGATATTCCCCCTTCATTTCTTCTATTTGGCGCTTTATTTCTACCATTTGCTCGCAGCAATCCACTACGTTTGTAATACTAACGGCTTTCTGTGGCTGTACTTCCTGTACCGTTTTGAGAACTTCTTCTTTCTGTAATGGAGTCCCCATTTTTTTTACTGATTTCTTAGAAAATCTTTTAAACAAGCCCATTTTTATACTCTTCCTTCCATTTTGCAATGATTGCATAAAGATTTTCATAATAGATATCCACTTTTCCTTCTTCTTTCAATACATCCATTTCGGAAAGCTTCTGGTAAATGTCCAAGTGCTCTGCCTCTAGCATCGTCTCTTCTATTTTATTTAATAGCACTTCCTGACTTTTCTCTTGTTCCGAAAGATCCTTCTTCGTTAATTTCACACAAAATAAATAGGCCAATAGGGAATCCCGGCTCTTATTCTCTTGATATGCTTCTTCAAAGGTATTCGCTGCATCCATATAAGAGGAGGAATACAATTTTGTAATTCCCATATTATGTAAAACATTTCCTTTGAAAAGTTCCGATGTTTTTTCTGTTTTTACACGTTCCAATATTTCATTGTAAACCTTTGCTGCATGAAAATAATTTCCATTCTTTAAAAAATTATCCCCCCGTAACTTGTTTCTCTCTAGTTCGTTTACCTTTGCAAGTTTATCCATGGTTTTTATTAAATCTTTAATTTCCTGCTCTTCGTAATAATCTGTACTGCATAAAATGGTTACTACCATATCTTTTAAAGTCTCTTTTTGATGAAGCATCTTCTTTAGTTTATTTGCGGTTACCGGCATATTCCATTCCTTTTCTATAAAATCCATTAGTTCCAGTGTGAAATCCCTGCTAGAAAGGGTATAGATATTATTATATATATAGTAACACAATTCTTCCATTGAATAAACTTTCGTACTCGTAAGAGGAAAAAGAAAGGGTGTTTTTGAAATATTACCGGTACACAATATTAATTTTCCCATTCACTATTCTCCTATATCTCCAGTCTTTTTTCCCAGATTCGGTTGGTAGAGGGTGCGTAGTCACCAAACCCTTTATCTTTTATGGTTACAATGCAGGTTCTTATGTCTTCAAAATGAAAAGAAACCTCGAATCGCTCCATTCTTTTCCCACGTTTTGGCATATCTTCCAAGGTAATTACCCGAACTGTTTCCACTTTTTTCATAGGATCGAATATGTTTAGCTGCAATTCATCCTCTTCGTCAAAAATCAGGCAGATTTTGCTTTCGGCTTCTTTCCAATAAGTTCCCGTGGATATTACTTCTGTCTTCTGAACTTTTCCATCTCTATATAAACAAAGAGAAATGCTTTTTTCCAATATTCCTTCCCCTAAAAGTGTAAACTTCTCTTTGAATTCCTCCGTATTCATGTATCTTGCACTATAACAGGCACCATGTGTATAGATATTGGGTCCCCTAAATCCCCGTTTTCCCCTGCATAGTTCCTGAAGCACCCGGTCTGACCAATTCGACAAAAAACCTTCTCCTACAAAGTAAAGCGTTGAGATGCTTTGTTTATTAAGAATTTTTCCAGCAAAGCCCAGAAAATGTTCTGTAAGCGTTTCATATTCTCTATGTTCAAGCATTTCATAAGTAATTTCCTTTGTGCCTTCTCTTTTTTCCAGTCCAATTAACATGGGCCGTACTTTGCGGTTAATATGTATTTGATAATACATCATCCCCTTTTTGGAATAATCAAACAATGCAACGTCCTGACTCCACAGTTCTCTCTTCTGGTTCAGAGCATAGTACAAATAACTTTGACTATGTTCCTGAACAAAGGCACGATTTTTTTCAATTCCCATATGCTCCAATGCTTTATAGATCATTTCTACTAAAAACAAATTCATTTCTTCCAAGGTTACTACAATTTTATGAATCCTATTGTCTCCATAATATTTTTGTAAAAGCAAAAGGGTTTTTCTAAAATACTTTTCCAAAATAACGCTGCCATCAAAGACGGAATCATAAATAACAAAAGATTCCTTTCTTTTAATTTGTTCCAATATATTATCTATTAAAATACCATCCTCATGTTCTGCCATCATACAGGCATCTTCACCAAAGAGCCATTCTCGCTTTGTCTCGGTCACTCCCAAAGTAGTAGGAATAAAGTGATAGTTTTCGCCTGTCGTTCCACCAATTGTTTCAATTACGCCAGTCACCGGATGGAAACAACTGATTTGTGAATATTGATTTCCCAAATCAAACCCTATATCCAGGTCTTTATTTTTTTCCATTTTCTGCTCTCCATCCTTTCTATATGCCGGTCATAAACATTTATAATATTTTTATAAGTGTTTTCCCTGCGTATTTAATTTTTGCATAATATTTCATTAAAGCCAACATTGTTTTTTCGTCCTGCATTTCCTTTGCTGTAAGCATTAAATTTAACAGTTCAAACATACTTTCATTGGATTCTTCATTCCCTGCATTTTTCATATCCACACGAACGCTTTCGGTAATAATTTCTTCTTTTCCGTTGTCTTCTGAAATATAGTACTGAAGGACCTCATCTTGAAAAAGGAGAAATTTGATTACATGAATGCCATAATAGCTGTCTTCCATTGTTTCCGTTATAAAGGATTCCCTGTTTTCCCCGTTCTCTCTAAAGTAGTGAATTTTAACACTGTTTTTCGGATTGCATTTATATTCTACAAAGTAATGACTGCGAATTTCTAAAGGAAGTGTCATTCTGTCAGAAAATTTCTTGTAACAGGGAAGAAGAATTCCCCGCTCTGTCATTTTCTTTATCTGCTTTTCACAAAATGCAAGTTCTTCCTGGGCAAGTGTTTCCTGTCCACTATAATAAAATAATAAGGCTAAGATACAAACCGTACTTTCCTCAAAGCAATTCTCTTTTTTTAATAGTTCAAATATTTCAGGATGAACAATCCGTTCATTTAAAAGGTATTTATATGCGTTGTAGCATAAGAAAGCTTTTATAATGGTTGGGTCTCCTCCTTTGTTATAATAGGAGTGAAATACATCATAGGCAGTCATTACATAGCTTTCCCCAAATAACATTTGACCAAGAAGTTTTTCTTCTAACCCATAGGTATCTAGCTGAAAGTTTTGTGCACAATTCCACAGCTGCAGAAGCATCTTGGTACTTCCCTCAAAGTGCTCCATTAAATAGCAAAGGATTATCTCATTATATTTTCCTTCCTGAAATAAGTAAAAAGCAAGATCTAATTGAAACTTATTTTTTATTTTGTGTCCGTTCTTTTCTATTTCCTCTGTGCAAAAACGAATCAACTGATTTGTTGGAATTCCATCAAATCCATATTCCCGAAGTGAAAATACTGTTTTTTCATAAAGTTCATGTATCATGCAATAAGAAATAGCCTTAGAACGAAAATCCGGTTTCAAAAGATCAAAATCTGCAATAAGAAGCATTTCTTTTAATGCCTCATTTTCCATAGCCTCAAAGTAATAAGAAATCAATCTTTCATAGCATCTTCCTTTATAATAATTTTTGAATCCCGGCAATAAAATACATCTTCTTTGTACATAAATGGAATACTCGTTGTTTTTTTGATATTTATCTATTTTCTCAAATAAATTCATCATCAGCATGGGACTATTTTTACATACCTCATAGCACTTTTGTGCCAATCCATGAATATGCAGCAGTTCCGTTAATTGGAATGAAATACTTTCTCCATAGCGGTTTCCATTTTTATCTATAAATACAATGCTTGGAGATTCTGTAAAAACTTGGATATATCCAATTCCATCCTTTAAAAGAGTGTACTCTTCCTTTTCCATTTCTTTATGTGAAACATAAACGCCTATTATATTTTCATTGGTGCAAACCAATTTATGGCGAAACATAATTTCTGAAAGTGCCGGAGAAATTCCTTCCTTCACCTCTTCTAGTTGAATAAACTCCTGATAAAGTACGGACAGATTTTCATCCATTCTTTCTTCCTTAATCTGTTCGATTGTAAATTTCTGCATTTTCTTGTGATAAAGAAGATATGTGTTTTTATCTTTATTTTTATTTTTTACTATGTAGGCATAGAGATAAGCCTTTTTTTCCCAAGTGAGATTATTATCATATTGGAAAAAAAGAAGAAGGGAGGAGGGAATTTTTTTCTGATAATCTTCCGGCATGGTATATAAATAATATTCATATAAATTTTCTATCTTTAAATTTTCTTCTTCCCCCAAGGAAAACCATGGGAAATATTTTGCATCCTTTTTTTTATTTTGAATGAGTATCTTACAAATACTAAATAATATTTCTTTACTTTTCGTATGGTCATAAAGAGCAAATAAAGGTTTTAGAATCCAAAAATCAGCCTTTCCTTCCTGTTCTGCTGTAAAGCAATACAGATCAATTAACTCCTGGTTTAAACAATTCATTCGGATTCCCCAGCTTAAAACCCGTAACAGTACCGGTGCAAAAGCTTCCCTTGCTCTTTTGTCATTCTGTAAGCAAAGACAGGCTTCATAATAGAGAACCGGACTATTGACTCCTTTTTCTAGTTTGCCTTCAATATCCTTCCACATTTTTTCGCTATTTCTATCATAATCCCCATCTAAATACAATAAAAACCACAGCATCTGCCATTTATCAAATCCGTTCTCATAATAAGTGCGAATACTGGAAGCTGCCTCTTCAATGTATTCCTTCTTTTTGGTATATAAAGCGCGTAAATACAGAAAAGATGAATAAAACAGTATCGATTCTTCTTTCATGGCCTCTTGATTTTCTTCCATATCTTTTATAACATCTTCTGCCAGTGGCTGGTGATCCATAATATAATAGTGAAGTTTCAAAAGCTTGTGTTCCCAGAAAGAATGGGTCTCTTTTCCATTTTTTATAATCGCAGACAGTTCTGCAATATATTGATCTGGTGCAATTTGATTGGTTCTTAAGTTCAAATAATTCTGAAAGAAAATAAGAATCTGTTCTTTCCTTTTTCGTTGTTCTTCGTGCTTTTTCTTAGGAAGCACCGAAACACTCACCGTTACTTCCATAGTGGAAAATATGGTCTGTATTGTGATTCTGCCAAAATTATTTCCCTTTCGTAAAAAAGAAGCATCTACCAAAAATTCCAAATCAAAAGAATTACCAATAAAATCTTTTGTTGTAATTTCCTTCTTTTCTAAAACTAAAAATGGAGCATCCCCCTCTATTTGAATCTTTTCATAACCCCAGTTGTCCTTCATTATTGTTATTTTGTCTGCAAAATTAGTGAGACATTTTGTGTATAAAAGTTCCGTCCGGTCTACCGTAATATTGATTTTGGACTTTTTTTGTATTGCAATTAAGAATTCTTCGAGTGCAACATTCCTATCCTTTCCTTTGATTAAGCTGGCATAAAGGGTTTTCAGATGTTCTTCTTTTAAAAATATTCGTCCAAAATCTCTGGTTTCAAAAAGCTGTAGTGCTTCTTCCCAATCACTTTGTGCAAGGTTAGCAAAATGAAATAAATCCTTGATTTTCCCTAGCGATGTCTGTCCATACGCTTCCGTTACTTCTATTGAAATTGGAAGGTTAACCTCTCCGCAGCAGCTGACAATAAAAAGTTTTCCCTTGCTTTTTTCACCGGCTATGGCTTTTTTGGCATCAAAACGGTATTGGATTTCATTGGTTTTTCCGTTAAACATAGGATTTATAATATGTAGTTCCGGTAAAGAAGAATAGACAATTCCCTTCATTTTCTTTTCCTGTTCATTTGAAATCCATAAACTTCCCGTAGCCACTGAACCAATTTCTGCTATAATCGAAATTTGTTCTTCAGACAATAAAATTTCCGGTAATTCATATTCAAAATTTTCCTTTGCCAAACGTTTTATTTTCTCTCTCACTCCGGGGTTCCTCCCATATTTGCTTTTTTATAAAAAAACGATATAATAGTAATTATAACACTGTAACCCTAGAACATTCAACACTTTAGGAAAGGATTCTACACATAAAATGATAAAATTAAAAGAACATTTTCATGGAAGTGACCTAGAACAGATAGAAGCTTCCTATGGTATAAAAAAAGAGGACATTGTTAGTTTTGCTGCCAATGTAAATCCTCTTGGTATTTCCAGCCAGCTTCGTGAAACCTTGGTCTCTCATATTGATGCCATTACAAGTTATCCGAATCGTGATTACACGCCTTTGCGGAAGGCCATTGCTGAATATATTCATGCCGATTTTGAAGCCATACTGGTGGGAAATGGTTCCACCGAACTAATCTCTTTGTTTATCCAGTGCCTTCACCCTGACAAAACGCTGATTCTCGGTCCAACTTATTCCGAATATGAAAGAGAAGTTTCCATAGAAAATGAAAGTGGAAGCTGTCAATACTATGCATTAAAAGAAGAGCAGAATTTTGTTCTGGATGTACCGGATTTTCTTACTCACTTAAGTCCAAATTTGGATTTGGTTATTCTTTGTAATCCAAACAACCCTACTTCTTCTTACATTTCTACCTCACAGATGAAACAAATTTTAACCGCTTGCAAAAGAAATCACACCTTTGTATTAGTAGACGAAACCTATGTGGAATTTACCGAAAAAATAGAGGAAATTTCTTCGGTTTCTTTAACCGGTACCTATGATAATCTGATAGTTTTACGTGGTATCTCTAAGTTTTTTGCAGCTCCCGGTCTTCGTCTTGGTTATGCGGTTTGCAACAATCCCGATTTGCTTTTTCTGATCCATGAGAAAAAAAATCCATGGACCATTAATAGTCTGGCTGCTATTGCCGGTGAAATTATGTTTAAAGACAGCCATTATATTGAGGAAACAAAAGCTCTCATCTTCCAGGAGAGAACCCGTATTGTAGCTTTATTGCAGGAAATTCCCTTTCTTAAGGTATATCCGCCTAGTGCTAATTTTGTTTTAGTTCGCATCTTAAAAAAAGAAATCACTGCAGAGGATATTTTTGAAACTGCCATAAAAAAAGGATTGATGATACGGGATTGTTCCACTTTTCCGTTTTTGGATGAACGTTATTTCCGTTTTTGCTTCATGAAGCCGGAGCAAAATGACAGCCTTCTTTCTGTTTTAAAAGATTTATAAAGAAAATACAGAAGGGCTAAGTTACATGAAAAAGGCAGCTTAGCTCTTCTGTAAAATTTTGTTATTTCTTATAGTAATTCTACATATTGTTTGATGTTTTGTACGGATACATGACTGTCTGCTTTTTCTCCATTAAGAACAAGCAATGTGGGTGCCTGTCGAATTCCATACTTTTTGACCATATCTGCATTTTCTTCTGCTAAGGCTGTTTCATAGGGAACTTTGGCATTATCTAATATATTTTTTGCCGTTTTACAGTTTGGGCAAGTTTTTGTTACAATTAAAATTCGTTTTATTTTCACTTGCGTTTTTTCTATATTGTATAGTTTACGTTCTTTAAATTCCTGACTCTTGCCTGCGTTCCAGTTTTGAACCGGTCTGTAATACCCGGTAATACGGCTATATACCTCTGTTTTTACGCCACATTCCGGACAAATATAGTGTTCTCCCGGAATATAACCATGTTCTTTACAGATGGAATACGTTGGAGAAATGGTATAATATGGCAAACGATAGTTTTCTGCAATTTTTTTAACCAAGTTTGCCGCTGCCTTCCAGGAGGGAAGTTTTTCTCCTAAGAAAGCATGAAATACCGTGCCTGATGTATACAGGGTCTGGAGTTCATCCTGAATATCCAATGCTTCGAAAATATCATCTGTAAAGCCAACCGGAAGATTGGTACTATTGGTATAGTATGGTGTTTCATTGTCCTCGCAGGCCGTCTTTATATCTGGAAACTGCTCTACATCGTGCTTTGCCAAACGATAGGTTGTCGATTCCGCCGGAGTTGCCTCTAAGTTGTACAAATCACCATATTTTTCCTGATAATCAGAGAGTCGATCCCTCATATGATTCAATACTTCTTTTGCAAACTTCTGCGTCTTTTCGCTGGTCATATCTGCCTGTAGCCAGTTTGCATTCAAACCCACTTCATTCATGCCAATTAAACCAATCGTTGAAAAATGATTGTCAAAGCTTCCAAGATAACGTTTCGTATAAGGGTAGAGCCCCTCATTTAATAATTTTGATATAATCGTTCTCTTTGTCTTTAATGATCTTGCTGAAATATCCATCATTTTATTTAATCGGCGGTAAAAATCAGCCTCGTTCTCTGAAAGATATGCAATTCTAGGTAAGTTAATGGTAACAACACCAACGGATCCTGTACTTTCACCACTTCCAAAAAAGCCACCGGATTTTTTTCGAAGTTCCCGAAGATCAAGGCGTAAACGGCAGCACATGCTTCTTACATCGTTTGGTTCCATTTCACTATTAATATAATTAGAAAAATAAGGAGTTCCATATTTTGATGTCATTTCAAACAACAGCTTATTATTCTCTGTTTCAGACCAGTCAAAATCCTTTGTAATGGAGTAAGTAGGAATGGGGTATTGGAATCCGCGTCCATTGGCGTCTCCTTCTATCATGGTCTCGATAAACGCTTTGTTTATCATATCCATTTCCTTTTTACAGTCTTTATACTTAAAGTTCATTTCTTTTCCACCTACAATAGCATTTTGCTCTGCTAAATCACTTGGAATGGTCCAATCCAGCGTAATATTGGAAAAAGGTGCCTGCGTTCCCCAGCGACTTGGAATATTTACTCCATAGATAAAGGATTCAATGCAATTTTTCACCTGATTGTAGGAAAGATTATCTTTCTTTACAAAAGGGGCCAGATAGGTATCAAAAGAAGAAAATGCCTGGGCTCCTGCCCATTCGTTTTGCATGATACCAAGAAAGTTAACCATTTGGTTGCAGAGGCTGGCTAAGTGTGCTGCCGGTTTTGAAGTAATCTTTCCGGTAACTCCCCCAAGCCCTTCCTGAATCAATTGTTTTAAGGACCAGCCTGCACAGTATCCTGTAAGCATGGATAAATCATGAATATGTATTTCTGCATTTCTATGAGCATTTGCAATTTCTTCATCGTATATTTCAGAAAGCCAGTAATTGGCTGTAATTGCGCCGGAGTTGCTTAATATCAGTCCACCCACAGAATAGGTGACCGTAGAGTTCTCCTTTACACGCCAATCGGATAAATGTACATAATTATCCACAATTTCCTTATAGTCTAAAATCGTAGACTTCATATTTCTAATTTTTTCCCTTTGTTTCCGGTATAAGATATAGGCTTTGGCAACGTCGGCATAACCAGACTGTTCCAATATTGCTTCTGCACTATCTTGTATGTCTTCCACATGAACCAGTGAATTTTTAATATGTGGTTCATAATGTGCTGTTGTTTTTAAAGCAAGAAGGTCTACAATACTCTGATTGTACTGCTTATTTTGCGCTTCAAACGCTTTCATTATTGCTTCGCTGACCTTTTTCAAATCAAATTCTACAATTTTTCCATCTCTTTTTACTACCTGATACATACTGATCATCCTCCAAAAAAATCTGTATTTCATGAAAATTTCTACTTATTACAGTAGCATACATACTTTTTATTGTCAACTTAAATACCACATATAGTGCCTGTTTTTTTATTTTCAACTAAATGTTGAAAAACGCCCATTTTATCTTACTCCTCGTAATTCTACATTTGTGGAACAATCAAGTAGAATTTTTTTGAATTCTTTCATTTTTTTCGGTTCGATCTCATGTAAATTGGGGTTTATCAGCATTCCTGAATTTTCAAATGCCTGAAGAAAATATTTTTTTGCTCCCCGAATCCATTTTCCAATTTCTTTAATTTCTTTTTCTGTATGAAATTCTCTTACCAAAGTTGTTCGAAACTCATATGCAACCTCATTCTCCATTAAAAAAGCAACACTTTTTTCAATACCGGAAATATCGAAATTGGGAATGCCTATGGTTTCTCCATAACGCTGTTTTGCATTTTTTATGTCCATGGCTACGTAGTCAATTAGATTTTCTTTTACAAGTTCTTTTAATTTTTCAGGAAACGTACCGTTGGTGTCCAGCTTGACTAAGTATCCCATACTTTTAATCTTATATAGGAAGTCTCCAATCTCTTTTTGCAATAAGGGTTCCCCCCCTGTAATACACACCCCATCTAAAATGCCCTTTCTTTTTTCCAGAAATGTAAAAATCTCCTGTTCCGAAAGCAAAGGAGTTTCCTCTGTTTTCAAAACAAGAGATGCATTGTGGCAAAAAGGACATCTCAGATTGCAACTTTTCGTAAATATGGTGCAGCAAACCTTATCCGGATAATCCAATAAGGATGTTTTTTGTATGCCTCCAATTTCTATCATTTTATACCTATACCTCTGCTTGTTTTATTTTACGGTAACTTTACATTTTGCCTTTTTTACAGTGTTTCCATCGATTGCAGTCACTGTAATGGTGGTGGTTCCTTTGTTCTTTGCTGCCACATTTCCCGAAGAGGAAACCTTTGCCACTTTGGGATTACTGGTATCGTAGACAATACTGGCATATGCATTGGACTCTTTTATGGCTGCTTCTAATCGGAATTTTTCTCCCTTTTTCAAGGTCTTTTTTGTCGTTGATAACTTTATCCCGGTGAGCTTTGGTACTACTATTTTTTCTGTATAAACCTGTTCGTTTCCTAAGGAATCTCTTAAATACACGGTATATTCTGTGGTTTCTTTTATGGTTTTTGTTGTTTTATTTTCCTTCCATTCAAAGGCTTCCCCTTTCTCTCCCTGTTGAAAATAAGAGAGATCCTGGTTGCCTTTTGCATAGCGCAGGGTTAACGTATCCTTCATGGGATTTTCAATTGTCACATGGCACTTCTTATAATTTGAGTAGGGAAGGTCCGTAACTTCTGTTTGAACCGAAGCCATCATTCCTTTATAGGACATTGCTCCATATACATCAAGAAAAGCCCCATCCCGTACTTTGGAACACAAGGCATCCACTTTCCTGCTTCCGCCTAGTATCATTTTTTTAATTACATTTGCCGGTAAATTTCCATAGTAGGAAGCAATCATTGCTGCCGTTCCGGTAACAAATGGAGCCGCCATAGAAGTGCCCGTTTCTTTTACATAGCGGCCCAGGGGAGTATGTTCCTCATCTACATAAGCGCTTACAATAGAGGTGCCCGGTGCAGCAATGTCTACGTACTGGTTGCTATAGCAGGAACTGCTGTCCAATTGTCCCGTATTGTTGGTATTGGCAACCGTTATTATATTGTCCAGCTGATACCCAGCCGGATACACCGGTGACTTAGAAATGTCGTATCCCTGCATATTGGTATCTTTTGTTCCATTCCCTGCAGCACAAACAAACAGCATCTTTGAATTCTTTATTGCCTTATAAAGAGCTTTGCTGTAATCTGAAGTTCCCAGACTCAGATTGCATATGGAAGCTCCATTGTTTTCGGCATATTCAATGGCTTCTATTATCGCAGACATATTGCCTTCCCCTTCACTTCCAAGTGCCTTGCAACTCATAAGTTTTACCTTTGAATAGGCTGCTACTCCCGCAATTCCAATTCCATTATCTGCTACTGCACCTATAATTCCCGCTACATGGGTTCCATGAATGTCTGCATATAATCCTGTTTTTGAAGATTTTTCATAATTGCAGATTTCAGCATTCCCATCTACAAAATTCCAGCCATAATAATCTCCTTCGTATCCGTTTTCATCATTATCCAGAGAACTGTCCATAACCTCATCTTCATTCACCCACATATTGGGGGCTAAATCTGCATGCAAATAGTCAATTCCCGTATCTATAATTGCAACTGTAACTTCATTTTCTGCATCCTTTGATAGCTTCCATGCTTCCTCGATGTTTATATTTTCTATGAGGTCATAATATGCCCACTGTAAATTACTGAATTTATCCTGGGTTACCAAGGTTCTGACCTTACAGGTTTCTGTTTCCTTTGCCAATGCATGAGGTGTATATCCATTCCACTGAAATAACAAGATCAAGCACAGTAAGCTGCTTACCATTCTTTTTTTGTTCATTTTCTACCTCCATTTCCTATCACAAAGATCGGATGGGGAATTTTATAATATCCTTAATTCTTTTGCCGACCGTATCCAATACTCTTCCGGTGGATTTCCTTCTGTATCCAGATTTTTTTCCATAACAGCCAGGTCATATGCTCTTTTCGCACATAACGGCCCCATATTTTCCCCTATTTCCATTGATTTTAAAATACACTGTGGCCATACATAAGCATACTGCAAAAGGCTGCTTTTTGCAAACCAGCGATTCACTTTCTCATAAGAAAAGGGAATGCTTAAAAATTGTGCTTTCCATTCCTCCCTTTCCCAGGTAAGATATGCCATATTTGCTTTTTTTTGTACACCAATAGCAACCCCAACGGAACCGGGATTGATAATTACTTTTCCGGCATGTTCATACTGCATCTGCCGGTGCGTATGTCCTGCTACTATATATTTTTCTTTTGATTCTTCCAGATGCTTCTTTGTGTTGTCTTTTCCCGCATCTAAAAGTTCTCTGGAAGAGGAAATAGAACCATGTACCAGACGAAGAGCTTCTGTACCTTCTATTTTTAAAACCACAGTAGAATCCATGCTTTCGAACCACTCTAAATCTTTTTTTGTTAGATTTTCATAGGTGTAGAGAAGGCTTCCCTTATAAGAGGAACATCTCCAGTTCTTTTCATAGCCATCTCGATAATTCAGGAAATATTCTTCACGATTTCCACGTATCATCCAGGTTGGCATTTGTTTTTTCAACTGATAAATCTTCTCTAAAGTGAGTTGTGGTTCTGGGCAGTCACTGACATAATCTCCCAGAAACACAACTCCATCTACCGGGTTTTTTTCAATGTAGGCAAGGCAAGCCTCAAAGGCAACGATATTGCTATGAATATCACTCATTACTGCAAGCTTCATTTTAATAACCTACATCATTTTTCCGCATTTATTGCAAAAAGAAGAACCTTGTGAAACGGTGTTTCCACAATCGGAGCAAATGGTGCCACCCTTATTTTGTGCAATTGCCTCTTTTGCTGCTTCCATTCTTTTTTTTGATTTTTCTATTTTTTCAACACAGGAAGAAAACTCGGATCCTAAAAGTTCCAGGATTTCTTCGTCCTCTTTACAGCTGCGATAAAGCAATTCCCCCAGCATATGATATTGATTATCAATTTTTCCATTTTCTGATAGTATAATCCCATGCTGTTTTGCTGAATCGGAGGCATCTTTGGTCATCTTTACAATTTCACTTCCCATATTCGAAAGTTCTTCACCCATTTTATTAAATATATCCACCATACTAACTCCTTTCTATGGACAAAATATATTATCCGCGCAAAATAATATCTTCTCTTCCCGGTCCATTGGATACCATTGTAATAGGGAATTCAATTTGTTCTTCTACAAATTCGATATATTTTCTGCAGTTTTCCGGTAGTTCATCATAATTTTTAATTCCACGAATGTCACAATTCCATCCAGGCAATACCTGAATCACCGGTTTTGCCTTTTCCAAAAGAGTTGTAGTTGGAAAGTCTGTACTTACTTTTCCATTTATTTCATAGCCTGTACATACCGGAATCTCTTTTAAATATCCAAGAACATCTAGTACGGTAAATGCCACATCGGTTGTTCCCTGCAAGCGGCAGCCATACTTAGAAGCAACGCAGTCAAACCATCCCATACGTCTTGGGCGTCCTGTTGTTGCTCCGTACTCTCCTCCATCGCCGCCTCGTCTTCTGAGTTCGTCGGCTTCTTCCCCGAAAATCTCACTGACAAAAGCGCCGCCACCAACTGCACTGGAATACGCTTTACACACCGTAATGATTTTTTTAATTTCGTAAGGAGGAATTCCGGCCCCGATGGCTCCATAAGCAGCCAGAGTAGAAGAAGAAGTGACCATTGGATAAATCCCATGATCCGGATCCTTCAAGGTTCCAAGTTGTCCTTCTAGCAGTATTTCTTTTCCTTCTTTGATTGCCTTCCATAAATAACTGGAAACATCACACACATAAGGTGCAATCATTTCTCTATATTCAAGGAGCGTACAAAGTAATTCTTCCGGTTTTAATGCCGGTTTGTGATATAGATGTTCCAAAATAACATTTTTTTGTTCACAAATGCGCTCTGTTTTTTCTTTTAATCCTTCTTCATCAAATAGTTCACTGACCTGGAATCCAATTTTAGCATATTTATCCGAATAAAATGGTGCAATTCCTGATTTGGTAGAACCAAATGATTTTCCGCCTAATCTTTCTTCTTCATATTCATCAAAAAGGATATGATATGGCATTACTATCTGTGCCCGGTCTGAAACCAAAATCTTTGGTGTTGGGACTCCTCTGTCAACAATTGACTGAATTTCCTTGAATAAAACCGGAATATTCAAAGCGACTCCATTACCTATCACGCTGGTTGTATGATTGTAAAATACCCCTGACGGTAAGGTATGCAATGCAAATTTACCGTAATTGTTTACGATGGTATGTCCTGCATTTGCTCCACCTTGAAATCTTACTATAATATCAGCTTCCTTTGCCATCATATCGGTGATTTTACCCTTACCTTCATCACCCCAGTTAGCTCCTACCACTGCTTTTACCATATTCAAAACCTCCTACATATTCTATATTACCGCAATATATTATAGCATACCTCCGGTTATAAGTAAAATAGTTAATTATTTCAAAAATGCCCCACTTTGTAAAAAGTAAAGTGGGGCATTCTCTTTTTTTCTATTCCTTTTTCAATAAAATAAACTTATCTACCAATTCCTGCAAAAGTCTTGACTGTGCTGCCAGCTCTTCACTGCTAGCCGAACTTTCCTCTGCCATGGCTGTATTCTCTTCTATAACACTTGCAATCTGCTCCACTGCCTGGGCAATCTGATCGAGTGCCGTTGCCTGTGTTCCCGATGCCGTTGATATTTCATCAATGCTTGTAATTAGGCCTTGTGCCTTAACTGCAGATTTCTGAAGCATTTCTGCTGCTTTATCTGCCAATCTTTTTCCGTTTTCCACCGCTTTGATGGAATTTGCAATCAGGGTTGTGGAACTTTTTGCTGCCTCGGCACTCTGGTTTGCCAATGCACCTACTTCATTTGCAACAACGGCGAACCCTTTTCCTGCCTCTCCGGCTCTGGCTGCTTCTATCGAAGCATTTAAAGACAATAAGTTTGTCTGGGATGCAATGTCATCAATGGTATTAATAATATGACTGATTTCATTGGAGCTTGCCGTAATCAGGTTCATGGCCTCTACCATTTCTCTCATTTGCTCATTTGTATCTTGTATTTCTTCCCCTACCTCTTTTACTATCTTATTTGCAGTTCCTGCATTCTCGGCATTTCTATCCACTTCACCGGAAACACTGGTAACCGTTGCCTGCAATTCTTCAATGGAACTTGCCTGATCTGTGGCTCCTTCTGTTAAAGACTGGGCTCCCTCTGCTATTTGTCCTGCGCTGTCTGCTACCATAGCCGAGGAATTGTTAATTTGAGAAAGAGTATCTGAAATTTTCACAAGAAAATATTCCAAAGAGCTCTTAATTCCCGAGAATTCTCCTACATACTCAACATTTGGCCTTAAATCGAAATTTCCTTTTGACATTTCTTCCATGCCCCGGGATAAGTCATTTACGATTCCACGAAGGGTCATCACCGTACTTTTAAATGCATTTTCCAACTTGCCGATTTCATCTTGATTTTCTGCCTTTAATTCAATTTCAAAATCACCTTTTGACAGTTTCTCTGCCGCTTCTACCACTGCATAAATTGGATGAATGAATTTTTTAATCAGCATTGCCATAGCTACAACCAGAATAACTAAAATAACCAAAGATAAGCTGACCATCCACATACTCAGACTGCTTACATCTTTGTTTAAGTCTGATTTTTCCAAAGCACTGGCCGCCCACCAGGTTTCGTTAGCAGCAATTACCGGATAGTAAAATCGTGACACTTTCTTACCACTGTCTTTCAGCGTTTCTACTGAAAAAGGTTTTCCTTTTTCAATTTCCTTTTTTATCTTTCCATATTGCTTTTCGCCAAGTAAATCCCTTTGATTCTGACCTGCGTACTCATCAGACTCACTGTCATAAATAAACACACCCTCCGACGTCAAAACATTGGCAAACATAGTAGGATACTTTTCATCGGATGTTTTTATTTTGTCAAAATTGCTTATATTAATATCCACCGATATAACACCTTGAACGGTTCCTTTGTAAATAATAGGATAGGATACAGAGACCATCTTAATTCCATTGTATTCATATGGTTTGGTAAAGCATGCTTTTTGGCTTTCTTTGGCATTCATATAAAATTCTTCTTTACTAAACTCCTGGTAAGTACCAAAAATAGCCACTGCTTTCCTTTTTGCGTCTTCTACATTTACGTAAATACCATAATCCGAAAGAGAAGGATCAAAACATTTTGGTTCAAAGAAAAGTCCCATTCCTTCAATGTCTGCATTATTCGCAACTACAGACCAGGCATTGTTCAGAAAATATTTTTCAAGCTCGCCATTTAGATTCTCTATCGGCACTTTGTATGCTTTACTTATTTTCTTTTCACCTACATATCCATCTTTTTCATACGTGATAAACTGCTCATCTATGTAACTTTGTAAATTTTTTGCAATATCCGTTGCATTGGATAAAATAGACTGTACCATGACACCATTTTGTGCCGCAATACCTGAAAATTCTCCATCAATGGCATTCACCACGGATTTTCTTGCCACCGTTAAGCTAAATAGCACTAACACCGTCAGCATTGCTGTTAGCAAGGTTCCCACTGCAAAAGAGGTTTTTGTTGACAAGCTCCAATCTCGAAATTTTTTCTTTTGCTTCATTATATTAATCTCCTTCTTTCCAAAACATATTTATTTTATTTTATCTCTTTTTTATACGGTAGTCAATTATTTTTCTCTTATTCGTAAATTTATTTTCCTTATTTGTGTTGTTTTGCATCCTTTTGTGTTTTTATGTAATGGGAACACTTTCCTATTACATAAAAAAGGATATCGTATCTTTCACGACATCCTTTCGCCAAGCTCTTTTTTTAGGAGAATAACCAGCTGCTTTAACTCCTGATTTTCTTTTTCCAGTGCAAATTCTCTCTCTTTTTCCCTTGTAACGTCATTAATTGCCGCATAAAATAAAACCCTGTGCTTATCTCCTGTGAAATATCGTATCTTTGTATGCAGCCAGAGTAATTTCCCATTTTTACAAATTCGCCGAAAAAGACCTTCTGTTATTTCTTTGGTTTCCAGCGCCTGGAGATACATATTTTGTATAATTTCTTGATCTTCTTCATAAATTCGGCTTTCAAGAGGAACTTCACTTTGGTAATATTCTTCCCGGGTTTCTCCTATCATATCAAAATAGCTGTCATTCAAGCGAATGGCTTCAATATGTCCCTTGCTGTATTCATAGATTCCAACGGCACTTATCATGCTGTTAAACATAGCATTAACCGGTGCCGTAGGATCCCAGACTGCATCCATTGACATGGGTTCTTCCAGATTATCATAAGTATAAGGACCGGACTCTTCCATACGTTCCAAATAAATTTCATATTCATCAATCGGCATTGGTTTTGCATAATAATACCCTTGTGCAATGGTGCATCCAATACTGCGCAAAAAATCAACCTGCTCTTTGGTTTCCACCCCTTCTGCAATACAGGCCAGCTTCAGCCACTTTGCCATTCGCACCACCGATGCAAGAATATTACCTCCCCTTGCCATCTTATCTTCCCCTGATAAAAATATAAGATCCAGTTTTAAGATATCCACAACCGCTTCCTTAAGCATATTAAGGGAAGAATATCCACTTCCGAAATCGTCCATAAGCACGGTAAATCCATACTTCTGCAAGCGTTCCATAACGCTAATCAAAAGATTCTGGCTATCTGAATATGCACTTTCTGTTATCTCAAGTTCCAACAGTTTAACCGGCAAATCATACTTTTCTACCATTCCAATTATTGTATCACATAGCTTTGGATTGTATAAATTAATTCTTGAAACATTTACCGAAATTGGATGAGGATGCTTACCTTCATCAAGCCATTTTCGAATCAGCTTACAGGATTCTTCCCATACATAGGCATCTAACTTCATGATTAAGCCATTTCGTTCAAAAATAGGAATAAAATCCCCTGGAAATATCATCCCTCTTTTGGGATAATTCCAGCGAACCAATACTTCTGCTGCCACGGGTACTCCTGTTTGAATGTTGCATTGTGGCTGCAGGTATATAACAAACTGTTTTTCTAAAAGTGCCGTTGCCATCTGGTTTACAATTTCTTGTTCCCAAAGCATGGCTTTTCTCAGATTTTCATCATAATAAGCGTATCTTTTTATATAGTTTCCTTTAATGGTACGAATGGCAAGGTTGGTTCGGTCACACATAAGATTGATTGGCATATCATGATTTTTAATAACATACATTCCAAAATAAGGTACAATTTCAAAATCAATCTCATATTCCGAAAGTATCTTTTCAATATAATCAATCATTTTCATGTCATTATCTTCACTGTAAACAAAGCAAATATAAAAAATATCGGCTTCCGTTCTTCCAAACGTAATAAGGGGATTCATACTTAGCTTATAGCGCAGCTTATCCCCTATATATCGAAGGAGCTTATCTCCCTCTTCACGTCCCCAAAGTTCATTAATAATCTTAAAACGTTCAATATCCATACGAAGCATAACAAACTGCATCTGTCTGTTATCAAGAAGCATCTTTTTGGTTTCTGCATAAAAGGTCGTTCGATTGTAAAGACCAGAAACCGTATCATATCGCTTATAAAACTCCAACTCAAGTTTTAATGACTTGCATTTCTTTTCTTCTAATAGTAGTTCTTGCCGCAATTCCACTTCCTTACTATCTTTTTCTTGCTTTCCCATATGCCTTCCCCCAAACATACAAATATATTCCTCTAAGTATAGCATTCTTTTTCATACAAAACAAGCATCCGGAATGAATTTTTTCCCCCTTAAATTACACCGTTATCTTTACATTTACTCCCATCAGTTCTTTGTTTGTATCAAGAATTGGCTGTATTATTTCTTTTAAAAATAATTCCACCTGTTCTTTGGAACAACCAATATATTTCTTTGGATCCATGGCTTTTTTCAAGTCCTCTGTTGTCATATGAAATGATTCATCTTGGGCAATTCTCTCAAGAAGGTCGTTTTCCAGTCCTTTTTCTTTTACATTTCTTCCGGCTTCCATAGAAAGTGTACGGATTTTTTCATGAAGTTCCTGACGATCTCCTCCCCTTTTAACTGCATCCATCATAATATTTTCTGTTGCCATAAAAGGAAGTTCTCCCATCAGTCGTTTTTCAATTACCTTTGGATAAACCACCAATCCATCTACTACATTTAAGCATAGATCTAAAATTCCATCGGTACCAAGAAATCCTCCCGGTATGGAAAGTCTTTTATTGGCAGAGTCATCCAGCGTTCTTTCAAACCACTGGGTTGCTGATGTTATAGCCGGATTGAGTGCTTCTATCATAACATAACGGGAAAGAGAAGCAATTCTTTCGCTTCGCATGGGATTTCTTTTGTATGCCATTGCAGAGGAACCAATCTGGCCTTTTTCAAAAGGTTCTTCTACTTCTTTTAAATGCTGAAGTAAACGGATATCATTTGACATTTTATGAGCGCTTGCTGCAATACCTGCTAAAACATTCGCAACACGGGTATCCACTTTTCTGGAATAGGTTTGTCCGGATACCGGATAACACGCTGTAAATCCCATTTTTTGCGCAATCATAGGGTCTATTTTATTTACAATCTGTTGGTTTCCATCAAACAATTCAAGAAAAGATGCCTGGGTTCCAGTCGTTCCCTTAGAGCCTAGTAATTTAAGCCCGGATAACACAAAATCCAGGTCCTCAAGGTCCAGGCAAAATTCCTGCATCCAAAGAGTGGCTCTTTTTCCAACGGTAGTTGGCTGTGCAGGCTGAAAATGCGTAAAAGCCAAGGTTGGTAAATCTTTATATTTATCTGCAAAAATAGAAAGTTCTGCCAATACATTCACTAATTTCTTCTTAATCAGTAAAAGTGCTTCCTTCATAATAATGATATCGGTATTATCTCCCACATAGCAGGAAGTTGCCCCAAGATGAAGGATTCCTTTTGCCTTTGGGCACTGTACTCCATAAGCGTAAACATGACTCATCACATCATGTCTTACTTCTTTCTCTCTTTCTTTTGCCACCTGGTAATTAATATCTTCCGCATGTTCTTTTAACTCTGCAATTTGTTCTTCCGTAATGGGAAGCCCCAATTCTTTTTCTGTTTCCGCTAAAGCAATCCAAAGTTTTCTCCAGGTTCGAAACTTCATATCCGGTGAAAATATATATTGCATTTCTGCACTGGCGTAGCGCTCTGAAAGTGGGCTTTGGTATTTATCTGTACTCATAGCTGTCTCCTGACTTTTATTGTTTTATGGGTCTATTTTTCATAATTCCCACGAATATTCTGTTTTGGTGGAGCAATTGGATATTTTCCCGAAAAGCAGGCATCACAGTATCCTCTGTCTCCTCCAATTAGTTCATGCAGACGTTCCCCATCTAAATATCCCAAAGAATCTGCACCCAGCATTTTACATATTTCATCCACTGTATTGTTATGTGCAATCAATTGGTCACAAGATGGCACATCCGTTCCAAAATAGCACGGATAGAGAAACGGTGGTGAACTAATTCTTACATGAACCTGTGTGGCTCCTGCATTTTTAAGCATTCTCACAATACGTTCGCTGGTAGTCCCACGTACAATGGAATCATCAATCATAACCACTCTTTTTCCATTGACTACTTCTTTTAATACATTTAATTTAATCCGAACAGAGGATTCCCTCTCTGACTGCTTTGGTTTAATAAAGGTTCTGCCAACATAACTATTTTTAATAAATGCCATTCCATAGGGGATTCCTGTTTCCTCTGCAAAACCCATGGCGGCTACATTTCCGGAATCCGGAACACCTACCACAATGTCTGCCTCTGCAGGATACATCTGGGCTAATATCTTTCCTGCCATGATTCTGGAACGGTACACGCTGACATTGTCAATAAAACTATCCGGTCTTGCAAAATAAATATATTCAAAAATACATTTTGCAACCTTTTCCTGGCAAAGAGTCGTGTCTGAATGAATGCCTGAGCCATCCAGTGTTACAATTTCCCCCGGAAGAACATCCCGCACAAAGTCCGCATTCACTGCGTCCAAAGCGCAGCTTTCTGATGCAAGAAAATAAGTATTTTCCCTTTTTCCAATGCAAAGGGGCCGGAAACCAAAGGGGTCTCTAGCTCCAATTAATTTTCGCGGGCTCATAATAACAAGGGAATAGGCCCCCGCCAGCTTTTTCATGGCATTTTTTACGGCTTCTTCCACGCTCTTTGTTTGAAGGCGTTGTCTTGCAATATGGTAGGCAATGACCTCGGTATCAATGGTTGTTTGAAAAATTGCGCCGGTATACGAAAGTTCCTCCCGAAGCTCCAGTGCATTAATAAGATTTCCATTATGAGCAATTCCCAAGGTTCCCTTTACATAGTTTAATACCAAAGGTTGGGTATTTTCAATGGAGCTGGCTCCTGCAGTAGAATAACGCACATGTCCAACTCCAATATTTCCATTTAACTTCTCCAGTGCTTCCTCTGAGAAGACCTCGTTAACCAGTCCCATTCCTTTGCAGGAATTCACCACTCCCTTGGGTCCCTGGGTATCACTCACTGCAATTCCACAGCTTTCCTGTCCTCTGTGCTGAAGGGAAAACAATCCATAATAAATAGAAGAGGCTACATCTTCTTTATTGTCAATCGAATAGGCACCAAAGACTCCACATTCTTCATGGAGTCCTCCTTCCATAAACGCATCCCTTTTATTATACATACAATCCAATCCTTTTTGACACTTCTATGTAGGCATCCTCTACTTTACCCATATCCCTGCGAAAACGATCCTTATCTAATTTTGTCTGCGTTTTGCTGTCCCAGAATCTGCAGGTATCCGGTGAAATCTCATCTGCCAGTATAATCTGTCCTTGATAACGTCCAAACTCTACTTTGAAATCAATAAGATCAATTCCACATTCTTTAAAAAATGTCAAAAGGAAGTTATTTATTTTAAATACAAGTTCTGTAATTCGGTCAATTTCTTCCTGGGTTGCTGCCCCAATTGCAATGGCATGATAATCATTAATCAATGGGTCCCCCAAGGCATCATCTTTATAACTAAACTCTAAGGTAGGTGCAATAAGTTTGGTTCCCTCTTTTATTCCCAGTCTTTTTGAAAAGCTTCCCGCCGCAACGTTACGGATAATGACTTCCAAAGGAACGATTTCAACTTTTTTTACAGCCGTTTCTCTTTCATTTAATTCCTCAATAAAATGCGTGGGCACCCCTTCTTTTTCAAGCATTTGAAAAATATAATTGGTCATACGATTATTAATGGACCCTTTTCCTAAAATAGTTCCTTTTTTTTCTCCATTAAAAGCAGTTGCATCATCCTTATAGTCAACAATCAAAACATCTTCCTT
This sequence comes from Acetivibrio sp., assembly GCA_036658435.1. Taxonomy (GTDB): domain Bacteria; phylum Bacillota; class Clostridia; order Lachnospirales; family Lachnospiraceae; genus DIGJ01. The sequence continues at coordinate 40,069 of JAVXEO010000004.1, forward strand.
ATCTGTAGTGAATACTTTCTTTGCTTTTCCTTCGTAAAGTAGATTTAACTTTTTCAATATGCACACCTATCCTTTTCTATGATTCTTTGTCCTGTTTAAACTACTCTTTCATTATAAACAACCACTTTTTTTTGACAATAGATTTACTTATTAAATTTACTTATTCCATTCATAATTAAAAAGCAGTCTTTTCATCAAGCCCACCGCTTTCCTTAAAAATAGCATAGACAAATCTAAAAGTCAATGTGGTATTTTCTTGACAAATCCCTTCATCCTGTTCTATACTTAGCCTTGGATACATAAGTATTATAAAGACTTTCACGCCATCAGAGGGCGTGTTTTGTTGTGTTTATTTTCGTAAGAAGAAAGGATGGTGAGGATATGGTTCCTGACAGTAGTCACTGGCAAAGTATAGATACACCTGGGCCCTGCCCTCATCTTCTTTTTTTGCTTATAATTGCATAGAGATTGTATTTATACTTTGCTGATTCTTTTAAACAATAGGAGGCAAAGTTATGACCAAAAAAATTATTACTTCACTTCTACAGGAAAAAAAGTTTGGGGAATTGAAACATATTCTTTCCGTTCTAAATGAAGTAGATTTAGCTGTTATTTTGGAAGATTTAGATGAAAAAGAGATGGTTATGATTTTTCGTTTAATTGATAAAACCCAAGCGGCTGCTACTTTTTCCTATATGAGTGCAAAAATGCAGGAAATCTTAATCGCTGCATTTACTGAAAAAGAACTCAAAGAAATATTAGATGACATGTTTCTTGACGATACGGCCGATCTTTTAGAGGAAATGCCGGCAAATGTAGTAGAACGAATTTTAAGTGTAACGGATTTTGCTACCCGGGCTTCCATTAATACGTTGCTTAATTATCCGGAGGACAGTGCCGGAAGTATTATGACGGTAGAATACGTGGATTTAAAGAAATCCATGACGGTGCAGGAATCCATTTCAAAGATAAAAAGCGTCGGTATTAATAAAGAAACGATTTATACCTGTTATGTTATGGAATCCAAACGCTTGATTGGTATCGTTTCTGCAAAAGATCTGCTGCTTTCCGATGCAGACGTAAAAATCGAAGATCTAATGGAAACCAATATTATATTTACCAATACCCACGATGACCAGGAAGAAGTTGCCAAACTTTTTCAAAAATATGGATTTATGGCCATTCCTGTTGTGGATACCGAACACTTTATGGTGGGAATTATCACCTATGATGATGCTATGAATGTTTTACAGGATGAGATTGATGAAGATATCGCCATGATGTCCGGTATTGTTCCAAGCGAAGATTCTTATTTTGGAACTTCCGTTTTTGCACATGCCAAAGGACGTATTGCATGGCTCCTTGTGTTAATGCTTTCTGCAACCATAACCGGAACCATTATCAGCCGATATTCTGCTGCATTTTCTGCGATTCCCCTTTTAGTTTCCTTCATTCCTATGTTAATGGACACCGGAGGAAACTGCGGCTCCCAAAGTTCAACTTTAATTATTCGTGGACTGGCACTGGATGAAATTAAGCTCTCCGATTTTCTCAAAGTTGCCTTTAAAGAGCTTCGGATTGCCCTTTTGGTAAGTTTTACGCTGGCTGTTGTAAATGGTATTCGAATTTTCATTATGTACCGAGATCCTACCATGGCTCTCCTTGTATCACTTTCTTTAATTGCAACGGTGATTATGGCTAAGCTCATAGGATGTCTTCTTCCTATGCTTGCTACAAAATGTAAAGTGGATCCGGCAATTATGTCAGCTCCCCTCATCACCACTTTAGTTGATACTTGTTCCATCCTCATTTACTTTCAAATTGCAACGCATTTATTTTCCCTATAATTTAAAATAATACCTGGGAAAACAGTTATACCCGAAGCATTCGATATCCAACCCCAACATGAGTCTGAATATATTGAGGGGAAGCCGGATCTCTTTCTATCTTCTTACGAAGCGTTGCCATAAACACTCGTAGGGATGCCACATCATTATCCCATGCGGTACCCCAGATTTTATGAGTAATAAAGGTATGAGTTAAAACTTTCCCGGTATTTTGAGCCAGTAAACATAATAATTTATATTCAATGGGCGTCAGGTGTAATTCTTCTTCTTTCATAAATACACACCCTGCAGAGTAATCAATTTTTAAATCTCCATTGATAAATACAGCATTCTCTTTTCCGGAATCCGATACCATATAATTGAGTCTTCGAAAGGTAACCCGAAGTCTTGCGAGAAGTTCTTCCACCGAAAATGGTTTTGTTAAATAGTCATCTGCACCGGCATCCAGTGCATCAATTTTATCCCGATCTTCACTTCTGGCACTAATCACAATAATAGGTACCTGGGACCAGGAGCGAATTTTTCGGATAATTTGGATACCATCCATGTCCGGAAGTCCTAAATCCAAAAGAACCACATCCGGATTATGAGAAACGGCCTCTAATATGGCTGTTTCTCCTGTTGGTGCTGTATGGAATTTATAATTTTGTGTTTCCAGGGTTGTTGAAATCAGGTTTCTAACAGCCGGATCATCTTCTACCACCAGTATAAGGGGTTTATTCATGTAATATTACCTCCTCTGCAATTAGCGTAAACTCAAAAACCGTACCTTTGGGAACGTTATCTCTTACGCAAATGGTTCCTCCGTGTGCAATTATAATGGATTTACATAAAGCAAGTCCCAGACCAAGGCTTCTTCGGCTATCTGCAATTTTTGCCCCAGCCGTATAAAACATATCAAATATCTTTTCTTTGTCTTCTTTCAAAATACCCTCTCCATTGTCCGAAATATCTACTACCACTTTATCTTCCCTTTTTTTTATATCTATTATGATTTGAGAATTTTTTGGTGTATATTTAATGGCATTATCCACCATGTTTATAATAACCTGGACAATTAAACGAGCATCCATTTTTGCCAAAATAAAGTCTTCGGATTCTTTGACTATAATTTCATGCTCCGTGCTTTTTCGATTAATATGAGAAAGGGCTTCCGAAACCACTTCCTCCATAAGCTCTGCCGTTAAATTCAAGTTCATTGAGCCATCTTCGATTCTGGTAACCGACAATAAATTTTCTACCAGATTAATAAGCCACAAGGAATCATCATATATATCCGTGTAAAGCATCTGCCTTTTTTCTCTACCTATGGCATCTCCGTTGGAAAATAAAATACCGGCATTTCCTGAAATTGACGTTAGTGGGGTTCGCAGGTCATGAGAAATTGACCGTAAAAGATTTGCCCGCAGCTGCTCATTTTTTGCCAGCACCGCTGCTTCCTCCCGGTCCCTGGCCGTCTGCTGGTTTTCCAGTGCCAGTGCACATTCCCCCAAAATAGAAAGCACAATGCTATTTTCAAAGGAATCCAGTGGTGTTTCATGGACAGCAATACCAACAACGCCGTAAACCGTCTCATTGACTCGTACTGCAAGGTATAAACAGGCTACACTTCCTAACGTCTTAGTGGTTGCTCCTGCGTGTTTGTTATTTTTTAGCACCCATGCCGCAACGGCCCTCTCATTTTCTGAAAGGTAGCTCCCGGGTATTTTTCTTTCTCCCGCTGCAAACACCATGGGTTCTCCCAAATCCTTGCTTTCCACCGGATAAAAAACAAGGTCTTTATTCATGAGTTTGGTAAGTTGATTCGCCGTAACGGTTATAATTCCTGTTTTATCCTTTGCTTTTTGCAATAACTGGTTGGTTTCCAGCAAGACCTTTGTGTGATACCCGATTTGTGCCGATTGCTTGGCATTTTGTTTGATTTTAACTGCCAGGGTACTGGTTAAAAATGCAGAAATAAACATGATACAAAAAGTTGCCGGATAACCACTGCCATAGGCACTCAGGGTAAATTGCGGATCGGTAAAAAAGAAATTAAAAGTCAGTACGCTGATTACGGAAGAAATCAGACTATAGGCTCGCTGGGTCGTTATAATTGCTGTAATTAATACACTGAGAATATAAATTGTAATAATATTGGCTTCACTGAAACCAAGTCTTGAAAAAATATAGCCAATCAAGGTTGCAAAAAATAACAGGGCAAAACTTTTTATAACATCCAGTATAGAAAAATCAAATTGGGACCGCTTTATTCTTCTTAATTGATAGGCCTCTGTTTCCTGATTTGGAATAATATAAATGTCCAGATTAGGCGACACTGCATTTAACTGTTCTGTCAGGGACATTCTTCCAAATGCATATCTTCGCTTTGCATTATTCCTTCCTACTACAACCTTAGAGACACTGGATAATCTTGCAAACTCTGCTATCTGAAATGCCACATCATCCCCATATACGGTTTCAATCTTTGCTCCAAGCTGCTCCGCCAATGCAGCATTGCTTTGCAATCTCTTTTTATCTTCTTCTCCCAGTGCTGCAAAATCTGTTGTTTCTACAAAAAGTGCGGTGAAGTTTCCCTTAAATGCATTTGCCATTCTAGCAGCTGTGCGAATGATTTTCTGATTGGTGGGAGACGAAGACAGGCACACCAGAATATGTTCATCCGTATAGTAGCTGCTGCCTTGGGCAATTCTTACTTTTTCTGACATAATATTGATTCGGTCCGCGCATCGACGCAGAGCAATTTCCCGCAATGCCACCAGATTTTCTATACTGAAAAAATAATCCAGCCCCTTCTTTTCCTGATTTTCTTTCCAAATATTTCCTCTATGCAACCGTTCCATCAGTTCCCCCGGTTCTATATCCACCAGGGCTACCTGCTCTGCATTATCAAAAATTCGATCGGGTATACGCTCCTGTATTCTAACCCCTGTAATGGAAGTAACAATATCGTTAAGGCTTTCAATATGCTGCACATTAACCGTGGTATACACATCCATTCCTGCTTTTAGAAGTTCCAAAATATCCTGATACCGCTTGGCATGACGGCATTCCACGGCATTGGTATGTGCCAGTTCGTCTACTAAAATGAGCTGGGGCTTTCGGGTGATTGCCGCGTCCAGATTAAACTCACTTAAACGGATTCCATTATATTCCATCTCTAAAACAGGAAGTTTCTCAAGTCCTTTTAAAAGATCCATAGTTTGGGGTCTTGTATGGGGTTCTACGTAACCCACCACCACATCCATTCCATGTCTCTTTGCCGAATGTGCTGCCTTAAGCATAGCATATGTTTTTCCTACGCCTGCTGCATATCCAAAAAATATCTTTAAGTGTCCCTGATTGTGAGTAATGGCTTCTCCTTGTATATTTTCAAGTCTCCCATCTGGATTTGTTCTTATTTCATTCACCCTTTTATCCCTATCCTCCTGTATTTTCACCGAAAAATTTCACCCGGCATTCCTTTTACTTTTCTTTATTATATCCTTTCTTTCTTCTTCTGTCATTCTATTTTATTCGGTAAACTTCCTTTATCTAGTTTATTCTATTTTACTTTATTCTGCTTTAAAATGGCATTAAAACCTTTCTCTTAAAGGTTAAGATTGTATAAAGAAACTTTTTTATTCCATAGCTGCTGGAAGGGAAAGAATCACTTTAAATAAGTCTCCATCAATCTCCATTCGAAAACTTCCATGTTGTAACGCGATCAGACTATTGGCAATGCTCAGACCTAATCCACTGCCTTCCGAATTTCTGGATTCATCCCCACGTTTAAACCGCTCCATTAGTTCCTCTGCCTGAATATTTAATTCATATGCAGAAATATTCTTCATTGTAAAGAAAACATTCCCGTCTTTTGTTTCTACCTCCATATAGACCCGGCTTCCACTCTGAGCATACTTCACAACATTGGACAACAAGTTATCCAATACCCTCCAGGTTAGTCTTCCATCTGCTTTTACATAAGCTTCCGTTTCCGGTAATTTCATTCTTACCTCAAGCTCTGCTTTCTTTAGTTTTTCATCAAATTCACCCATTGCCTGACGTACAATTGCATTAAAATCAATCTTTTCCAGGTTAACCGGCATATCCCCGCTGGAAGCCTTGGCTGCTTCAAACAAATCGTTCGTTAAAACGGTAAGGCGTTGTGCTTTTCTATCAATGATATCAATATAACCTTTTACTGTTTCATTTTCTGTTTTTTCTTTCTTTAATAAATCCACATAGGTAACGATGGAGGTCAACGGCGTTTTTAAATCGTGGGAAACATTGGAAATCAGCTCTGATTTCAAGCGTTCCGAACGAAGTTCATTTGAAACTGCTGCATCCAGTCCCTGAGACAGGGTATTAATGTTTTCAGCCAATTCTTCCAAGATTCCTTCCTTATTTACTAATTGAATTTTGTAATCCAGCTGGCCTTCCTTAATTTTTTTTGTGCCTTCCGTTATTTCATTAAAGTCCCCCATATACTTGTAAATCAAGTAAATCAACAAAGCAATTACAAAAGGAGCTCCTACCCAGGTAGCACATAGTACAGGCAGCAAAACGGCTGCAATCAGTGCTCTTTTTGACAGTTTTCCTCTTTTCCATGATATACTGCACTTTTTAAATATATTTTTCAGAATTCGGAAGGAAATAAAGCCTTCCCAGAATTTTTTTGCCTTTACTCTTCTTATTTGTGACAATAAACAAAGTAATAGGACACTTCCACTGGCTGCTAACCCTAACAAGGTTATTTTGAAAATCCACTCTTCTTTCACTTCTTTTTCCAGAATAGAATAGCTTAACATAAGAAAGCCCATTCCTGCCAGAATCCCAATTCCATACTCTGCTTCGGACCACAGTCGATCCCATGAATACAAATGCACTTCTTGTTCCTTTGGGCGCCTTCCTGTTGTTAATACCAAGAAGCAGAAAGCAGCAAATCCAAGACAAATCAAAAATATTACAAGCTGAATGGTTTTTTCGGTTATTTCTTTTTTTGAACTCCACTCTCTTTCCTTTGCCTCATAAACCGACTGGGGCATGCCAATGTATACATTTTTTCCCTTCTCATTGTCTAAAATCGGATAATCAATATTTTCAATTCCTTTTAAATTACTTTGAACCTTTCCATTCTTTAAAATAGTTACATGCACGGGATACTTTCCATATCTCTCCTTTACTTGTTCTAGGTTCGCATCCTCACTTTCATATACAAAATCCTTTTGTTCTTTTACATAGTTTACATTGTCTTGATAGGTTTTTTCTTCTTTTTCCATATAGAGCTTCCGTACCTGCTCCTTTAGTTCCGGAAATGTTTTTAAGAATTTGGAAAATGTATATTCTTCCGTTTTATCTTTATCTTCGGAGGTTACATAAGGTTCTTCTTCCACATTCCAAACTTTTTCATAGGAAAAATAAACATCATGCTCATAGCTTTCTATTATATTTGCTTTTTCGGTTCCTCTGGAATCTGCCCAGATTCTATAAGGCTCCTTAAGTATCTCTTCTATTTCTCGGTTTCTCTCTTGTAGCCCAAGTGCTTCCTTGCTTTCATAATCCATAATTTTATGCATTGCATGGGTATACTTACATATTTTGTCGTAAAGTAAATTACTATGGAGATAGTTCTCCGCATTCAATGTTCTTAAATCGATTCGATCTACATGACTCCAGTATAAAACTGCCACGCTCATTACACAGGCAAGCAATATACCGTATGCAATGCCCTTTGTATACCATTTTCTAGTTATATTTTTCAACTTTGTATCCAACGCCCCACACCACCTTTAAGTATTTTGGTTCTTTCGCATTAATTTCAATTTTTTCCCGAATTCTACGCACATGCACGGATACGGTATTTTCCGGATTAAAAGAGGGTTCTTTCCACACATTTTCATAAATCTGCTCAATGGAATATACTCTCCCTGCATTTTTCAGCAGAAATTCCAGAATTCCAAACTCTACCGGTGTTAATTTTACACTTTCGCCGTCCACGGTTACTTCTCTTGTCTGTCCATTGAGACTAAGACCACCTGAGTTATAAACGCCCTCCCTTTTTACAATTTCCATGCTGCCAAGATCAGCATAACGCCGCAGCAGACTTTTCACTCTTGCAATCAATTCCAAGGGATTAAAAGGTTTTGTCACATAATCATCCGCACCCATATTGAGACCCATAATCTTATCATAGTCTTCGCTTTTTGCAGATAACATAAGAATGGGAAGATTTCTTTTCTCCCGAATCTTAAGGGTTGCCCTTATTCCATCCATCTTTGGCATCATGATGTCCATGATAATTAAATGAAATTCCTGTTCCTCCACTATTTGAAGAGCCTGAATGCCATCATAGGCCTTCACAACCTCATACCCTTCATTGGTCAAATAAATATCGATTGCATCCGCAATTTCCCTTTCATCATCACACACTAATATTCGAAACATTTTTTACTTCTCCTCCTTTTCTCGTTTTCTCGTTTTTTTTGCGGATCTTTCTTACATAGAATAGTATATCGAATCTATCTTAAGAAAGTCCCACTCTATTTCCTAAGATTTTCTTAATACTGTATGTTCCCTTTTATTCATTTCCCGTATTGTAATCTTTTTTTATTTTTGCTATACTTTATTACAGTAGTACACTGTTAAAGAAGCTAATATATTTATTCAAGGAGGACAATCATGGATTATAGAACCTATTTAAGAAACTATCCGGATACAAATGGACGTTTTGGCCCTTATGGCGGAGCTTATCTTCAGGAAGAACTGATTCCGGCATTTGAGGAAATATCCGAAGCCTATCAGACAATCTGCCATTCTTCACAGTTCATCAATGAGCTTCGAAGAATACGTAAAGAATTTCAAGGTCGCCCTACTCCGGTCTATCATTGCGAGCGTCTATCTTCCTATGTGGGTGGTGCACAGATCTATTTAAAAAGGGAAGATTTGAATCATACCGGTGCCCATAAGTTAAATCATTGTATGGGAGAAGGACTTTTAGCAAAATTTATGGGTAAAAAGCGTCTCATTGCCGAAACCGGTGCCGGGCAGCACGGCGTTGCCTTAGCCACAGCGGCTGCCTTCTTTGGCATGGAATGTGAAATCCACATGGGGGAGGTTGACATTGCCAAGCAGGCTCCCAATGTGACTCGTATGAAGATACTGGGAGCTACTGTCGTTCCCGTTACACATGGTCTTAAGACCTTAAAAGAAGCGGTAGATTCTGCTTTTGCATCCTATGCAAAAAATTATAAAGATTCCATATACTGTATTGGATCTGCTTTAGGTCCACATCCATTTCCATTAATGGTTCGTGATTTTCAGGCAGTCATTGGCTATGAAGCAAAAGACCAGTTCAAAGAAATGACCGGTCTGCTGCCGGATGTAATCTGTGCCTGCGTTGGGGGTGGGAGTAACTCCATTGGACTTTTTGTTCCTTTTTTGGAAGAGCCGGTTGATATTGTAGGCATTGAGCCTTTGGGAAGAGGAACGACTCTTGGTGATCATGCAGCTTCTATGTCTTATGGAGAAAAAGGAATTATGCATGGTTTTGAAAGTATTATGCTAAAAGATGCAAAAGGAGAGCCTGCACCGGTGTATTCTATTGCCAGTGGACTTGACTATCCTTCGGTTGGTCCGGAACACGCTTTTCTTCACGATCTTGGTCGTGTACAATACGACACGGCAAGTGATGAAGAAGCCATGGAAGCCTTTTTCCTTCTCTCCCGTCTGGAAGGTATTATACCTGCTCTGGAAAGTTCTCACGCCGTTGCCTATGCTATGCGAAAAGCAAAGGAGATGAAACAAGGTTCTATTTTAGTGAACTTAAGCGGACGAGGCGATAAGGATGTTGACTATGTTGTGGAACATTATGGATACGGGGAGGCATACAAACCCTTATCTAAGTAAATAAGAACAGAAAACCCCGCCTTGCTGGCTTTTACAGTCAGCAAGGCGGGGTTTCCTGTTCCTATTTATGTAGTTATTTCTTTGTTACTTTTTTTGTTACTTTCTTTGTTTTAACAACTACACCTTCTTTGTTGCAATAATACTTCACTTTACCTACGGTTATCCATTTGGATATTGCTAATTCACCGGACTTTGTTGCAAAATATTTTTTACCATTTACTTTTACTAACTTGTTTGTAACAATCTTTCCGGTTCCTTTTGTTGTGTAATAACGTGCCCCGTCTGTTTCAACGAAAGAACCTCTTACAACTTCTCCTGTCTTTCCAACAATATATTTGTTTCCTTTTTCTGTAGCAACAATTGCGGATACATATTTTTCACCTTTTTCATTCAGAATAAAGCGTTTTCCATCCTCTGTCTTAACAACAGCATCTGCTATTTTTTTACCATCTTCTGTATAGAAGAATCCATCTTTGTTTTCCTTTGCGATAACTGCTTTTGTATCCATCTTAACTTTTACTGTTTCTTTTACTTCAACTTCAACATTACCCGTGGTTTTGCTTTCTTCCGGCTTTGGCGTTGGTGTTGGTGTTGGTACTGATGGTATAACGTTTGGCGTTCCCGGATTGGATTCCTCTACTACTCTGTCAATAATAGTTGGCGTTGTTGTAACCTTTAATTTGCCATTATTGGCTGCGGCTTCTTTCTTTAAAGCATTAATAAAGCTTAGATTATCAATGACAGGGTCTGTCCCATTCGTAGCTTCCCTTGATTTAAGGGCTTTAAATGGAGATTCGCCCCCTAAAGTTTTATCCCCAGTATAGGTTGCAATAAATTCATTGGTACATACAATCATTTTCGTATCGGCTTTTTCTTTCCAAACTCCATTTGAATAAACTACTTTATCGCCTATCTCTATGGTATCTACTACGTCATTCGTATAATAAACCGTAGCTCCACCAATTCTAAAGTCTAAGAACTTACCACCATAAGGAGTGGTTGATTCATATCCGGCACCCGTTCTTCCATAGTTCATGATATCCAGGAAAGCCTTATAGGTTATTTCAAAGGTTGGAAGCTTGTTATCAAATGGTGCCATATTGTATATGTCACCCTGGGTAACCATCTTTGATTCTCCTGTAAACTTAATTTCATCACGAATACCACCTGCATTTGTAATGGATACATCCGCTCCGGTTGCTTTGTTCATCAGCTCTGTCATCCAGGTTCCTGCCGTAGAGGACTGCTTATTGCCCGCAATGGGATCTTTTGTAATCTGTGTAGTAATGCTTCCCAGTTCTGCTGTCAATATAGGAGCAACACTATTATATGCAAGTTCACTAATTTTGACAATTTTTTGGTCTAATTTAGTGTTGTTTGGTGTATTGTAAAGATCAGGTCCTGCTTTTGTAATATCAACTGTCTTTAGAGCGTTTGCTGCTACTACTGTCTTACCATTTTCTACCGTAAAGGTAAGATCTATACGTGCAGCTGCTCTTGCCTGATTCTTTGGCTGGGCATAAGCCACACCATTTGCTGTCTTTCCATCTACACTTCTATGAGTATGACCACCAAGAACGGCATCAATTGCTGTACCTTGATTTAATTTTTCCGCAACTACCTTTGCTTCTGCATGTACTAAAAGCACCGATGCATCAATGGTACCTGCAGCTTCTAATGCTTTTGCTGTTGCTTCCATTTCCTTTAATTTCTCTTCTTTAATTTCGTAACCTGCAAATCTAGCTGCCATTACATCTTTTGAATAATCATCTACATATCCAAAAATAGCAACCTCAAATTCCTTTTTGGTACCATCAGTACCTTTAAGATATTTCGTAACAATTGCACAGTCTGTGGCATATTTAATACGGTTTTCCGTTCCTTTTTCATAGATATTGCCACAAACTACAGGGGTTATACCTGTGCCGGTTACCGTTCCACTAAGATTATAGCCTTTAATGGTTCCATCATCATCATTTACTGCATCAATTCCCCAGTCAAATTCATGATTTCCAAGTCCTACTGCATCGTATCCCATAGCATCGTAAGCTGCTCTTAAAGCTGCGCCGCTTGCTAAATTAGAAATGGGATTACCCTGGTAGATATCTCCACCATCCAGCAATAATGCGCCACCGGTTGCAGTTGCACCATATGTATTTCTTAACTCGTTAACCAAGTTTGAAATATACGCCATACGGTATTGATATGTATCCTTGTTTCCCGATGATACATCCATTAAGAATCCATGGACATCCGATGTTTCTACAATTGGTAAAGTATAAACTACCTTGGTTGCTGCAGCAGTAGCACTTACGCTCCCAAACTGCAAACCGCCTACTGCTAGCATAATGGCCATAGCAAATGCGATTATTTGTTGTTTCCCTCTCTTGAAACTTAACATTATTCTACCTCCGTTTATTTTTTTTGATACGAATACAGTGTACCTCTTTTTCCTTCTTTTTACAATCTTATTTTAAAAAAAGACAATTTGTAAATATAAAATTTTACAAATTGTCTTTTTCTCATTTATTTAATCGTAAGTCTTCCTTCTCCTGAAAGGTTTGAATATTCTTTGCTTACTTCACCTTTTAAGTTTTCGGTTAAGTATTTGATTAACAGTTCATTATCTCCAACGGTATCATCTTTAAGAACTTTGTCATTCATAAACATGGTATAACCATCTCCGCCATTTCTTAAAGTATAATTGATTCCTGCTAATACATATTTTTTCTTAAGGTCTAATTTCTCATATTTTTTTGTTTTACTGTTTAATACCATAACTTCTGTTACACGGTATTTTCCATTTACGCTCTTGAACATTCCTTTTTCATCTTTTTTAACAGAAGATGGAATGGAAGGGTCGATGGTGTATTTCATTCCGGAAACATGTAAAAATCCACCATTCTCTTCTGGATAAAGACTTGCGCCCATTTCCAGTGCATCTTTCAGCTGTTGTCCGGTTGCCTGTACGGTACAACCCATATTACCAAATGGGAATACGGTAATCAAACTGTCATATGTAATGTCCCCTGCAGGGATGTCAGCACGGATACCACCACCATTCATAATGGCTACATCCGCTTCTAATACGTTACGAAGTGCATCCGCACAGAAGTCACCAAGGTTTGTCTCTGCATTACGGACTGCACGTTTTTTACCATCCGGAGCCATGGTGGTTAATTTGAATTCTGTTTTACCAATTACTTTTCCTGTCTGCTCTTTTAACTTCGCTTTTTCAGCAGCAATATACTCTTTTACATCTTTATCCGTCTTGGTATAACTTTTTAAGGATACTAAGTCTGTGGTTATTTTTCCGTCTTCCGCAATAACAAGTTTTCCAATGTTATTAAACTTACTTCCGGTTGAAGAAGAAACCACTTCTTTACCATCTTTATTCTTTACCAGGGTGGATGCAAATGTACTATGAGAATGTCCGTCTAATAATATATCGATACCGGTTGTATTCTCTATAACACCGGTAGAAGTCCATTCCGGTATGGTTGCTCCGTCTATTCCCAGATGAGCAAGAGCTACAACGTAATCAGCACCTGCTTTTCTAGCTACATTTACTGTTTTTTGTACACGGGCAAATAACTGTTTTCCTGTCTTGTCTTCAGAAAAGCTATAGATATATTTTCCGTTTTCATCCTGGAAAAAGGTAGGGGTTGATTTTGTAAAGGATTCCGGTGTAGAAATTCCAACAAAAGCTACTTTTTTATCACCATATTTTTTCATGGTATAAGAAGGATATACTGCCTTTTTTGTCTCTAAGTCCATATAGTTACAGCTTACTACTTTTGCTTGAAACTTATTTGTTAACATTCTTAATTGTTCAATTCCATAATCAAATTCATGATTGCCAAGGGTGGTAACATCATATCCAACCTGATTCATAATATCAATGATGGTCTCTCCTTTGGATAAAGCGCCCATGGTAGCACCTTGAATAAAGTCTCCATTGGATACTAAGGCTACATTACTTGTCTTTTCTAACATATCTTTCTTTAAGGCTGCAATACTTGCGTATCCATCCACTGCACAATGTACGTCATTGTCATAAAGAATAACGATATCCCCCTGTGCTACTCCGTCCGCTGGACCCTTTACGGCAATCACCGGAATTTCCTCTGCCTGTAAAGACTGTGCCGGAATACCGGACATACCCAGTAACAGAGCGACTGCAAGGACTACAGATAACACTTTTTGTAACTTCTTTGATACTTTCATAATACATTCCTCTCTTTCTTTTAAATAATTGTACTTTTATTTTAACATTTTTAGATAATATTACAAGTCTTTCTTTACTATTTTCACGGTTAATCTTTCATCTGGCGGTAGTGTATCATCCACCGGAATTTTCCGACAAAAAACACTGTAGTGCCCCCATTAAGTTTGCATCGTTTCCAAATTCACAAGCAACTACTTCTGCCTGTGGTATTGGATAGGGGCAGGCTGCATACATAGCCTGTAAGTTCTTTTTTATATACGCAATCAGCATCGGCTGGTTACCAATTCCTCCACCAATAGCAAATCTTTCCGGATCTAATATTGTCTGTAAATTAAATATCTGCACCGCTATTTCTTTTGTATACTGTTCCAAACATTCTCTCGCCTCTTCCTCCCCACGGTTCACTGCTTCAAATACCATTTCTCCATTCACTTTGGCTGGATCCATTCCTTTTTTTTCTGCAAATAGTTTGCATAGATACGGGGTTCCTCCACGATTTCCCCATACCGTATCATAGGAAGGCATTCCATCCCGCAAGGTTGTAATATACGATACTTCCCCTGCGGAAAAATGCTTTCCTTTATGCAGTTTATGATCTTTTATAAAAGCTCCACCTATCATAGTCCCTAAAATAATTGCAAATCCATCGGCTGTATCCTTTAAGCTTCCTAAGGCAGCCTCTGCCATTGCCGCACACTTTGCATCATTTTCTATATGTATTTTCACCGGACACCGCTTATATAAACTTTGGCAGAAATAAAAATCATCATTATATCTTAAGGCACCACCCATGATGCAATAGCCCTGATCGGAATCAATAATGCCCGGCATTGCAATTGCAATTCCCTCTATATTGGGAAATTCATCATATAAACGACCAATGGCTTCTATGAGCTGCTGGCGGTCTTCTTTTGGTGTGTTCACTTTTCCTCTGGCATAAATTTTTTGATCTTCCCCCATGCAGGCATACTTCATTGCCGTGCCTCCAATATCAATTACCAATATCTTCATATGTGCATTCTCCTTACCCGTTCTAACAGCTGCTCATAGTAATTCCTTCACCCGTCAAATTTTCAAAGTCACTTATAAATACATCAACTGCCGAGGTAATGGCTTGATTTTTCACGAATCCTTCTATAATATCCGGTGCAGCCGTAGAGGCACCAATTCCATATTTACATAGTTCCAGTACCTGTTGGGAATTTTTAAAACTTGCAGCCAGTACTTCTGTAGGCAAGTCATTTTTTTTGAAAATATCATGCATGTTTTTTGCAATCTGGATTCCATCATATCCCATATTATCGATTCGATTAATATAGGGTGCTGCATAGGCAGCACCACTTTTTCCGGCAAGAAATGCTTGCATCGGTGTATAAATCGCAGTCGCTGTAATTAAAATTCCTTGTTTATGCAAAGATTTCATGGCTTTGAAACCTTCTTTAATCGATGGCACCTTTACATAGGTATTTTTTCCAAGTTCTTCTACTATTCGTTGGGCATCCTCTATCATTCCTTCTGCTTTATCTGCCACCACCTGCACATGAAGTTCTGCTTCTTCTCCAATAAACTCTCGAATCTCTTTTAGCACTTCATAAGGCTTTCTTCCACTCTTGGCAAGGATGGATGGATTGGTTGTAACTCCATCTATAGGATAATATTCATATATTTTTTTAATATTTTCTAAGTTTGCATCATCAATAATTAATTTCATTTCATTCGTTCCTTTCGTTTTTGCTTTCTATAGTGTTTGTTCCGTTCGTTCTATAATGTCATCCTGTGTCTTTTTAGAAAGTACGTTAAAAAATGCACTATAACCTGCCACACGTACAATTAAATCTCTATGTTTCTCCGGATGAACCTGGGCATCCATTAAGGTTTCTCTGCTTACTACATTAAACTGAACATGATATCCGTGGAGTTTATTGAAAAAAGTGCGAAGAAGCAGGATCAATTTTTCCTTATTTTCCTTTTTCTCTAACATCTGGGGGGTTACTTTTTGGTTTAAAAGAACACCTCCTGTAATTTCTTCTGTGGGAAGTTTGGAAACACTCTTAAATACAGCTGTGGGTCCATTTTGGTCGGCTGCATGGCTTGGAGAGCATCCTTCTGCCAATGGTTCCCCACTTTTACGTCCATCGGGAGTAGCCAAAGTTCCTGCTCCCTGTGGTACATTTGCCGAAATAGAAGAAGTTCCTGCATAATACGTACCTCCAATGGGTCCTCTTCCATAGCGGGTATTATGATATTTCTTCATTTCATCAATATAGGTATTATACGCATCCACCACCAGTTGGTCCACATAATCATTATCATTTCCATACTTTGGAGCCTCTTGGAGCATTTCTTGAATCTTTTCATTCCCTTCACCCACAAAATCTGCTTGTAAGGCTTCCCATAGCTGCAATGGGGTTATTCTTTTCTCTTCAAAAACCACTTTTTTTATTGCGGCAAGGGAGTCTGCCAAGTTCGCAATTCCTACCTGAAGGTCGCTGATAAAATCATAAACCGCACCGCCTTCTTTCATATTCAGCCCACGTTCAATACAGTCATCTGTTAATGCCGAACAAAGAATATCCGCTGTGTTTTCTTCTAATACCATATCACAAGTTGCATCAATTATCGTACACTGACGGCACATTTCCCGAATTACCTTATCCCAGCATTCCATCACTTGGGTAAAGGAAGTAAAATCTTTAAAATGTCCGATTCCTTCACATAACTTTATTCCGGAACTTAAATCGACGCCATCGTTCATAGCCAGTAAAAGCGCCTTTGGAAAATTCAGGAAACTCATTCCCGTACAACGATAACCCCATTTTCCGGGAACTGCTGTTTCTACGCACCCAATTGCACTATAATTATAAGCATCTTCTTTTTTTACTCCCTTTTGAATAAAGCTTGGAATAATCACTTCATCATCGTTAAATGCCGGCATTCCAAATCCGCATTTTACAACCTCTATACATTCTTTCATGAATTCTTCGGTTAAACCACGATGGTATCGAACCGTTAAGTTTGGCTGGGTGAGGTGGCATTTTGCCACACTCTTTAAAATCAGCCAGGACATGGCATTCACTGCATCTTTACCGTCGATTGTCTGTCCTGCAATCGTCACATTCTGATAAAGAGGGGATCCTGCTGAAAACTGTGTGTGGCTCCAAGAACGAATTTTATTAATGGTATATGTTTTCATCCAAAGATTGGTCATAAGTTCACAGGCTTCTTCTTCTGAAATGGCTCCGCTTTTTAAATCGGCTTCGTAATATGGATTTAGGTATTGGTCCATTCTGCCATAGGACAAGCTGTGTCCGTTGGATTCAATCTGTAGAATCAAATGAACCATCCATAAACTTTGAACCGCTTCTCTAAAATTTCCAGCTGGTTCATAGGGTACCTTTTTTAGTATTCTTTCCATTTCAAGAAGTTCCCCTTTTCGCTTTTCATCCGTTTCGGTATCTGCCATCTTCTTTGCAAGTTCTGCATAACGGATTGCAAAATTCTTGATTCCTTCTATTATAATTAAAATGGCTCTATAAAAGTAACTTTTATGAATGTTCTGATAGTCTGTCAAATCCAGTGCATTTAATTTTTCCTCAGCCCGTCTCTCATAATCCTTTAGTCCTACCTTTAGCATTTTTTCGTAGTCTACGGCACAATGGGCATCTCCTGAGGTAATATTTCCTTCTGACTTAATAATTCCAAGATCATAATATAATTTAGAGTGTGGAGGAAAAGCAGCCAGACCTTTATCAAATATTGTATTGTTTTCCCAAAATGGACCAATATCGCGTAATTTTTGTTTGTTTTCTTCGGTAATGTAAAATACATCCCCGTCACGGTTTTCAAATTCATCCAGTTCATCCAGGACCCACTTCATTGCATACTCCGGAAATATAGGAGCACTCCGATTGGAGGATGCCTGATTTCCTGCAATCATGGTCTGGGGTTCAATAAAGATGCTCATGTGTTCTAATACACTTTGAAGCATCCTGGCTCTTTTAATGGCCAAAGGCTGGTTTTGATTTTCCTTATAGACCTGGGTAGTAATCATGGCTCGCTCCACGCAAACCTGTGGCTTTGCATGGATTAGTGTCTCTCTAAATTCTTCCATCCTGGGTGTCAATTCACCAAAATATTTTTTCATGGGTTTTCATCCTTTCGTATAAAAGAGTCTTCTGTTTCATTCGTAATTTTATAATAATTCATTTCTAATTAATTGTCAATAGTTTTCATTCGTAAATGTTTTGTTTACATTAGTAACAAAAAGTGGTATATTATAAACAATCACATTATTTCAGGAGGAAATCTATATGGAAGGAATTCTATTTAATATTCAAAAATTCAGTCTCCACGATGGTCCCGGTATTCGAACGGTTGTATTTTTTAAAGGTTGTCCTTTAAAATGTAAGTGGTGTGCAAATCCAGAAAGTCAGAGTTCTAAAACACAGGTTCTCTGGGAAGAAGAAAAATGCCGTAAATGCCGTATCTGCGTTCAAAGCTGTAATTTTTCTGCCCTTTCTTTTAAAGGAGATTCCATATACATTGATGATTCCCTTTGCTCTAGCTGCAGGCAGTGTATCTCTTTATGTCCCGGACATGCCCTTTCCTTAGAGGGGGAATATAAAACCGTTTCTGAGGTTGTTCGTGTTTGCCTCCAGGATAAGGACTTTTATGAAGAAAGTAATGGCGGCGTTACTCTTTCCGGTGGAGAAGCCCTTATGCAGCCTGCTTTTGCTATGGAGCTATTAATCGAATTAAAAAAGCAGCATATTCACACCGCCATAGAAACAACCGGATTTGCTTCCTCTTCTATTTTTGATGAGGTAACTTCTTATGCGGACTTGCTTTTATTTGATGTAAAGCATTGGGATGATCTTTTGCATCGAGAAGGCACCGGCGTATCCAATGTTCCCATTCTGCATAATTTAAAAGCGGCTCTTGCTTCCGGAAAAAACGTTTTACCCCGAATTCCCGTTATTCCTCAATTTAATGATTCTTTAGAGGATGCAGCCGCCTTTTCTGACTGTTTACTTAAAGCAGGGGCAAGTGAAGTGCAGCTCCTTCCTTTTCATCAATTTGGTGAAAAAAAATATTCCATGTTGGGAAAACCTTACCCTTATAAAGACATATCTGCTTTTCATGAAGAAGATTTAATGGAGTTTCAGCAGGTTTTCTTATCTCATGGAATACATGCTTTCTTTTGAAATTGTAAAAATAATTTTTTTATGGTATATTGAAAATTAAGAAATGAGGGAGCCCTTTATGAAAAATAGATTTAATCAAATATTAGAGATGTTAACCGATGAAAATAAAATAGAAGTTTCCCTGCTAGCTCAACGGTTACAGGTGTCTCAAGTCACCATTCGTAAAGATTTGGATGTTTTAGAAAGCAGAGGCATTATTAAACGGGAACATGGTTTTGCCGTTCTTCGAAGTATGGACGATATCAATGGAAGAATTGGTTACCACTATGAAGCCAAACGCCAAATTGCACGGAAGGCCTCTGAAATGGTTCAAAATGGGGATACGATTCTCATTGAAAGTGGAAGTTGCTGTGCCCTCCTTGCAGAAGTTTTAGTTTCCCAAAAAAAAGACCTGACTCTCCTTACGAACAGTGCCTTTATCTCTGATTATATTCGTTGTAAATCTGATTTTCAAATTGTATTGCTTGGAGGGATTTATCAACAGGACTCCCAGGTTTTAGTTGGTCCCATGATTCGCCAGTGCATAGAAAATTTTTATGTTGATTTGTTTTTTATCGGAACCGATGGTTATTCCTCTAAAACCGGATTTACCAATCGAGATCAGCTGCGGGCACAAGCGGTTCGGGATATGGCATCACAAGCTGAAAAAGTTATTGTATTAACAGAAAGCAGTAAGTTTTCCAAGCATGGCATTGTTCCTTTGAACCTGAAAGAACAGGTTAAAATGGTCATTACGGATGAACATATCCAAGGGGATACTCTCACGGAATTAGAGCAGCGTGGTATCCAAGTTATTACCACCCCCATCACGAATGATATCTAGCGGATTCAAAGAAGGTGCCACCAGTTTCCTGTGGCACCTTCTTATTTTTCTATTTGGGTTCTTTCTTATATAAAAAGTTTTCCATAGTCTGATATAAAAGCGTTGGTTCAATTGGTTTGGCAAGGTGTGCATTCATTCCTGCCGCCTTTGTTTTTTCTATGTCCTCTTCAAAAGCATTTGCCGTCATTGCAATAATGGGAATCGTCTCCGCATCGGACTTACGCATTTGGCGAATGGATTTTGCAGCGGTTATGCCATCCATCACCGGCATACGGATATCCATCAAAATAGCGTCATAGTATCCATCCTCTTTTTGGGCAAAGGTTTCAATTGCCCGGAGTCCATTTTCTGCTACCTCCACTTCCAAGTGTTTTGCGTTCAATAATTTTTTTGCAACCTCTATATTGAGTAGATGATCTTCCACAAGCAAAATGCGTTTTCCTGTGAAATCATATTCCTTTGGATTCACTTCCTTTATTTTATGATCCTTTTCACTGTAAATTTTTTCGAAAGCCGTGGAAAGAGAAGACTTAAACAAAGGTTTGGATATCAGCATATTAACACCGGCCTGTTTGGCTTCTACTTCAATGGTCGCCCAGTCATAGGCCGTCATAATGATAATGGTAACCTCCGGTCCTACTATTTTTCGAATTTCACGGGTGGTTTCGATTCCATCCATGTCCGGCATTTTCCAGTCTACAAGAATAACGTCATAAAATTCTTTCTTTTTCCATTTTCTTCGTACGATTTCCACCGCCTTTGCTCCGGAAACCACATATTCTGCCTGCATACTCATATCGGCCAATACCTGTTTTGTATGCTGGCAAATAATAATATCATCATCCACAACCAATGCTTTTAGTTTTTCAAAATGAAGATGGGATTTCAGTCGTTCTGTCTGTTTTGTTTTTTCTGAAATTCCCAGTTTAATTTCAATCACAAACTCACTGCCTACACCCTTAATGCTATTGACACTAATTTTTCCCCCCATTAAATCCACTAAGTTTTTACAGATTGCAAGTCCCAATCCGGTTCCTCCATAAGACATCTCTGCCAAACCTGCATGGTCCTGCTCAAATGGTTCAAAAATCTTAGGAAGAAACTCCTCGCTTATTCCAACTCCTGTATCGTTTATGGTAAATTTTATAGCAGCATCTTCTTGTCCTATTTTTTCCTGGTGAACGATAAATTGAACTTTTCCACCTTTGTTCGTAAATTTAATTGCATTGGAAATGATGTTAATCAGTACCTGCTGCAGTTTCATTGCATCTCCAATGTATTCATCCTCCGTAAAGCTTGTAAGGATAGCATCATAATCAACTCCCTTTTGCTGTGCTTGTGTATGGCAAATACTATTAATTCCATTTATAAACTCTTCAAAAGGAATTTTATCATGATGAATAAATATCTTTCCACTTTCAATTCTAGACATATCTAAAATATCATTAATAAGCGATAGTAAAAAACGTGCGGATATTCCGATTTTAGATAAATACTCCGACATCTGTACCGGGTCATTTATGCAGCCCGCAGCCAAAGTGGACATTCCAATAATGGTGTTCATAGGTGTCCGAATTTCATGGCTCATGCGGGAGAGAAATTCTGATTTTGCAGCGTTTGCCTGTTGGGCCGCTAACAGTGCATCTTTCAGTACTTCATTTTTTCGTTGTTCCTCATTATCAATGTCGGTAATGTCGGTTCGAGTCAAAATGATTCTCTTTCTGGATTGATCCAGGTAAGTAGACTGCAGTTTCTTTCGGCTGATGCTGCCATCGGACTCCTTAACATGACAGTATGTAGTATAAATATCTTGTTTTTCCAATTGTTCAGCCAAATTCCGGTAAGACAACTCATGAATATTTTTTTCTATCTCTTCTTTGGGCAAATACATTCTTGCGTAGTTCTCCACTTCCTTTTCATAGCTGCTGCTATAAAAGGAAGGTAGGGCCGTTTTTCCCACCGCCTTCGCATAAAGGCTATAGGAATTCGTAGTACCATCCAGCAGTGCCATATAATCATAGTCCATATTTACTACCGCATTCACAAGCTGATTTTCCGTCTTTTTCTGATCAATATCCGAAGCATAGATATAAGCTTCAACATCTCCATTTTTAGGGTTTAAAAACATGTCCAAATCTATTTTAATCCAAAATAGCATATTGTTTCCAAAGTCAACATAGGATTCCTGGCTAAAACTTGTTTTTCCCTCATTATAAGATTTAAGGAGATTTTCTCTATTAAATATTTTCTGATATTCCTCTAACTCCTGAGCATCTGCATGGGTGGCATATTCATGGGCAAAAAAATCATCCACGGTTCCATTTCCCTGAAAACTGTGAATGATAGAAAGCTTGCTTTGACCATCTTCGCAGATATTTTGTGTTAAATTCATTTTATAGGAGCCAATGACATCCTGGTTATGTATTTTTCTCCATTTAATTTCCTCATCATAGCGTTCTTCTAATCGAACCCGTTCTGTAATATCAATGGCTGTTCCAATCGCTTTGAAGGGGTTTCCTTTGCTATCATAAATTGCCGTATAGGAAATTTCATACCACCACCATACATCCTGGTCTTCATTCCGCCATCGTCCCATGCTTTTTGCAGTTTTTTCTCCGGAAAAAATCTTATCAAACATTGCATTGAGTGCCGGATAATCCTCTGGATTCAGTGGGCTTCCCTCTTTTTTAAATACTTCCGGAACATTATGAATTATGCTGACATCATCAAAAGTCTTAATATGTGTGGAATTATTAAAATCATAAATGGTATGGCTCTCAACATCAAACATCCAAAGAGTAACTCCACATTGCTTTGCCGCCTGCGCATAATTTTCAGCAAGGCTTTTATATTCTGTAATATTTTCAGCAATTCCAATTGCACTGGCCGGTCTGCCCTCTTCATCAAAAGTGAGCATATATTGGATTTTTTTCCAAATAATGTTTCCCTGTTCCACCACCTGTATTTCGCTGACAATCTGAGGGACTCCCTTCTTTACTTTTTCATGGATTTCCATCCATTTTTTTATACTGTCTTTATAAATAAGTCCTCTATCTACAAGGTTTTGAGGAAAATTGTCCCAAGATTTTGCTGTTTTTAGTTCCTCCATAACATTCAATCCGGAAGTTCCTTTGTCTGTCACGGGATTATATGTCCAATATTGAATTCCACACTGTTTTAAAATTGTGGTAGTTACCTCATTTGTGTTTAAATTATTATTTTCTTCCATGTCGGCAGCTCCTTCCTAAATATGTAAGCTAGTCTTTCTTACTCTGCTTGGATATAAGCACATGTTTCTATTATAGCATAGTCTAACCATAAATAATTAACTTTTTTTTCATGACTTTTTAAAAACAGGGTGTTACAAATAGGGGTTTTGGCTAATGGTTACAGTGCCTCTGGGCAAATTGTGCAGCAATGTGTTTTTATTGTACAAACTTTTGGTTGACAGTCCATATTTATTATATACTCCACCTAGTACTTGTGATATAATGTCGTGAAAAGATATTTTTTGTAAATTAATGCTTTATAAGGGAGAGTAGTATATGAAAAAAGAAGAATTGAATTTAGCGGATGCTATTTTGGCGGAACAAGAAAAGAATAAGTATGTTGTAATCGGTGTAACCTTGATGAATATAATTTTGGCAATTTCCTATTTTATTGAAGTTGTAAAAGGTGCTCGTTCCATGGCATCCTATTTAATAGTAGCAGTTGGGTGTTTATTTCCTACTATTATCTATTTGTTTATTTATTTCAGGAAAAAAGAATCCATAGGAGTTCGCTATATTACAACTATTGGTTTTTGCATATTATATGGTTATATTATGCTTACAACAAAAGAAAGTATTGCTTTTTGTTACATACTATTGATATTTACTTTATTGACAATATATGGTGATTTGAAATTATCATACAGTTGTAGTATTTATTCGGTACTTCTTAATATAGTAGTTGTAATCAAAAATATCGTTAC
The DNA here is from genome assembly GCA_036658435.1 of Acetivibrio sp. Lineage (GTDB taxonomy): Bacteria > Bacillota > Clostridia > Lachnospirales > Lachnospiraceae > DIGJ01. The sequence goes on from JAVXEO010000004.1 coordinate 64,031, forward strand.
CGTAGGCTTGACCCAGCAACAAATTACAGAATCGGAAATCATCATTGCCTGTGTTCTTCTTGCCTCAATATTTTCTATTATGGCAACCACTATAACTTCTAAAATTAATCAAAGCAGATTATCCCAAAGTAATGCAGAAAAAGAACAAATATCTGATTTACTAACTACAATATTAGCATCTTCTGAATCTATTATCAAAAATGTTCAAGAAGTATCGAATGAAATGAGTACACTTGAAAGCTCAATTTCTGCAACAAAAAATTCTATGGAAGACTTGGAAACCGGAGCAAAAGATACAGCACAGGCAATTCAAACACAGCAAGAAAAGACAGAAGAAATACATAGTCATATTAATCAGGTAGAATCCGTTACCAAATCAATAAGTAATGACGTTACTAAGGCAGAAGACATATTGAAAACCGGACAACAGGTAATGGATGATTTATTACAGCAGGTAAAAGTATCTGAAGTAACCAGTAATCAAGTGGTAGATGAAATGGAAGAATTAAAAAAATATACGGATAAAATGCAAGATATTTTATCTTTAAT
>JAVXEO010000005.1:0-55735 GCA_036658435.1 Acetivibrio sp.
CATAACATGGTTTTCTTTTTATGTCAAGCGAAACTTTAAAGTTTTTTGGAGCTTTTTTATGTAATAGGATCACTTTCCTATTACATAAAAAAAAAGCTGAATTATATTCAACTTTCTTTTTTTACATTATAAAGCGCGAGACGGGACTCGAACCCGCGGCCCCGACCTTGGCAAGGTCGTGCTCCACCACTGAGCCACTCGCGCATAACCGATAACTCATTACCGAACAATCAAAATGATACCATATTCTGTCTGTATTGTCAATCTTTTTTTGAATTATAATTTTTATCGTTACTGAAATCCGTTTCATGATCTTCATCATTTGCATATAGGATAATATTTCTATAGGATACTCCGTCATTTAGATCAATCTCGGTTCCATCCAATAATCGCACTTTCGGACGAAGGGTATTGGTTGTATTTTCTGCAATAATGCCCTCTCTTCCATCGGAAAGAACAACTTCCATCCCTTTTGGATAAATTGGCACATACTTCAAAAAAGCTTCTACCACCTTTTCGTCAAATAGCACACCATATCCAGTCATCAAATATTCCGCTGCATCTGACAGCGCATATGGCTTTTTGTAAGGACGTTTTGAAGTCAGTGCATCATATACATCGGCTACATGAATAATTTTTGCATATAAATAAATCTGATTGCTCACCAGACCATCCGGATAACCACTTCCATCCTCATTCTCATGATGATGAAGCACACCAACCTTTGTTCTTGCAGAAATATCCCACCTTCCCTTTATTAAGTCGTAAGAAAGACGTGGATGTTCCTTGATAATTTCATATTCTTCCGTTGTAAGCCGTGCCGGTTTATTTAGAATTTCATCCGGCACCTGTAATTTACCCAAATCATGGAAAATCGCCGCTGCACACAGCTCAACCAGTTCTTTTTGATTTAAGTTCATTCCAATCCCTATTACCGTACACAATACCGCTACGTTAACAGAATGACGATAGGTATAATCATCAAAGGTACGCAAATCTATTAAGTCCAAAGAGATGGATTTGCTGTTAATCATCTGATCAACAATCGACTTTGCAACATCGAGACTTACGTCAATATTACACTCTTTTACACTCTTTGCTCCACGATTTCTAAGTTCTACAGATATCGTTTCTTCAATATTTATTCCTTTTGATATTTCATCGTCTATATAAAGTCCCTGAAAGCCTCTTATTTCTAATTTATCAATAAAGTCTCTGGTTAGTATATTGGCAGCCCCTAAAAGTACCCGATCCGCTTCATCATACACGGATTTACCAAGTACCATTCCAGGTTCCACTTTTTCCATGGAAACATATCGCATCTGTTTTCTCCTAAAAGTAAATTATCGCCTAAACCGCTACTATTCATTATACTTCATAATACCATTTATTTCAACATTACTTTAGCTTTGTAGTATAATTGAGACTAAATACTCATTATTTTTGAAAGAATGCTCTTTTATATTGTCCATTTTCACGATTTCACTGGAATACCAAAGTTCCTCTGCTACTAAATACATATTTGCAAGTGCGATTCCCACATCTATATACTGTAATTTTTTCATTGGCTCAAATGGAATTTTTGATTTTTTACAAAACAAATGAATACGATTATCATATGCTACAAAACACCAGGGCTGGCTATTCAAAGAAGATGGTGCCAGTCTTGCGGCATTTAATATTTTTTTTATATCATCGCTTACGGCTGTTTTAAAGCTGCACATATCCTTAAGCGGAAGCCGTTTTGCTTTTTTTTCTTCTCGATAAATATTTTTATCTGTATTTCCAAATGCCAGCATAATTACCGGTTCAAATCCTTCGATCTCATGAACCGCCAGATTATGATACCGCATAAAGCAGCTTCCAAGACCTTTTGTCATTAAATAAAGCATCACCTGCTCCATTAAAAATCCCGCATTCAACTGATATCCCTCTGTTTTATATGCCGATAAAACCAAATAATAGGGAATGTTTTTCCCATCCACTTTGGTTTTCACATTTTCAATAATTTCAAATCGTACTTGTTGTTCTTCATTCATCATTTCCAGATGATCTGTAAAATTTAAAATATTTGCCAGAACCTTATCCTCTATCTTTTCCATTCTATAATTGCGAATGGATCTTCTTAAATATATCCCTTCATACAAGTTCATCTTTCTACCACCATCTGCTTAAATAAAAAGAACTACATTACCCCTAAAGCTTCTAAACTGTTTTAAGTGTATCATAATTCTTTTAATTTTATTTCACAATTTTTGTGTTTTTTTGTATTGTTTTTTGTAGAAAAATCACAAGGAAATTAAGGACATCTCCTGAACCACTATTTTTCCTGCTTCCTTTACCTCTTCTTTTGATGGTTCTCTGGTTTCGGATAGGAAATATGGAATTTTCAGTCCTTCATACTTTTCTTTTCCCAGAGTATGATAAGGCAGAAGTTCCACTTCTCTTATATTCTTAAAACACTTTATTTTTTTTCCTAAAAGTTTCAAGGAATCTGCATCCATGGTCAAACCCGGAACCAAAACGTAACGAATTCGAACCGGTACATTTTCTTCCTCTAACTGTTTTAGAAATTTCCATATAGCCTTGCCACTTTGTGAAGTTATGGTTTGATGCATGGTCTCCTCTGCATGTTTAATATCCAAAAGGACATAATCGGTTACAGAAAAAAGTTCTTTGAATTTTTCAGAGTCCTCTTCTCTATATCCAATCCCGGAGGTATCCAGGCAGGTATGAATTCCCAGTTCTTTTGCCCTTTTAAATAATTCCATTAAAAAATCAAACTGCAGCAGTGGTTCCCCTCCGCTTGCGGTAATTCCACCACTTTTATAAAATTCTTGTTTTGAAAGATAGCCCTTTACTATTTCTTCCACCGTCATTTTCGTTTTCCCTATGGGATTCCACGTATCCGGATTGTGACAATACAGGCACCTCATAGGGCAGCCCTGAAAAAATACAACGTATCGAATTCCCGGGCCATCTACCGTTCCAAAGCTTTCAATGGAATGAATCCATCCCTTTTTCATTCATTATATCTCCTTATGAAAGGTTCTGTTTATTACTTCATCCTGCTGTTCTTTTGTCAATTTATGAAAGTTTACTGCATAACCGGAAACGCGAATGGTTAGCTGGGGAAACTTTTCCGGATATTTCTGTGCTTCTAGTAAGGTTTCCCTTGTGAATACATTTACATTTAAGTGATGTCCGCCTTTTTCAATATAAGCATCCAGCATTGCAACCAGATTATCTGCTTTTGTGTCCGCACAGGTTTCCGCCTTTGCCGGAATTTTAATAATGTCTTCTTTTCCAAGTGCTTCCGGAACAATAGAAAAGGTATTTGAAATTCCGTCCTGTGCGTCTTCAAAAGGAAGTTTGGCTACCGAACTTAAGGACGCAGCGGCGCCTAGGCAATCTCTTCCATGCATAGGGTTTGCACCGGGAGCAAAGGGTTCTCCTGATTTTCTTCCATCCGGCGTAGATCCTGTGTGTTTTCCATAAACAACATTAGAAGTAATGGTTAGTATTGAAGTTGTGGGAATTCCTCCCCGATAGGTATGATTGCCCCTGATATACTGCATAAAAGTATGAACTAAATTACAGGCTATCTCATCTACTCTGTCATCGTCATTTCCATATTTAGGAAATTCTTTCTCTATTTCAAAGTCTACCACAATTCCTTTTTCATCTCGAATGGTTTTTACTTTTCCATACTTGATTGCAGAAAGAGAGTCCGCAACCACGGAGAGTCCTGCAATCCCTGTAGCAAACCACCGGGTCACTTTCTTATCATGAAGCGCCATCTGCAATTTTTCGTAACAATATTTGTCATGCATATAATGAATAATATTTAATGTATTTACATAAACCCCTGCCAGCCATCGCATCATTTCTTTATATTTTTCCATTACTTCATCATAATCCAGATATTCTGAAGTAATGGGACGGTATTGAGGCCCCACCTGTTTTTTACTAATTTCATCTACACCACCATTGATTGCATAAAGAAGACATTTTGCAAGATTTGCCCTTGCACCAAAGAACTGCATCTCTTTTCCGATTCGCATGGAAGATACACAGCAGGCAATTGCATAATCATCACCATGGGTTACGCGCATTAAATCATCATTTTCATACTGAATGGAAGAAGAGGCAATGGAAATTTTTCCACAAAAGTGTTTAAAATTTTCCGGCAGGCGAAGAGACCATAAGACCGTAAGATTCGGTTCCGGAGCCGTACCTAAATTTACCAGTGTGTGAAGATAACGAAATGACATTTTGGTTACCAGAGGACGTCCGTCTATTCCCACCCCTCCTATCGATTCCGTTACCCAGGTAGGATCTCCTGAAAACAAGGCATTATATTCCGGTGTACGGGCAAATTTAACGAGGCGAAGTTTCATGATAAAGTGGTCTACAAATTCCTGAATCTGCTCTTCGGTAAAAACTCCATTCTTTCTGTCTCTTTCTGCATACACATCAAGGAAGGTAGAGGTTCTTCCCAGTGACATAGCTGCTCCATTTTGTTCTTTAATGGCTGCAAGGTATGCAAAGTAAAGCCACTGTATGGCTTCCTGTGTATTCTTTGCCGGTCTCGAAAGATCAAAACCATAAATTTCACCAAGAACCTTCAATTCTTCTAACGCACGTATTTGCTCGGAGAGCTCTTCTCGTTCCCGAATTACGTCACTATACATTACCGTTCTGGTTGATTTTTTTTGTTCCTTTTTGTCTTCAATGAGATAGTCCACCCCATAAAGTGCAACCCTCCTGTAATCACCAATAATTCTTCCCCGTCCATAAGCATCCGGAAGCCCTGTAATTATGTGGCTGGAGCGGCAGGCTCTCATCTCATCGGTATAGGCGTCAAATACGCCGGCATTATGAGTTTTTCTATGTTTTTCAAAGAAATCTGCAACCTCGGAATCCACTTCATATCCATTGTCTTTACAGGCCTTCTCTGCCATACGAATTCCACCATAGGGCTGAAGTGCCCGTTTAAATGGTTTCTCTGTCTGAATTCCAACTATGGTTTCTCTCTCTTTATCTAAGTATCCTGCAGGGTGAGAAGATATTGTAGAAATTACCTTTGTATCCATATCCAAAACTCCACCGGCTTCCCTTTCTTCCTTTGAAAGCTCCATTATCCGGTTCCAAAGAATTTTTGTGTTTTCCGTTGCATCCGCCAAAAATTCTTCGTTCCCTTCATAAGGTGTATAATTTTTCTGAATAAAATCTCTTACATTTATTTCTCTATTCCAAAGTCCTTGTTTAAATTCTTTCCATTCGTTTTTCACAATATCTCCTGTCTGTTCTGTTTCTATGTTTTTTGAAATCATTTAAAATAAGCAACCCCTGCTTCAAAAATGTGCTGATCCTGATTCCCCTCTATATTCATTGCCACTCCTTTACCCCGACGCTCCGAATGAGCCATTTTTCCAAGAATACGACCATCCGGACTTGTAATTCCTTCAATCGCATCATAGGAACCATTGGGGTTGTAGTCCTCATCCATTGTGGAATTTCCATGAAGATCCACATACTGGGTTGCAATTTGTCCATTTTTTCTAAGGGTTTCAATCCATTCTTCCGTTGCCACAAAACGACCTTCCCCGTGGGATGCCGGTATGGAATACACACCTCCTAATTCTGCCATTTGAAGCCATGGAGATTGGTTGGAAACCACTTTTGTATAAACGGATTTGGAAATATGCCGGCCTAAGCAGTTGGTTGTAAGAGTAGGACTGTTTTCCTCTATTTGTGTAATGGCTCCATAGGGAACCAATCCAAGCTTAATCAATGCCTGAAAACCATTGCAGATTCCCAGTACCAAACCATCTCTTTGTTTTAATAAATCATGCATTGCTTCTTTTAAACAGCCATTGCGAAAGGTGGAAGCAATAAATTTTGCGGAACCATCCGGTTCGTCTCCTGCGGAAAAACCTCCCGGAAACATAACTATATTTGCTTCTTTTATTGCACGTTCATAGGCTGCAACCGATTCCCTTATCTGGCTTTCTTTTCCATTTTTAAAAACGAGAGTGTTTACTTCTGCTCCGGCTGCTTCAAAGGCCTTTAATGAATCATATTCACAATTCGTTCCCGGAAATACAGGAAGAAAAACCTTTGGTCTTGCCGTTTTATGTTTACAGATGTAAATTTCTTTTGTATCAAACCCTTCATTCTTTAAAACTCCGGATTCACTTTTGGATTTTGTAGGGAAAACAGACTCCAGGGGTGTTGTCCATGCCTGTAATGCTTCCTCCATGGTAATTTTACAATTTCCATAGACAAAATTTTCTTCCTCTTGAATTTTTCCAAATTTTTTGCAGGAAGGCAGAAAAGCCTTTACCCTTTCTACATCCATTTCTTTTATTTCTGCAATTATCATTCCATATTCCGGTTTTAAATATTCTTCCTCCGGATAGGAAGGACAAAGGATAACTCCCATTTTATTTCCAAATGCCATTTTGCTTACGGCTTCCAGAATTCCACCCGCCCCTACTGCATAGGCCGAAAGTATGGTTTTTTCTTGTATCAATTCTTGTATTTTATCATAGGTTTCCATCCAATTTTTGTATTTTGGAAGATCATAAGCGTCTCTTTCCATTGGAAACTCTACCAGTACATTTCCTGCTTCCTTTAACTCCGGCGTAATAATATCCGAAAGTTTAGCGGTATCCACTGCAAAAGAACAAAGTGTAGGGGGTACATCAATGGTATTAAACGTTCCGGACATGCTGTCTTTCCCTCCAATTGAAGCAAGGCCAAGCTGCATCTGGGCTTCATATGCACCCAGTAAGGCAGCCATTGGTTCTCCCCAGCGTTTTTCATCTTTTCCCAGCCTTTTAAAATACTCTTGAAAGGTGAAATGTATTTTTTTATAGTCTCCTCCGGAAGCCACAATTTTAGCAACGGAAGATAAAATTCCATAGACCGCTCCATGATAAGGGCTCCAACTTGAAAGACAGGGATCAAAGCCATAGCTCATCATGGTTACCACATCACAGTCTCCATCTAAAACAGGAAGTTTTGCGATCATAGTCTGCGTCTCTGTCATTTGATATTTTCCACCATAAGGCATGGTGACGGTTCCTGCTCCAATTGAGCTATCGAACATTTCCACCAGTCCTTTTTGAGAGCACACATTTAAATCAGCTAACGTTTTAAGCCATTTTTCTTTGAAATCAGTACCTCTATGTGATTGCTTAAAGTAGTTATTCTCTTTCTTTGGCATTGTAACCTTTGCACTAATTTCCTGATGTGCTCCGTTGGTATCCAGGAAAGCTCTTTCAATATCAACAATAACCTTTCCCTTCCATAGCATTACCAGTCGTTTTTCTTCCTTTACCTCTGCCACAACCACCGCTTCCAGGTTTTCCTCTTCTGCATATTTAAGCATAGTATCCACATGATTTTTATCAACAACAACTGCCATTCTTTCTTGGGATTCTGAAATTGCTAATTCGGTTCCATCGAGTCCTGCATACTTTTTAGGCACCTTGTCCAAATAAATATCCAGACCATCTGCCAATTCACCAATTGCAACCGATACGCCTCCGGCACCAAAATCATTGCATTTTTTTATCAGAGAGCTTACTTCACTTCGACGAAATAATCGCTGAATTTTTCGCTCTGTAGGTGCATTTCCTTTTTGTACCTCGGCGCCACAGATGTGAATAGAGTCCGTAGTATGGGCTTTGGAAGATCCGGTTGCCCCTCCACATCCATCACGTCCGGTTCTTCCACCTAAAAGAATAATTTGATCTCCCGGTTCTGCGTTTCCCCGTATCACATTTTTACGAGGAGCGGCTCCCATTACTGCGCCGATTTCCATTCGCTTTGCAACATAATTGGGATGGTAAATTTCTTTTACAAGTCCGGTTGCAAGTCCAATCTGATTTCCATAGGAACTATAGCCTCCTGCTGCTCTTTTTACTATTTTCTTTTGTGCCAGCTTACCTTCTAATGTCTCTTTAAGGGAAACGGTGGGATCTGCTGCCCCGGTGATACGCATTGCCTGATAAACATAGCCTCTTCCAGACAGAGGATCCCGTATGGCTCCTCCAAGGCAGGTTGCTGCCCCTCCAAAAGGTTCGATTTCTGTTGGATGATTGTGTGTCTCATTCTTAAAAAATATAATCCATTCTTCTGTGGATATTTTATCTTTTCTTTTAATTTCTACCGGCACAAGGATAGAACAGGCATTGATTTCGTCCGATTCTTCCAAATCGTTTAACTTTCCATCTGCTTTTAACTTCCGCATTGCCATAAGTGCAATGTCCATTAAGGAGAGATAACGGTCTTCTCTTTCTCCAAATATTTCCTTGTGGTCTCCTAAATATCTTTTATACGTTGCAAGAATGGGTTCCTGGTAAAATCCATCTTCAAACTGAATTTCTTTTAGCTCCGTTAAAAATGTAGTATGCCGGCAATGATCCGACCAGTAGGTATCCAATACCCGAATTTCCGTCATGGTTGGATTATGGTTTTTTTCTTTAAAGTAAGTCTGAACACATTGGAAATCCTCATATGTCATAGCCAGGCTTAACGAATCGTATAATTCATGCAGTGCTTCTTTCTCCCTGCTTATAAAATCACTAAAAATAAGAACCTCTTTGGGTTCTTCAAAAAACTGTATCAAAGTTTCCGGTTTTTCTTCTTTTGCGATGCCGGAATCCACTGGGTTCATGCAATATGCCTTTATTTCCTTTACTTCCTCTTGGGAGAGCTGACCCGATAAAATGTAGGTAGTTGCAGAGCGGATGATCGCTTCTTCCTCTTCCTTTAAAAGTTTTATACACTGCATAGCAGAATCTGCTCTTTGATCAAATTGACCGGGTAGATATTCTACTGAAAATACCTGTTCATCCTCCTGCAGTTCCAGCTTTTCTTCATATAAGTAATCCACCGGTGGTTCGGAAAAAACTACAGTTTTCGCTTTTTCAAAGGTTTCCTGACTGATATTTTCCACATCATACCGCACTGCAATTCGAACGGAAGAGAGTCCCTTTATTCCTAAATAGTTTTTAATTTCTTCTTCCAGTTCTTTTGCCAAAACTGCATAAGGTGCCTTTTTTTCTACATAAATTCTTCTTACCTTCCCCATGTTCAAACCTCCATTTATCGCAATTGTTGCTTTTTATTTTATAGTAGCACATTTATAATTATAAATACAATTAATAAAAATAATATAATTCATTAGGCTACTTAATAAGTTTGTTTTGGGGAAAAAAAAGCAGCCGAAACTTTTCTCGACTGCCTTTTCCTTCTGTTACGAAAAGATGGTTCTGCCAAACACGATTAAAGTGTAACGGTTCCAAATACGATACTCTTCCAGTTCTTATCATATTCTTTTATTTCATATTTTGCTTTCAACTCTTCATAAACCCCTTTAAATTGTGCTTCTTCCTCTGCGCTGATGGACTCTTCTACTTTTGTATTATATTGTTCCGGTGAGTCATTATTTACCATACGGAATGCATAGTAGCCATCTTCTGCTTCTACAATGTCCATAATTTCATTATTATTCATTGCCATTAGCTTTGAAGTAAGGTCTGCTGGGAAAGCTTCTTCCTCTTTTGTAATGGTTTTTGTCCCATACTTTACAACTGCTTTCTCGTCTTTAGAATCAATCACCTTACTCCAGTCACCGGAACCTGCTTTTTCAAACACGGTCTGCAATTCTTTGCGAAGTGCTTCTTTATCGGTCACCGCAACGTTCTCTCCGGCTTCATTTGTTTCCGTTGTGGGAACAAAGAAGTACTCCAGTTCATAACCACGATAAGTATCATAATCAACCCCTGCTTTAATTCCCGCATCATCAATATCAAAAGCATCCACTTTGTCTTGTTTATAGCGGGCCACTACGGTTTCCTGCAATTCTCTTTCTGTTATATTTTCCTTGGTAAGTCCAAGCTTTTTCGCTTTTTTCTCTGTAAGCATTTTGATTTCTTTTTCTGCTGTCTCGGCTGCTTTTTTCTTTTCTTCTTCCGTTTCTTTATACCCAGCTTCTACGGCTGCTCCATAAAGTACACGGTTATATACATAAGAATCTATGGTCTGCTGTCTTAGTGTATCTTGTGTCGTGGTTCCATCTCCATTGTCCATTGTAAAATAATCTTCCGTATATCCAAACTGCGCATACATTTGTGCCATTTGTGATCCGATACCCTCTGCCTGATAAATATCATACATAAAGTCTTCCTTTTTCAGCTTTTCTCCATCAAAAGCAAGAAGGTACTTTGGCGCCATCCCTTCCCACATAACCGCTGCCAAAATTATAATTACCAGCACCGATACAATTCCTACTGAAATCTTCTTTCCTATTCCAAAAGTAGGTGTTGTATTCTTTTTAACTTTTGTTTTAATTTCTCCTTTGATTGCTTTCTTTCCACTATTCACCTAAATATCCTCCATTCAAAATTGGTTTCCAAATCTTTTTTTTCAAGACAATTTTACTTTCATTTTTCATCTTTTTATATCTTTCTTCTATGGCCTTTTGTCTTGCTTCTTCTACTGCTTTCTCTTTCACTTCCCAGTAGCCCTCTAAAGAGTGCCTGTCCTGCATTCTGATAATGTAGTATCCATCCTCTTCTTCCACTACTTTTGATGTTATTTCTCCATTAGAAAGCTGCAATGCTGCTTTTTCAAAGTTAGATCCAAACAGTTCATCCCCCTTTAAAAACAGGACTTCTCCATATTCAGATTCCCTATCCTCATGTTCCACCAACTCTGAAAATTCTTTTCCCCCCTTGGCTGCAAGAAGAAAATGATCCATCTTATTTCGGGCTTCTTTTTTTCTTTTCTTCGTGTAGGGCACCTGCTCTCCTCTTTTATCAAAATTCATCACAGGTACACACACATATTCCACTTTATATCCCACATAATCTTCCTCTAATATAGAAGAAGTAATCATAGAAATATCCATTGGTATCCCGGATTTTATTTCCTCAGAATATAATTCTGCCATCGCTGCCTTTTTTTTAATTTCTTTTAACCGTTCTTTGCTGAGGTGCATTCTTTTTTTTTGCTCTTTGGTCAACGCGTTTATCACTTCCACCTCATCCTTTTCCATCTGGGTTTCTTGTTCTTTTTCAAGAACAAATCCGGCTTTTTTACCTGCCTGGTAAAAAATTTCATGATAAATAGCATTCTCCAACGCTTCTTTTTTTATTGTTTTGGGATTTTTATTTTTCTCTATACTATCCTTTTGTTCTTCTAAATAAATGTAATACATGATCTCATCTTTATGAATAGATGAACCATTCACTTTAAGAACTACAGAATCCGTCATAAATAAATATCCACATACCAGCAGAGTAAAAAGAATAAAAACAAGTAGGACAAAACTCCATATATTCTTTTTTTTATTCACCTATGCCCTCCTTGTCTAAATATAAACTCACTTTTATATTGTAACTGATATTTCCCATAAGTCAAGAATATCACTAAAAGTTCACATTCTTTTCATAGGCAGTTTTGATTTATTCTTCCCTCTTGTAATGGGAATAAAAATATGGTACATTATATTAGCAATACTTATAAGTCATGTTTTAATCATTGCTTTACCTAATCATAGCTTTACCTAATCAAAGCTCTATCAATAAGAAAGGATGCTCCTATGGATATTAATTTTGAATTATACAAAGTTTTTTACTACGTCGCCAAAACTCTAAGTTTCTCCGAAGCTTCCAAAGAACTTTTTATTTCCCAATCCGCAGTCAGCCAGTCCATTAAAGTTTTAGAAAAACGTCTGGGACAGACTTTATTTATTCGAAGTACAAAGCGCGTACAACTTAGTAAAGAAGGTGACTTGCTTTTTAAACACATTGAACCTGCCATTCATTTAATTAACCAAGGGGAAGCCCAGCTTTTAGAGTCTAATTCTCTTCACGGAGGACAGCTCCGCATTGGTGCAAGTGACACCATCTGCCGTTATTTCCTTGTTCCCTATCTAAAGCAGTTTCATCAAAAGCATCCCGGTGTTCACATTAAGGTTATGAATGGAACCTCCGGAAAATGCGTGGATTTGCTTGAGTCTAATCAGGTTGATCTTATCGTTACCAATTCACCAAATAAAAAGCTTTCCAGCATTGGAAATATTCTTGAAATCAAGGAATTTCATGATGTATTTCTGGCAAGCAGAGAATTTTTCCCGGAACTGGAGCAGCAGGTCTTAACCTATGAAGAATTGCAGGATTATCCAATCCTCATGCTGGAAGCCCATGCCACGACAAGTGAATTTTTACACCAGCTTTTTTTGCAGCATCAGTTGGAATTAGCTCCTTCCGTAGAATTAAGCAGCAATGATTTGCTAATTGATTTAGCCCGAATTGGTCTTGGCATTACTTTTGTACCGGACTTCTGCCTTGATAAATCCAAAGATGATTTGATGGTTCTAAAAATAAAAGAGCCACTTCCAAAAAGGAAGCTTGTTGTCGCCTGTAGCGATTCCCTTCCTCTTTGGCGTGTGGCTGAAGAATTTATAGCTATGTTGTTGGAAACTCCTATGGATTAACTACCACAGGAGTTTCTGTTTCTTTTGGAGCCGTCGTATCCTTGGTCGTTTCTGTATCGGTCGATGTTTCTGTATCGGTCGTTGTTTCTATATCGGTTATGGTATAGTAAACGGTCAGTCTGCAAATATTACGGCTTTCATCTTTTACCCAATAATCAATTTTATACCGGGGTTCCTCTTCTTTTGTAATGGTTACTTTAATGTCTTTCGTGGTAACCATACCCATATTATCTGATATTTTTACACCATCTAATGCGAATTTTTGGTCAACAACGGTATCACTCGTAATTTCTTTATCCTGTGCACCTTCTAGTGTTGGTGCTTCTAAGTCAATATAAATATGCTTTGTTTTAACTGCTTTCTTTCCATTTGGTGCCTTTACTTCATATCTTGCTTTATAAGTTGTCAGATTTTCTGTTTTTTCTTCTTCGGTAAGTTCAAGCTTGATTTCATCCTTCTTCATTTTTTTATCATGCCAAAATGCTCGAACTTCTTCCAATGCAATTTCATCACTAAATTCATCTTCCCCATTCAAATAAATATCCGTTACTCCTTTTAGCACCGGAAGGGCAGTATCCTTTATGGTAAACACCGCTTGCTTTTTTGCCTGTTTTCCGGCCTGGTCCTTTATACTATAGGTAACGTAATACTTTCCGATTGTCTTTGAATCTATTTTTTTTACATTTTTTCCTTTGTGCTTAATGGATACCAGAATATTTTTACTAATATCCGTTCCTGTAGACGAAAGTGCTTTTACTCCCAGCTTTTCATCCACCTTATCCCCATACTCCAAGGTTTTATTATTTACACCTGTCAGGCTTACCATCTTATCAAGATAGGGATTTCCTTTGCTCCAGATATCCGTTGGATCATATCCCATTTTTGTTGCTGTGCTTACTTTAATTGGCTCCGGCTTTCCCAATGGTCCCGGATTTCCGGAATCATAAATAGTTACCGTTGTTCCAACCGGACAATTATCATAAATCCATTTTGCATCCTCTACATTCACTCTTACACAGCCATGAGAACATACCGTTCCCAATTTATTGAACTGTATATTCGATAAGGTAGACGGATCTTTATCATAATACCAGACAGAATGAAATAGTACTCCTTTATTAATTCTGGTAGAATATTGTCCCCATACGTCTCCCATTAATAATCTCCAACGGTATTTTTCCGGTGTTTTAAAACTTCCCAGGGGGGTATCCCATCCAGGGGAGCAAAGCATTGCCCTTATTGGGACACTATATTCTCCCTTTTTATCCTTTTCGTAAATCGTAATGGTGCACTGCTGGCGATTTACTTTTATCAAGTAAGGGTAGCCTGTTTCTGCCTTCGTTGTTTTCCCTTGCATAATCAGTATGCTCAATAAACATAGAGCTGCCACTGTCTTAAATCTTTTTCCCATTCTCTACACACTTCTCCTTAAGTTATAATTATTTTATTTAGAATAATATACCAATTTGTCCATTATGTGTCAATTTGAATGTTTTTTTATTTTAAATTTCTTCCTGATAAAAAATCTCTTGCAAAAACAATCCTTTTGCTTCTGCTGTAGGTCCTGCTTTTTCACGATCTTTACTTTCCATGATAGACAGAATATCTTCTGCCTTCAAATTTCCTCTTCCTACTTCAATTAAGGTTCCTACAAGAATTCTTGCCATATGCGGCCAAAAATCATCTGCTTTGATCCGGATGGAAATGGCATTGAGATCGCTTGAGACCTCCAGCTCCATAATCTCCCTCTCCGTGGATTTTTTCATACGTTTGTTATCAGAAAAGCTTTTAAAATCATGCTTTCCAACCATTACCTTTGCTGCCTTCTTCATGGCAGAAACGTTTAGTTCATCAAAACTGTAGTAATTATATTTTCGTTCAAATACAGAAGCGACTTCTCCTGTTGTGATTTTATACACATAAGAAAATGCTTTTGCATTAAATACACTGTGAAACCGTTCCGGAACCTCCCAAACTTCTCTTACGGCAATATCTCGTGGAAGATAACGATTTAGATAATGTTTTATCTCATATAGCTTTTTTTCCGACTTCGTTTTGAAATTTGCAATTTGTCCATATGCATGTACGCCTGCTTCCGTTCTTGCTCCTCCAATTACTTCCATGGTTTCTTCTTCCATCTTGCTTAATACATCTTCCAATTTTTCCTGCACCGTTATACTGTTTTTATTTGCAGGCTGGCTCTGCCATCCATCATAGCGGGAACCATCATATTCTAATAGTATTTTAATATTTCTCATTTTGCACCTTGCTCCTATCTTTATTCCTTAATAGGCAGTCTGCCTATTAAAGTAGAATTGACTATCTTTTTCATTGTACACCGATTTTCATTACAAAGCAATCATCGAAATAATCCGATTACAATTAAAATACATCCAGCTAAAATACCACACATTTTTTCATTGATCTCTTTCCTTAAACATTTTTTTTCTACGAATGCCTTTCCCATCCACAAAAATATGCATTGCATAATTCCTACGCAGATGGGCATCCCTATTGTTGAAATAGGAAACGTTGCCGCGGCAATTCCTATGCTTAGGCAATCCGCTGATAAGGCAATTCCCAGAAGAAATGCCTCTAAAAAGTTAATATCTTTTGATTTATCCAAGTCACAGCTGTTTTCTCCGCTGCCAAATATAGCATTTCGAATGAAGATACCTCCCGCCAGAATCAAAATTGCGGTTCCTATTTTTTCCGAAACATTGTTTGGAAAAAATTCTAACATTTCTTGTCCTGCAGCTATAGAAAATGCCATAACCCCTGCACTAATTATTCCAATGAACATTCTTGCTCTCATACTTAAATAAATTCCTTTTAATTGGTAGGAAATTCCAATTCCAAATGCATCTATACTTAAAGAAATCGACATTATAATCATACGAAGTATCACGTCGCCACCAGCCTTTTATTTTCACATTATTCATTTTAAATGCATTCGGTGCATAAATTGTAAGTAATCTATATT
Source organism: Acetivibrio sp. (assembly GCA_036658435.1). GTDB lineage: Bacteria > Bacillota > Clostridia > Lachnospirales > Lachnospiraceae > DIGJ01. The sequence continues at coordinate 15,501 of JAVXEO010000005.1, forward strand.
AGGAGATTCTTATGAACCAGGAAAATTTTCACACTTTGGAAGTTTGTGAAGTTTTGAAACTATTTAAAACTTCCTCTAAAAATGGACTTTCTACAAGAGAAGCCGCTTCACGCCTTAAATTATATGGTTATAACCGTTTGAAAGAGGAAAAAAGCACGCCTCTCCTATTACATTTTTTTCATCAATTTGCAGATTTTATGATTATGATTCTTATTTTTGCAGCACTCGTATCTTTTTTCATTTCTTATCTGCAAGGACATACCAATTATATTGACCCACTTATTATTTTCGCTATTATTATACTAAATGCCGTTATTGGCACCATGCAGGAGACAAAAGCCGAAAAATCCCTGGAGGCTTTAAAAAAGCTGGCAAGTCCTACGGCAAAAGTGATACGTGATGGAATCCTTAAAAACATTTCTTCCGATCTGGTTGTTCCTGGTGATCTTGTTTTGCTGGAAAGCGGAGATTTTGTACCTGCAGACATACGTCTTATTCACACTTTTCAGTTTAAAATGGATGAATCCTCTTTAACCGGTGAATCAAAATCCGTATCAAAAGCTGCCGATTTTGTTTTGAAACCGGAAACGCCTCTTGCCGAAAGAAAAAATCTTTGTTTTTCTTCCTCTGTTGTTACCTTAGGACACGGAACCGGTGTTGTGGTAAAAACAGGAATGGATACTGAAGTCGGCACCATTGCCCATTTGATTTCCACAGAAAAAACACCTCAAACCCCTTTACAAAAAAAATTAGCTTCTCTTGGAAAGACTCTTGGTATTCTTGCCTTGTTTATCTGCGGTCTGATTTTTGTTTTGGGGATTGGGCAGGGGCGGCCGGTTCTCACTATGTTTATGACAAGCGTAAGTCTTGCCGTCGCAAGTATTCCGGAAGGGCTTCCCATTGTAGTAACGATTATGCTTTCCTTAGGTGTGCAAAATATGGCACGCAAAAATACCATTGTGCGAAGGCTTCCTGCCGTTGAAACCCTTGGCAGTGCAACGATTATCTGTTCTGATAAAACCGGCACACTGACACAAAATAAAATGACCGTTGTCACCTTGGTTTCTGCTTCCGGGAAAGAAGCCTTTAAAGAAAACATGGTTTCTCCCACCCCTTTTTTAAGTTACCTTTTAAAACGAGTTTGTCTTTGTTGTAATAGTCGTATTCAATATGAAGATGGAAAAAAAGAGGTTTTTGGGGATCCTACAGAAAATGCTCTGGTCTTGGCTGCAGATCATATTGGCATAAATAAAGCAAAATTAGATCTCTCCTATAAGCGCCTTAATGAACTGCCTTTTGATTCCCTTCGGAAAAGAATGTCTGTTGTATTTAAAGAAAAGGATTCTTACCTGCAAGTTACAAAAGGTGCTTTTGATTTTCTTCTTCCCCAATGCACCCATTTTTACCAAAATGGAGAAAGTCATCCACTAACCCACCAACAGCGTGAGCTCTTCAAATCCTACAATCAGCAGCTAACCAGCCAGGCACTGCGTGTGATCGCCGTTGCTGAAAAGACTTTGTCAGATCCTTATAATTTAAAAGAAAGTTCCCTTACTTTGCTGGGTTTAATCGGCATGATTGACCCGCCACGTCCGGAAGTATATTCCGCAATCAAGCTTTGCAAACAGGCCGGCATTCGTCCTATTATGATTACCGGTGATCACATTACCACTGCCATAAGCATTGGAAAAGAGCTGGGTATCCTTACTCAGGAAGAAGAAGCCATTTCCGGCAGTGATTTAGATTTGCTTACCGAGTGTGAATTTCAAAAGGCAGCGGTTGGTTATCAGGTTTATGCGCGAGTTTCTCCTTCTCACAAGCTCCGAATTGTAAAGGCACTGCAAAATCAAGGACATATCGTGGCTATGACAGGAGATGGTATCAATGACGCTCCCGCACTAAACGCTGCCGATATTGGCTGTGCCATGGGACTTAGCGGAACCGATGTAGCTAAAAATGCCGCCGACATGATTCTTACCGATGACAATTTTGTTACCATTGTTACCGCTATTGAAGAGGGAAGGGGCATTTATGACAACATTAAAAAATCCATTCATTTTCTCCTATCCAGCAATATTGGAGAACTGCTCACTATTTTTACTGCTATCTTATTCCGTCTTCCTACCCCTCTTTTAGCCATACACCTGCTTTGGATTAATCTGATTACGGATTCTTTACCTGCTATAGCTCTTGGAGTGGAGGTACCGGACAAAGATATTATGAAACGAAAACCAATTTCTCCAAAAAGTTCTATATTTTCGGAAGGTCTTGGTATTAAAATCATCTTAGAAGGTATGCTGATTGGCTTTTTGGCGCTTTCCGCCTTTTTACTTGGATACCATTACTTAAGTAATAAAAATATTTCCCTTGGGCAGACTATGTGCTTTTCCGTACTGAGCTTATCACAACTTTTTCATTCTTTTAACATGAGAAGTAACCGTTCCCTTGGTGAAATCGGCATTTTTACAAACAAACGTCTTACCGAATCTTTTTTTATATGCTTTCTTTTACAAACCAGTGTAATTACCTTTGCCCCCTTACGTATGGTCTTTCACGTTTCCCCCTTAAATTTTATCCATTGGAGCATTGTAATTCTTCTTTCTATCTGCCCAATTCTTGTTGTAGAATTGCAGAAAAAGAGTTATAATAAAAGAAATAACCATAAGGCAGGTGATAGATATCCCTAATGCTACTCCATCAAAAAGAAAGTTGCGGCCCTTTGATGCTGCTTCAAAGGATGATATTTCCATTTATAATAAGCTTCCTTACTTTCGAGATATTGAATTATGCCCACCCGAAATGATAACTTTAGTCACCGGAAATATTATTAAGTATTTTCAATATTCTATAAAAGATATCTATCCTTTAGCAAATATGGATACCCTTGCGGTGGAAAAGATATGTGAATATCAAAAGCGTGAAGAAAATAACAGAATTTCTTCTACAAATGTAGCAGGAGAAAATTCTCTTACTACATTTAAGATGGATGATTCCGAGTCTTCCGATTTATCAGAAGAAACTTCCGATGTTTCTTTAACCGAGGTTTCTGAAAAAAAAGAACGTCCTTCTTATTTGGATCTTGATTTTGAATAGTTGCATTGCGCACCCACAGCGGAGCGTTTTTATGTAATAGGAACACTTTCCTATTACATGAAAAACAGGCAGAGCCGGTAAATCCTTTTGATTCTTTGGTTCTGCCTGTTTTTTATTTGTTAATTTACCGGATTTTTATTTTATGTTTTACCGGTCTTGTTCGTTCTTTAGATATTCTCTATTTATTTGTATTACATTCTCCATAGCTTCTTTTCCCGGTGCCCCTATTATATTCCTCTTTTCCACACAGGTCTTTAGGGAAATCGCTTCATAAATATCTTCTTGAAATACCGAACTGATTTTTTGATACTCCGAAAGAGGCAGTTCATCTAAGGAAATATTTTTTTCAATACATACCAAGACCAATTGACCTATCATGCCATGTGCATCTCGAAAAGGCACTCCATGGTATACCAGATAATCCGCCGCATCCGTTGCATTGGTAAATCCATTTTTTGCGCTGCGTTCCATATTTTCTTTTTTGAATTTCATGGTGGAAATCATTCCTGTAAATAACCCAATGCATCCCTTCGTTGTATCTATTGCATCAAAGGTAAGTTCCTTATCTTCCTGCATATCTTTGTTATAGGCAAGGGGCAGTCCCTTCATCGTGGTTAGCAGTGACATCAGCGCTCCGTATACTCTTCCTGTTTTTCCGCGAACCAGTTCTGCAATATCCGGATTCTTTTTCTGTGGCATAATGCTGCTTCCTGTGCTGTAAGAATCATCCATATCAATAAACTGATATTCATTGGAATTCCAAATAATTATTTCCTCTGAAAAACGGCTTAAGTGCATCATAATAGTAGACATTGCGCTAAGAAATTCAATGAGATAATCACGGTCTGCCACCGAATCCATGCTATTACGTGTTGCTCCATCAAAAGAAAGTAAAGATGCCGTATATTCTCGATCTAAAGGATAGGTTGTTCCTGCTAAAGCTCCAGCTCCTAGTGGAGATACATTCATTCTACGATAAATATCTTCCAATCGAGATACATCCCGCCTAAACATTTCAAAGTAAGCCCCCATATGATGTGCCAAAGTAATGGGCTGCGCTTTTTGTAAATGCGTGAATCCAGGCATATAAGTGTCCGTATTCTCTTCCATGATGCTGAGAAGTTCCGATAAAAGGTTCTTTAGCAGCCCCTGCATTTGTTTTATTTCATCCCTTGTATAAAGCTTCATATCCAAAGCCACCTGATCATTTCGGCTTCGTCCGGTATGTAGTTTTTTACCCACATCTCCAATCCGTTCTATTAAATGTGCTTCTACAAAGCTGTGAATGTCCTCATAGGTTTCATCAAGGATAAGAGCTCCACTTTCCACATCCTTCAAAATGTCGTCTAATCCCGCAAGTATGGTGTCTTTTTCTTTTTCCGTTAATATTTCCTGTTTGGCAAGCATGATAACATGTGCCCTGCTGCCTTCTATATCTTGTTTATAAAGTCTTTGGTCAAAAGAAATTGATGCATTAAAATTGTGTACTAGCTGGCTGGTTTCCTTTGTAAAACGTCCACCCCATAGTTTCATAAGCCTTTGCCCTCTTTTCTTATTTGTTTAGAAAACATTATCCTTGAAAATACCTTTTTTGTAAAGTACTGTTTGCTAAAATTTTAGCATACATCTTTAAATTGTGCCATATATAGGTTATAGTACGCCCCTTTTTTTTGTAAAAGTTCTTTTGCACTGCCCTGTTCTATAATTCCACCCTCATCAATAACAAAAATTCGGTCTGCTTTTTGAATGGTAGAAAGTCTATGTGCAATAACAAAGGAGGTTCGTCCTTTTAAAAGTATTTCAATTCCTTTTTGTACCAGCAATTCTGTTTTTGTGTCAATACTGGAAGTTGCCTCATCTAAAATAAGAATCTTAGGCTTGGACACCATGGTTCTTGCAAAAGCAATTAATTGTTTCTGTCCAATCGAAAGCCCGGCTCCTCGTTCTTTTAGTTCTGTATCATATCCCTTTTCCATCTGCATAATAAATTTGTGTGCATTTACTGCTTTTGCCGCTTCTATAATCTCCTCTTTTGATGCCTCCAATTTTCCATAGCGGATGTTTTCCTCTATGGTGCCGGAGAATAAAAAGTTATCCTGGGTCATCACCCCCATTTGTTTTCTTAGGCTGGTTATAGAAATATCCTGCAAATCATAGCCATCCACATAAATATGGCCCTTTTGAATGTCGTAGAATCGACTGATCAAATTTACAATGGTGCTTTTTCCTGCTCCGGTAGGTCCAACCAATGCAATGGTTTCTCCCTGTTGTATCTCAAAACTTACGTCTTTCAATACTTTTGTCTCTGCAGGTGTTCCTTCATCATAAGTAAAAGAAACCTTATCAAATCGAACTTTTCCTTCTATTTCCGGAAGTTCCACCACATTTTCTTTGTCCTTGATGTCTGCTTTTGTATCCATAATTTCAAAAATACGTTCTGCACCTGTAATATTAGTAATCAACTGGTTATAAAAATTACTTAAATTCATAACCGGTGACCAAAACATAGAAATATAGGTTCCAAAGGCAACCAAAAGACCAACGGAAGTTTTATCCGTTCCCAGTACCACAATTCCTACATAAAAAAGTACCATGGTTCCAAGTCCCCAGCAAAAATCAATAATAGGCCCAAACATATCTGCATAAGTGATAGCATCAACAAAAGATTTTCTATGCTGCTTCACAAGATCCCCGAAGGTTTCTTTGGTCTCTTCTTCCGCTGTCAGGCTTTGCACTACATGCATGCCTGCCAGGTCTTCATGTACATAAGCATTTAAGTTAGAACCTTTTTTACGAAAGGTCTGCCATCTTTTGTGAGACTTCTTTTCCAATATCCAAATTCCAATTACCATAATCGGTGTACTGCTTAGTGCCGCAGCTGCCAGTCTTGCATCTTTTAGAAACATAATCACTACAACCGCACAAATGCTAATAAAATCCGGTATCAGGGTTGTAACGCTGTCTGACAATACCTTTTTAAGGGAATTTACGTCACCTATAATACGGGCCAGTATTTTTCCGGTTGGCCGGCTGTCAAAAAACTGAAAGGATAGGGTCTGTATATGTACATATAATTCCTGACGAATTTCTAATAAGATTTTATTTGAAATCAAGGCCATAATGTACATTCTTAATTTAACGAATAAAACAAAAGTTATATTGATTGCTGCTCCAAATACACCCAGCTTCATTAATCCTATAAAATCTTTCTTTTTAATATAAACATCAATTGCCTGTTCAATAATAAGGGGATTTATTACGGATATCGTTACCGTTACTCCCATAATCAATAATACCCCCAGGATTGCTCCTGTATATTTTAATAAATAAGAAAATAAGCGAAGCAGCGTCTCTGTTTTCGTCGCCATACTGGTTTTCTCATCATTACGAAAAGAATTTACTGCCATCTATGCCCTCACCTCCAAAAATTCTCCATATTGTGCCATATAGGTTTCATAATACAGTCCCCTTTTTTCTAAGAGCTCCTCATGAGTACCTCGCTCGGCAATTTTTCCATTTTCCAGAAAAATAATTTCCTGGGCATGGCGAACTGCAGATATACGGTGTGCAATAATTACCTTTGTTACGTTCTTTAGCTCTGACAATTCTTTTTGAATCAGGTGCTCTGTCTCCATATCCAATGCAGAGGTAGAATCATCCAACACTAAAATTGGTTTTTTCTTTGCCACAGCTCTTGCAATGCTGATTCTTTGTTTCTGCCCACCGGAAAGTCCAACGCCGCGTTCTCCAATAATGGTCTCATATTTTTTATCCATTTCTTCTATAAAGTCTTTTGCCTGTGCAAATTCTGCGGACTCCTCAATATTTTCTCTTGTGATGCTTTCTCGTTTTCCCATTTTTATATTTTCATTAATGGTGTCCGAAAAAAGAAAAACATCCTGCATAACCAAAGAAGAACTTTCTCTTACCTGTTTTAATGTCATACTGCGAATATCCGTCCCATCTAATAAAACGGATCCTTTTTCATCGGGGTCAATATCATAAAACCGCTGCAAAAGTTGAATAATAGATGTCTTTCCTGCCCCAGTAGCTCCCATAATTCCAATCGTTTCCCCTGCCTTTACATGAAAGCTAATTTCATCTAATATTTTATTGTGATCCAGCGTCAGGGATACATTTTCAAATGTTATATCTCCTTTTAATTTATCTAAAACAATAGGATTTTCCACTTCTTTCACTAAAGTTTCTTCTTCATATATTTTCTTAATCTTTTTGAGAGATGCCACTGCAGAGGAAAAATCATTGGTAAGCCATCCCAGCATTTCCATTGGCCATACAATATTTCTTGAATATTCTGTAAACGCAACGAGTACTCCCAGGGTAATTTCCCCCTGTATAACAAGAACACCTCCAAAGATTACAACTGCAAAGGGCAGTAGTTTTGTAACAAATTGAAAGTATGGCTGATATTTTACTAAAACCTTTGATTGTTTTATGTTTAAATCATAATAACGGTTGTTGTGAGCTAAAAACTTTTTAATTTCAAACTTTTCTCTGGCGAAGGCCTTTACCGTACGCATTCCGCTTAAATTTTCTTCTGCAACCGTATTCAGTCTGGCATTTTCTTCGCTGATTTCTTCATAAATTTTATTCAGCTTCTTTTCCATAAGAATGGCAAGTGTTCCGATTATTGGCATGGCAATCATTGGCAGAATGGATAATTTGCTGCTCAGATGAAGCATACAATAAATGACAACACTTACATGGATGCAAACTTCAATCATTAGCATGCCAACAAAACCAAGTGCATTCCAGACGTTATCCACATCCTCCTTTAGTCTTGCCATCAATTCTCCTGTATTGGTCTTATCAAAGTATTGCCTGGACAACCCCTGGATATGGTGAAATAAATCGGCTCTTATTTCTGTTCCGATTTTAGAACTTACCGAATCAAATATGTATTCTTTGAAATAGCCAAAAATACTTCTTCCGATTCCCACTAATATAATTCCAAGGAGCAATCCTTTTAGCAAGTCCATCTTTCCTTCCAAAATAACATGGTCTACCAGTTTTTGGCTAATCAACGGATACATCATATCCAATGCAATTGAAGTTACCATACATACAATGGCTGTCAAATAGGCATACCAGTATTTCATAATATAACGACTTATTTTTTTCAAATAGTTCTCCCTTCTTCAGCACCTCACAACGCAAAAAAACCGTGGTAAGACAACCACGGTTTTAAAGGTAATCTTAGCTGTGTAAAAATATACCTATTAATCCTTGAATCATTAAGATGAATACCAGAACGGGAAGTACATAGGCAAAGTAATATTTTGCGCTTTTGGGAATCTTAAACCCTTTCCCTTCATTTGCCTCTTTTCGATAGTTTTCAAATCCCCAGCCAAATCTACTATTGCAAAATATAAGGAAGATAAGGGAACCAAAGGGAAGAAGTAAATTGCTGACAACAAAATCTTCCAAATCCAGTATATTGCTTGCTCCACCCAAGGGATGAAATCCTGACCAAATATTAAAGCCAAAAATACAAGGAATCGATAAAAATATAATCAGAATTATATTAACACCCACTGCTTTTTTTCTACTGATTTCAAAAGAGTCCATACAGCAGGATATGATATTTTCAAACACGGCAATAATCGTGGAAAAAGAGGCAAAGGACATAAATAAGAAGAAAAGACTTCCCCATATTCTTCCTCCACTCATATTTACAAATACATTGGGCAAAGTAAGAAAAATTAAACTTGGCCCGCTATCGGGACGAATACCAAAAGAAAAACATGCCGGAAAAATAATTAAACCGGAAACCAAAGCAACAAAGGTATCCAAGGCAGCAATGGTTACTGACTCCCCTAATAAGGTGTGTTCTTTATTTAGGTAACTTCCAAAAATCATCATTGCACCAATTCCAAGGCTTAGGGTGAAAAAAGCTTGATTCATAGCTGCCACAATAATATTCCAAAGACCAATTTCTTGTACTTTATTCCAATCCGGCAGTAAATAGAATCGAATTCCTTCCAATCCATCTTTCATAAAAAAGCTATTGGCTGCCAAAGCTACCATAATGATGAGTAAGGCTACCATCATACCTTTGGAAATACGTTCTACTCCATTTTGCAGTCCAAAAGAGCAGACAATAAAGCCAAGAATCACAATAATGACCATCCAAAATAGCATGATTTTGGGTTCTGCAAGCATCGTATTAAATTGTTCCTCAATCTGGGAAGTACCTGCACCCACAAACTTTCCCGTTAAAAATCCGTAGAAATAATAAAGCATCCAGCCGGCAACTGTGGTATAGAACATCATGAGAACATAATTACCAACCATCGCTACTTTTCCATGCAAATGCCATTTCTGTCCTTTTTTCTCCAATTCCTGATAAGCACCAATTACACTCTTCCTGCTAGCTCGTCCTATGGCAAATTCCATTGTTAAAATAGGAATTCCCATTACGGTAAGAAAGAATATATAAAACAAAACAAAGGCTCCGCCTCCATTTTCTCCCACGACATAAGGAAAGCGCCATACATTTCCGATTCCTATGGCGCATCCTGCTGATAATAATATAAAACCTAATCTTGATTTAAAACTTTCTCTCTCTTTTCCCATATAAAACCTTTCTTAAATCCAATTTAAAGCATTTTTTTGAATAAATTTTATTTCCTCTTGATAAAAAGCAATGTGCCCTTCTTCTTTCATGCGGATAAATGCCTCATTTCCTGCCTGAATTCCTTCTTCCATTGTATCAATTAAGTATTCAATTCGCATAGTTACCTGCTCAAAGAAATCCTCCGGTCTCTCCATTCCATAGGCCTGAAAAAACAAAGCAATCCCCTCCTTTCGGAAGTCCGCATCTCTTAGAGGGTCATAGTTTCTATATTCTTGTTTTTCCGGTTCGAAAATCTCTCTGCCCAAAGGTATGAACCGATACATTGCATATGCAATATCCCAGATTCTAGGACCCGGAGTTGCCGAATCAAAATCAATTATTCCGACCGGATGTTTTCCTGAAAAAGTCACATTATAAGGTGCAAAATCATTGTGGCAAATTACTTCTTTTACTAGATTTCCCTTGTAGGGCAATACCCAAATATCCTCTTTTTTGATTTCATAATCAAGGGTAGCGTCATGATATTTTCGAAGCAATGCTGCAATTTCACAAATCACTTGTTTTTCACTTCCCAGAACCGGAAGTGGGGGGTATTCCGTAAAGGTGGTTCCTGGCACATAACTCAAAATTTCTCTATTTTTCTCATCAATTCCTAAAAATCGAGGAACCTGATAAAATCCTTTTTCTTCCAGATATTGGAGAAATCCATGTATCGTCTCACCGTTTCTTCTTTGCTGACGATATACACGATTGTTCTTTACCTTTGTTGCAATGGTTCTTATGTCATCCTCTTGAATATCTATTCTATTCATGTACGTACCCCCGATAGTTATATAATTATGAGCTTGCTCTTAGCCTATTATTTCTATACTTTTAAATTATTCTTTACTCTTCTATCTTATACATAATTCCATATATTTTCAAGGATTTTATTCTTATTCTTCCACTAATTTTTCTAAAATTTCCTGACAGATTTTTCCTTCTTTGTTCACGGTCTCATCTTCATCGATTCCCTCATACATTAAATATTCAGAAATAAACGCATCAATTTCAAAAACAGCCTCATTATCTAAATTTTTTGTTACATCAAATGTAACGCCTGCCTTTTTCATCATTTTCTCTTCTTCTTCTGAAAATACTATCTTCATCCTGATTTTCTCCTCTTATCTATTTTACCGGTTCCCGCTTCTTCATAAAAATCTGTGATATCTCTTTTCATCTCTTTTCATCTCTTTTCATCCAAGATATCCTTTTAATAACTCCAGTGTATTGGAAACTCCTTCTATATGGCTTCTTTCATAACCATGGGATGCATATACCCCCGGACCAATTAATCCATGTTTTACATCATATCCTGCGGTCAAGGCAACATCTGCATCAGAACCATAGTATGGGTATACATCCACTGCAAAGTTTAATTTCCTTTTTTTTGCAGCGGAAATTAATTCGGTCACTACCTGGTAGTTGTAGGGCCCTTTGCTGTCTTTGGCGCAAATAGAAACCTGAAATTCATCACAGGTAAGTCCTTCTCCTACGCAGCCCATATCTACAGAAAGGACTTCCGTCACTCCCTTTGGTATGGAAGCGGCTCCTCCATGTCCCACTTCTTCATATACCGTAATGTGTTGATATATTTTACGCTTCGGCGTGATTTTTTCTGCTTTTAAATACTTTGCATATCCAAGTAAAATACTTACGCTTAACTTGTCATCTAAAAAACGACTTTTAATAAATCCGCTCTTTGTTATCACCGTACGAGGGTGAAAACAAATAAAATCTCCTGCCATAATTCCAAGTTTCTCGGTTTCTTCTTTTGTCTTTACCCTTTCATCAATCACAACCTCCATTTCGCTATATTCCCGATTTGTCTTATTATACTCTCCATTTACATGCACCGATGCGTTGGTTAGCTGAAAGGTTCCTTCATAAATCCCATTAAATTTTGTAACTATACGACAGTTTTCTGTTTCTGCATTATTGGCATTCATTCCTCCTATTGGAGAGAGCTTTAATCTTCCATTACTTTTTATCTCTGTGACCATCCCTCCCAAAGTATCAATATGTGCTTCCAAAAGGATTGCATTTTCTTCCTCTTCTCCTCCCAAATCAACTAAAAGTCCACCTTTCGTCGTCCTAATCGGCTTATATCCCAGTTCTTCATATTCTTTCATTACGTAATCTGCGGCTTCTCTTGTATAGCCGGATGGACTGTCAATTTCCAGTATCTTTTTTGTCTGTTCTACTATATACTCTATTTCATTCATTTATTTTTCCCTTTCTGTAGCGGTAGTTAAAAACATTATAACATGGTATAGGTCCTATTCCAACGCAATTTTTCCTAAGTTTCCACAACTTTCTTCAATATGAGCTCCTTATTGTGTCTAATGGTTTATTGGAATGGATTTTCTTGTAAAATTCCAACTATGGTAGTATAATAAAGGTAGGAAAATTAAGAATTCACTTAGTAAAGGATGGTGATATTATGGCAATATCAGGAATTAATAATACCGGTGACGCCTATACAAAACTTTCCTCCATGAAGAATATCAATTCTGCAAAGGATAATTCTGCAGGTGCTGCTATTGTAGAAGGTATGAAAGCACAGGCAACAGAAAGTTCTGTTTTGGCTGACAATGCAGGCTCAAAAAAGGATTTGCTAAATGTTGCAGATGGAGGACTTCAAAGTATTACAAATAGTCTTCAGCGAATGCGGGAATTAAGTATTCATGCAGGAAATGGAACTTACACAACACAAGATCGAAGCACCATTCAAGATGAAATTGAGAAATTAAAGCAAGACATTACATCCACTGCCAATAATACAGAATTTAATACCAAAAAGTTATTAAATGGTCAGTCAGAGAGTACTGCAGATTCCACTCTGGACGCTCTTGGACTTACCGATTATGATGTAACCAGTGGTAGTTTTGACACTTCAAAGATTGATGAGGCACTTAAGAAGCTGGGTTCTCAAAGAGGAAGTATTGGAGCCACCAGTAATGCATTGGATAGCACCATTGCCTATAATAAACTATCCAATGAAAATCTAACCGCCTCTTACAGTAGAATAGAGGATTTGGATGTTGAAAAAGCGGTTTCCGATATGAAAAAAGAAGAAGTCCTGGAAGAATATCGTACTTTTGCTCAACAGGCAAAGCAAAGCCAGGATGCAGGGGCATTGCGATTATTGAATAGTTAAGAAAAATAGGAACCTCTTTTTTAATCCATCGTATACTAATAGTAAAGAACGATTAAAAAAGGGGTTTTTTATGCCTATAAATCAAGTTTCTCCTGTGCAAACTGCAGCACAAAGTTTCGGTGGCTTTCAGGTAAATGTAACTTCTGTTGGTGATACAAAACCGATACCCGGCGCAAAAATTACAATTTCCATAACCGGAGAACCAAATAATAAGATAGGACAACTTTCCACCAATGAGGTGGGACAAACGGAAAAAATAGAATTACCTGCACCGGCTATTGATTATAGTATGGAACCATCTGCAACACAGCCCTATTCCCAATACACCATTTTAATTGAGGCTCCGGGCTTTCTTTCTGTAGAGGTAACTGGGTCACAGGTGTTTCCGGAGGTAACTGCACTACAACCCGTTCATTTAATGCCGGTACCCGAAAATAGTCAAAAAGAAGGGGAAAGCTTTGTGATTCCGGCAAATCGATTATTTGGAGATTTTCCCCCTAAAATAGCGGAAGATGAAATTAAAGCAGTAAATGAAACCGGAGAAATTGTACTTAGCCGTGTGGTAATACCGGAATTCGTAGTGGTTCATAATGGTCCCCCAAGGGATAAAAAAGCGAAAGATTACTATGTTCGTTATCGAGACTATATTAAAAACGTGGCTTCCAGTGAAATCTATGCTACCTGGCCGGAAGCTTCTTTGATAGCCAATATTTTAGCCATTCAGTCCTTTACCTTAAATCGTGTCTATACGGAATGGTACCGTAATAAAGGATATAATTTTACCATTACAAGTTCCACTGCCTATGATCACAAATTTGTACCCGGCAGAAATGTTTTTGCTAATATATCTTCTACTGTAGACACCATCTTTTCAAAATACCTTTCACGCCCAAATGTTAAACAGCCAATTTTGACACAATATTGTGATGGAAAACAGGTGAGCTGCCCCGGTTGGATGACCCAATGGGGTTCTAAATACCTGGCAGACGACGGTTTTACTGCCAGTGAAATCATAAAGTATTATTACGGAGAAGATATGTATATCAATGAATCGGAAGAAATTGCCGGAATTCCTTCTTCCTGGCCCGGATATGATTTATCGGAAGGCATGAGCAGCGACAAGATTAAGCAGATGCAAAATCAGTTGAATATAATTTCAAAAGGATATCCTCTTGTTCCAAAAGTTGCAGAAGATGGAATTTATGGGGCACAAACTAAAAATTCTGTAGAAGTATTTCAGGGAATCTTTGGACTTCCCAAAACCGGAGTCGTTGATTTTCCCACCTGGTATAAAATATCGGAGATTTATGTTGGTGTCAGCCGTATTGCAGAGCTGCGATAAGTAAAAATCACTCCCGCCTCAAGGTAATTCCTTTGAAGCCGGAGTGATTTTTACTTTTTCAATATTGGCATGGTTTGGAACGGTTCTGAATGGTAGAAAAACCATATCCCTCGTCTTTCATTTCCCGGATAATCTGCACCAATGTCTCCGCTGTCAAACGATTGGAAGGGGAATCATGCATCAAAATCACAGGTTCCTGATATCGTTTGTAATCTTTACGCACATTTTTAAGGATGCTCTCCTGTGTTGGTTTTCCCACGGAATCCTCTGCACTTACATTCCAATCAAAGTACGTATATCCCTTTTCTTTCATTCTCTTTATAATATCATCACAAAAACTTGATATATAACCATTTACGCTGCCCCAGGGAAATCGATAATAGATAGGTTTTACACCGGTTACCTCATAAATACGTTCTGCCGTTTTTTCCGCATCTTCTATATACGCATTGGCCGATGCGTATATGTCCTTCCAGCGATGGGTATAGGTATGTACACCAATCAAATGTCCTTCTTTTACCATACGCTGCAGCAAAGGTTCCTTTTCTTTTGTAATCTGTTCACCGATTAAAAAAAAGGTTGCCTTTACCTTTTCCTCTTTCAGTTCATCAAGAACCATTTCCGTTACTTTCGAAGGCCCATCATCAAAAGTAAGATAAGCCACTTTTTCTGACACATTTGTGCTGTCTGCTGAAATATAATGGTCCTCCTGGGACTGCAAACGCAGATCATTCTTAACACACCCCACAAATAACACCATAAGCAAACAGGTTCCGACTTTCTTTCTCCAATTTTCAAAAAACACAGCATATAATATTTTATTCATAGCAGCAGCCTCCGCCAGCTCTTAAAATATCCTATGCCGTGTTTTTTTTATGGTTCCTATTTTTCTAATTTCACCTTAACCGACTGCCTTCAAACCTTGCTTTTGTTCGAAGACAGTCTCTTAAATCCATCAAACGATCTTCTATGTTTCCTTCCGGTATCACAATATCCGTGGAAATTGCCATATTGTTAAGGATATGGTCATCCAGTTTTCCGCTGCACTCTTCTAATACTTTAATTTTTTCTTCTGCCGTTTCTGCATCAAGAAAGCGCATTAAAAGTACATTCACTTTTTCTTTTTCGCTCTTTTCTTTTTGTACCCATTCAAAACGATATTTTTGTGCTATCTCTGGATATTTTTCATGATCTACTTCACTTAAAAACATAGAAAGAGGTCGTACATAAGTTTCAAAGTCACCATAAAGTTGCTTATAAACAATCATTTTTTCTTCTGTTTCTGAGTGAATGGCTATTGCTACCACTTCATAGAGTCTGTCCTTGAAATGTCGGTATACATCTCCTGCTACCGGCATTCTTCCTTGTTCCATATTTCTTCAACCTCCAAACTCTCTGCAAAATCCAGGTTTTTCCTGCACTTTAAATTTCAACAATCCAACCAAATTCATCCTTTATTTTCCCTAACTGAATTCCGGTAACGGTATCGTAAAGTTTCTGGCTGATTTCTCCTATCCCACCATCTTTTATCTGAATAACCGTATCTTCAAAACGAAGATGTCCTACCGGCGATATGACTGCTGCCGTTCCGGTGCCCCATACTTCTTCCAAAGAACCATCCTTTGCTGCTTCCAATAATTCATCCACCGATATTCGTCTCTCTTCTACCTTTAATCCCCAATGTTTACAAATCGTAATTACTGAGTTTCTGGTTACTCCCGGTAAAATACTTCCATTAAGCATAGGGGTAACCACCGTTCCCTTTATTTTGAAGAAAATATTCATAGCTCCTACTTCTTCAATGTATTTTCTTTCTACTCCATCTAACCATAGAACCTGAGAATATCCATCATCATGAGCTTTTACCTGTGCTGCAAGGGAGGCTACATAGTTTCCACCGGTCTTTGCTTCTCCGATTCCCCCACGAACCGCTCTTACATATTCGTCTTCAATCCAAATCTTAACGGGATCCAGTCCTTCCGGATAATACGCTCCTACCGGTGATAGAATAATAATAAAAAGATAGGTACTGGATGGTTTTACTCCCAGAAATTCATCGGTAGCTATAATAAATGGACGTATATAAAGGGAGGTTCCCGGTTTTGCAGGAATCCATGCTTCGTCTGTTTTTACAACCTCTTTAAGTGCCTGTAGAAAATCTTCTTCCGGAATTTCCGGAATACAAATTCTTCGATTTGTCTTATTTGCTCTTTCTATATTTTTGTCCGGTCGAAAAAGAAGGGTTCTGCCATCTTCCGCCTTATACGCTTTTAGTCCTTCAAACATTTCCTGTCCATAATGAAATACCATGGCCGAAGGCTCTAATGAAATTTTTCCATAAGGTACAATTCGTGGGTCAAACCATCCTTTTTCTGTTTCATAGTTCATTACAAACATATGGTCCGTAAATATGGTTCCAAAAGTCAATGGGTTTTCAGGACCCGGAATTTCTTTTGGAGTCTTTGTTTTTTCATATCTAATATTTAGCATCCTTCTGCCTCCCGTTTAACGTTAATATTTCTTGTATGATACTCTTCCTGCTTTTATTTTTCAAGTCTTTTGTGGAAATCTTACAACTACTCTTTTCTACGAATATATTTTATAAAGGTATATTCTAAATCATAATAGGTCTGCTCTTCGGATTCTTCTGCAATAATCCATTCCTCTTTTTCGTCAAGATTTGGAAAATATGCGTCTGCTTCATAGGCAAAATCTATCTGTGTAACGTGAACAATGTCACAATAAGGAAGCATTTGCTCATAAATGCTTTGACCTCCGATTACAAAAACATCCTTGGTTTTATATCCTTTTACTGCCTCTAAGGCAGCCGCAATGGTATGAACCACTTCGGCCCCTTCAATTTTCTCTTCCTTTGTTGTTATTACTATGTTTTTTCTATCCTTTAGAGGTCGTCCACCCGGAAAGCTCTCTAATGTTTTTCTTCCCATGATAATCACTTTTCCAGTGGTTTCTGCACGAAAAAAACGCATATCAGCCGGAACACTTACTAACAATTTATTTTGATAGCCAATACCCCAATTGGCATCCACTGCTACAATTGCATTCATAATAAAACCTCCTTTGGTATCTTACTATATGGCAATGGGAATTTCTCTTATCTGCGGACCCGTTATGTAATTTTCTACCGAAACATCCTCTTTTGTAAATTGATAGAAATCTTTAATCTCTGAATTTAAACAAAATTTAGGTGCCTCGTAAATCGGCCGCTTGATTAGTTCTTTAATAATTGGAATGTGACGGTCATAAATATGTGCATCTGCTATTACGTGTACCAGTTCCCCCACCTGCATATCACATACCTGAGCCAGCATATGAACCAGTACCGCATACTGTGAAACATTCCAATTATTTGCTGCTAAAACATCTTGTGAGCGCTGATTCAATATAGCGTTCAAAATCAATTTATCATCCCCCATCTTCTGTGTTACATTAAAAGTCATACTATATGCGCAAGGATATAAATTCATCTCGTGGAGATCTTCAAATCCATAAATATTAGTCATAATGCGACGGCTAAAGGGGTTATTTTTCAAATCGTAAATAACCCGATCCACCTGATCCATTTTTCCTTCCTTATAAATATGCTTTATTCCAAGTTGATAGCCATAAGCTTTTCCAATTGAGCCATCTGCATCTGCCCAGGAATCCCAAATATGACTATGAAGATCCTTTATATTATTCGATTTTTTTTGCCAAATCCATAGAAGTTCATCGGTTGCACTTTTCAGTGCGGTCTTACGAAGGGTAAGCAGGGGAAACTCCTTGGACAGGTCATAACGATTTACGATACCAAATTTCTTAATCGTATAAGCAGAAGTTCCATCTTCCCATTTTGGCCGAACTTTTTCTCCCTCTGTACTCGTTCCATTTTCTAAAATATCGCTACACATATTGATAAAGATTGTATCCGCCAAACTCATTTTCAACTTCTCCTTTTGCCTGCATTCTGATTACTATCAGAGTCCTAAATATATTTCCCTTGGTACATAGGCTTTCACAAAAATACCATCTTCACGATAGCTTTCTTCTAAAAGTTGTCCATATTTTCGAATCAGCTGAAGTTTCCCTGCTTCTGCATAAGGAAATATTTGTTCAATGTATACTTTTCTCTCCTGCAAAACCGTTTCAAGCTCACGAAGGAGGCTCTCCAAACCATCTCCTGTTTTTGCAGAAATTTTAACCGTCTTATCCGCTTTAAAATCTTTAATTATCATGTCTACATCCAATTTATCCTGCTTATTAAATGCAGTAATAATTATTTTGTCCTTAACACCCAAAGTCTCCAAGGTTTCATATACAATGTGCATTTGGTTGTATACATCCGGATTGGCACTATCCACTACGTGTAAAATAATATCTGCATACTTTGCCTCTTCTAATGTGCTTCGAAACGCATCAATCAAATGGTGAGGCAGTTTCCGGATAAATCCTACGGTATCCGTAATCAGCAGCTGCTGTCCACTTTCCAGCACAAGATTTCTGGTTGTTGGATCCAGTGTTGCAAATAACTTATCTTCTTCTAATACGCCTGCATTGGTAAGGGTATTTAGCAGCGTGGACTTTCCGGCATTTGTGTATCCCACAATGGCAGCCACCGGCACCGGATTCTTGCTCCTTTGCTTTCTTGTGGTCTCTCTTGCCTGTTTTACCTCATCCAGCTCTCTATTTAGTTGTGAAATGCGATCTCGAATCAGTCGTCTGTCCATCTCCAGTTTCTTTTCCCCGGGTCCCTTCGTTCCAATACCGCCGCCTAACCGGGACAATGATTTTCCAAGTCCAATTAAACGGGAAGAACGGTATTTAAGCTGTGCCAGTTCTACTTGTATTTTCCCTTCTCGGGTGCAGGCACGGCCGGCAAATATATCAAGAATCATAACCGTTCGGTCTATTACCTTTGCCTCCAGTTCAATTTCCAGATTTTTAATCTGTGCCGGTGATAATTCATCGTCACAGACTACCGTGGTGGCACCCAGTTCATCTAGCAGTGCCTTTACCTCTATCATCTTTCCTTTTCCTATATAACTTCCCGGATGAACGGACTCTCTTTTTTGTATAATTTTTGCAACGGTAACCGCCCCTGCTGTTTTTGCAAGTTCTTCCAATTCATTCAAGGATTCTTCCGTATCATCCTTTTCATGCAAAGAAACTCCCACTAAAATAATTTTCTCTGGTTCTTGTTCTATTTCATGCAATTCTGCCATATTATTAACCATTTCCTTTCCAATGTCCCGTGGTTTTGTGTAAAACACAAATATGAGTAAGGAAAATATCCTGTTCTTTTTCTTAGTTCTTCGTTCTGGTTTTTAAAAATTCAAATTCCTTTTTCATGATTTCATCCTCTTCATAATTTTTTACATAATCACTGCATTTATCATAAGCCTCTTGAAAGGAAAGTTCTTTTTCCAGCAAAACAATTTCTGAGTACTTTAATTCCCGGAGACAAGAACCGTCTCCATTTAAGATTCCGTCCCTAACTGTGAAAAGGGCATCCTTTGGTTTTCCCAGTTTATTATAACAGGCCATTTCTTGAAGATACAAAACATCGCTTACCTTTTTTTCTGCTTTTTGATACCGGTCATACCAAGAAAGTGCCTCTTCATATTTTCCTTTGTCTTCTTCTATTTTTCCCATGTAAAACATAGCTTCCGGTATATCTTTTTTTATTGCTTTTTCCATACCTGCCTGTGCTTTCTTTGTATTTCCAAGATAATAATAAGCCCGCGCCCGCATATATTGGTTCTCACGGTCAAGACCCTTAATCGACAGTGCTTCATTTAAAAGTGAAACCGCTTCTTCTTCCTTATCTAATTCTTTTAAGATATCATATTCCTTAAAAATAAGGGTAAAATCTTTTGGTTTTTCTTTCCTTACTATCTGGACCAAATCATAAGCTTCTTCCTGTTGTTCAAGTCTTATCAGCGTATCTAAGAGATAATTTTGAATATCATAGTTCCAATCTGGTAATTCTTCTATTTTAAGAGCTTTTTTAAGATTCGTTTCGGCTTTCTTGTACTCTCCTTGTTCAAAATAAGAAACTCCCAGACCATAATAGGCCTTTTTATTTATTTCTCTTTCTTTTTTACGGTCTCCATCTTTTATCAGCGAATGGTTAAAATTTTCAATTGCCTCCGAATATTCGGTTTTTTCCAATGAAGAGAGCCCCTCTTTGTAACTTTCCTTTGCTTTTTTTTCTGCACTGCAGCCTGTAATTAATATAATTATTATCAATGAAAGGAGGATCTTCCATCCACTTTTTTCATTTTTCTTTTTAATCATTCTCTTCCTCTCTTTTTTGCAAAAATCACAATTTCTCTTCTCATTATACCGTTTTACACCCTACTCTGCAATATATTCCTTAAATCCACCGGTGAAGTCCATCCTTCCATCTTTATAAATCCACATTGCTTCTGTATTTTCAAGTCCTTCAATCAATGCTTTTCCCTCTTTAAATGGCATATTATAAACAGCCGTGGAAAGTGCATCGGCAATTCCCGAATGTTCACTTAAAATAGAGACTCCGGCAAAATATTGAGACGGCATTCCGGTATCCGGATCAATGATATGAGGATACTCTTTTCCATTTACTACATAGTATCGTTGATAGCTTCCACTCGTAACCAGCGACTGGTTTTCCATCTTTACTTTGCAAACATACGCCTGCTCACTTTCTTTATCCGGATTTTGTATCCCCAGTTTCCACTTTGTCCCATCTCCCCGGGTTCCAATTGCCGCTATATTACCTCCAACACTAATTAGCAAATGATGCATTCCCTCTTCTTTTGCATAATTACTTACCATCTCTACAGCATACCCTTTTCCTAAGGCCCCTACATCTAAACTCATTTTTTCGTCTTCAAGAAAAACCGTAGAAGCTTCTTCATCGATTATCATTTTATCTATGTCCGCATGGTTTGCTGCTTCTTCTAATTCTTCCTTTTCAGGCAGAGCTGCCTTTTTGGGTTCCGCCAGTCCTTTTGTTCTATATTCATGCCAGATGGTCAATACACTCCCATATGCAATATTCATCTTACCCTTTGTCTTTTCAAACATTTCCTTTCCAAAAAGCAATAAGTCTATTATTTTTTTGTCCACTTTAACCGGTTTTATTCCTGCATTATCATTAATGGTTTTTATATTATGAATTCCTTCATAGTCATTATAAATATCATAAAGTACATGGTATTCATAAAGCTTATCGTGTATTTTTTCTACTTCTTTTGAAAAAGATTCTTTATTTTCCGCATATCCAATGATTTCTGTCATGGTATCAAACAAATTCAAAAACTGTGCGTCAAACCGTTCTACTCCAGAAGATTTTTGACAACCTGCTAAAAAACAGACTATCATTCCCAGTATCGCCCATTTACTTCTTTTCTTCATCATCAAGCCTCTCTCCCAAGTTAAGCTTTTGTAAAGCCGGTAAAATAAACTTAAGTAATATTGATGTTACCAGCCCGGCTGCCATTCCGGAGACCAGTAAAACCGGCAAATAATAAATAAGTGCCATATTGGTATAAATAATGGAGATTGCTGCAAACTGGCCAATGTTATGTGAAACGGCTCCTATCATACTGTAAAAAAAGTAAGAACCTTTTTCCTTCCATACGGTCATAAATAAACTCATAGCAAGAAGTGCAAAAATGCCTCCTGCCATACTCAAAAAACCAGCAACGACACCTCGCGTCAAAGCTGCAAATACACCTTTTAAAATGGCAATGGAAAATGCTGCCCTTTTATTAAGAAAAAACAGGGCATACATTACTACAATATTGGATAATCCGAATCTAACTCCCGGTACAGGAATTGGCAGGGGTAACATACCTTCCAATATGGATAACACCATTGCCGTTGCAAAAAGCATTGCCGTTAATACCATCTGTTTTGTTTTACTCGATCTCATTTTCTTTTATCCTATCATGTCTACATCCTCTTTCCCTCGTTCCTGTGGAACGATTTTAAGAATGATTTTATTGGGCAGACAGGCTGCGCTTTGTCCGACCCATCTTAATTTTCCTGATTTAACACAAACTTTATCCGGACAGTTGGAAGACTCAAAGGCAATCGCGCCCTCCTTGTAGAGATGAAATGTAACCTGTTCGGCCTGTGGTAAAGTAAAAATTTCTTCTTTTCCTGTATTCAAAAACACGGTTTTTATTAGCTGGGATTTATAATAAATTTCAGCTTTTGCCGGTTTCTGTTTTACATACTGATTGTAGGAAAAATAAACTCCGGCTGCTATAATAAGTATCCCCATCATTATTACAATATCTCTTTTTTTTATCCACTTCATGTGACACCCACTGTTTTGGAATTCACCCAAATTATACCCTTCCCATTCGAACTTTTCTTAGCTTCCCCTTTATTGGCTTTTCCTGCAAAACCTCATACACCATTTTCCCTTTTCCATTTAGAATTTCTACATAAGAAAGGCTTTCTCTGATATCAATAATTCCAATATCGGAATCTTTCATTCCTTCTATAGAACATAACGTTCCTACAAGATCAACGGCACGCATCTTAGATTTTTTTCCACCACCGATTGCCAGTCTTGTAATGTTTTTATTTAATATTGCACCTTTTTTTTCTCTACGAACCACTTTTGCTTTTTGCCGCTTCAAAAATTCACTCTGTTCTATATTTTCTTTTTCCTTCCAGGGATAGGGCTTTAATTCCTGTCCAATGTACTCTTCTATTTCTGTTTTCATCCTTCGGTCTGCTTCTGATAGCAAGCTAATGGAAGCACCTGTTTTTCCATTTCTCCCGGTACGTCCTGCCCGATGCACATAGTTTTCTTTTCCTGTGGGAAAATCATATTGAAAAACATGCGTTACATTCTCAAAATCAATGCCTCTTGCCGCGACATCCGTAGCAATAAAACAGTGAAAGGCTCCCTGTCTGAATTCTTCTACTACATGGATGCGGTCTCCTTGTTCCAGCTCTCCATGAATCATTCCACAGTGTATCCCATCCCGTTTCATTTTTTGATAAAGAACATTTACCATCTCTCTGGTTCCGCAAAAGATCATGCAATCCTGTGGATTTTCTTGTACGAGCAGTTGAAGCAGCGTTTCATATTTTTTTTCATTTTCACAAAATACATATTCCTGTCTTACCTCTTCTACTGTCTGGGTTCGGCTTTCAATAATAAGACGTTCCGGATTTTTCATATAATTTTCCACCAGGTTTTCTATGGACTCTCCTAAGGTGGCAGAAAATAACATGGTTTGTTTCTGTGCCGGTACATAGGAAAGAATTTCTTCCACCTCTTCCATAAATCCCATATTAAGCATTAAGTCGGCTTCATCAAGAACAAGGTACTCTATATTCGAAAGTTTTAGGCTTTCCCGCCGTATGTGATCCATAATTCTACCAGGTGTTCCCACTACAATATGAGTTTTTTGACTCAAGGTTCGTATCTGTTTATCAATGGGAAATCCCCCGAATACATCGGCTACCTTTAAACGTTTTTCTCTTCCTACATTAAAGATTTCTTCTTTTACCTGTACCGTAAGTTCACGGGTTGGTTCTAAAACCAATGCCTGAGGAAGGTTGTCCTCCCATCTTACCTTTTCACAAATTGGGATTGCGAATGCTGCCGTTTTCCCACTACCGGTTTGGGATTTTGCTACAATATCTTTTCCGGATAATCCATAGGGAAGCACCATTTTTTGTATTTCTGTGGGTTTATTATACCCTAAAAGGTGTAAGGTATTTACTATTTTTTCCGATAACCCAAATTGATTAAACTCATTTTCTTTTATCATTTTCTACCAATCCGCATACTTCGAGCATGCACAAAATTTATGATTGAATACATTTTTTACTCAGTCACTTTTTATATTAAACAGCGAAAAGGCTGCATAATAAAACCAATTACCTGCCACGCCACTTTTTTCCAGGAAGGAACCTCTAAAACTTTAATATGTTCCGGTGTTTCATAAGTTGTGGCATTTTTCACATAGCGGCAGTCTTTTTGAATGGTTTCCATATTCTTCATAAGTTCTTCTGCCAGTTCCTCACTTCGAATCACCAGCATAAGTTCGGTATCCATATAGGTGCTTCGCAGGTCAAAATTATAAGAGCCAATCACAGAAATATTATGATCCAGGACTAAAGATTTTCCATGATAGGAAGTTCCTCCATCGTATTCATAAAGTTTCATGCCCATGGATAATAAATCTTTTTTATGCCTTCGGTAATCACTGGATGCAAAAAAATTATCTCCATTTTCAACGGAATTAAGAATAATTCTGGTGTTGGGTACTGCTTCACTAATTTTTTTCAATTCCTCTTTCATGTAGGTATTGCAAACTAAATAGGGGGTATGAATGATAACTCTTTCTTTTGCTCGGCTCATAAGCTGGGTTAACTGTTCAAATACCACCGGCTCTTTCCCATAAATATGAATGGGATTCCATAAAAGCTGTACCCCTTTAATTTCACAGGTATTTTTTAAATAATAATCGTTTTTTTCAAATAGTTTTCTGTTTTTTTCCTCTATTTTTTTGTATCGTTCTTTTAATAGCCCCACTTCATCCTTTACCTTGCTGCGCATATAAAAAGGGGTCTTTTCATGAAATAGTTTTGAAACTTTCTGATTCCATACACTCCAAAAATAAGTTTCAATCTGATTCAAAGAACTTTCCGATTTTTTCCCCGGTCCTTCATTATATATAAGAACCTCCCGGTCAAAACTTCTATTTTTGGTATTATAACTGCCTATAAAATAATCAAACGTATTTCTTCCGCCTAAAATATAGCCTTTGTCATCCACAATAATATACTTATCGTGCATTCTTCCCTGGGTTGTCCATGGTTTTAATGGATTTAATGGATTATAGATTTTAATTTGAATGTTTGGGTGTGCAGATACCGCATAAAATAAGGCGCATCCTGCCATTCGAACGACTCCGCTAATTCCATCTACTATAATTTTAACAGAAATTCCCTCTTCTGCCTTTTGATACAAAAGAGCAAGAATATCCCTTGTACTTTTTCCTTCTCTCATGTCAAAAGTAGATAGAATGATTCTATCCTCCGCCTGATTCATAAGTCGAATTCTTTCTTCCCATGCACTTTGATTACTTTCCAATAACATGGCACGTTCTTTTCTTTGATTTTCTGAAAATAGTTCATTTAAAAATGGCTTTGTAGATGAAATTTTCTTATAATGGAGAAATGGAGCCACAGCTCCCACAATTAAATACAACAGCATTGTCAAAATCAAAAAAAGTACCCACCATTTTTTTAAAATTTTTATCATTCTGTTATCCTCACTACTATTTTATAAATTTGTAAATTGCCTCCGATAGATTTTTTAGTGGAGCTATACTACCTTCCTTTCTATCTTAGCTTAATTTTACTTCATAATATATAATAGCGGATTTTCTTCCTTTTGTCATTAAAAAAACCTTTACATTTTTATTGTAAAGGTTTTTTATCCTTGCTTTATTTATAATTACGGCTTATATAAGGAATTTCCTCTCTCTTTTCCATTTTATTTAGTTTTAATGCCAAATAAAAAAAGTACTGAGAAATTAAATTTGCAAAATCGATCAGTATGGGATCTACCGGATTTCCTTTTTCCATATAGCGATATAAAAATCGAACCAGCGACTTTCCCTGTACCCGAAGAAGATGTGCATAACATGCTGCTTCACATCCCTGTGTCAGAACAAATTTTTCACATCGATTGGAAACCTCTTCTTTTAATTGTAACGTTTTGTTTACAAGCCACTCCTTTTCTTCCTGGGTTATAGAAACAAAGGTGCGAAGAGAAGGATTCATATGATATACCAGTTCACATAAAATAAGCAGGTCCTGGCATATTGTTTTATTTTTTACTTTTTCGCGAAGAAGACCAATTTGGCTGGCAATTTCATCCGTAAATAGTTCAAAGTCACATCGTTCATCTTCTCCGGGATCACATAAAAATGGATAAGCCTCATAGGGGCTTCGATATATTTCGTTCATAGAGAATCATTCCACCTTTCCAGTGCTTTTAGCATATAGGACTTTACGTCCATTCCATACGTTGTATTTAAAGAGGCTACTTGAAAATTCTGTCTTTTGTCAAAGCGTTGTACCGCACCTTCCTTTAAGAGCAATATTGTATCTGCAAAATTAAGTGCATGGTTGATATCATGCAAAACACCAATGACACAACGTGATTTTTCATTTGCCCATTTTTTTAATTCTTCCATAAGTTCAATCTGGTATTTTAAGTCCAAATGATTTGTTGGTTCATCCAGGAGAATCATTTGTGGATCCTGGGCAAAAACCCGTGCCAGAAACACCCTTTGCAGCTGTCCTCCTGAAAGTTCTGTAATCAACCGGTCTTTTTGTTCCACCATTCCTACCTTATTTAGACATTCCAAAACCATTTTTTCATTTACTTCACTTTTTCCATTGAAAATACCCGGTTTCATATGTGCATATCTTCCCATTAATACCGTTTCAAAAACCGTATAAGAAAAAGGAATACCTGAAATTTGACTCATAAGTGCAATTTTTTTTGCAACCTCTCTGCGTCCTGCTTTATGAACATCCATTCCATCAAAAGTAACCTTTCCACTGGAAGGCAATAACCCGCTGATCGCTCGTAAAAGTGTTGTTTTTCCACAGCCATTGGGGCCCAGAATACATAGCTTTTCATTTGCTTTTACCGAAAATGATATTTCATGAAGTACTTCTTTGGAACCATATCCACCACTTAATTTTTCTACCTTTAGCATAATTTATTTCTCCCTTCTGCTTTGAAAAAACAAATAAATGAAAAAAGGTGCCCCCACCAATGCCGTAATGGATCCAATTGGTATTTCCGATGGAGATACCAATGTTCTTGCAAGAATATCCACTAACACCATAAAGCTTCCTCCAAAAAGTGCAGACATGGGAATCACAAATTTATGGGAAGAACCAAAAAAACGCCTCACCACATGAGGTGCAATCAAATCTACAAAACCGATAATTCCTACAAAAGCCACTGCCGTTCCGGTAAGTGCGGCGGTCAATCCAATGAGAATCCACTTTGTCTTCTTTAAATCGATTCCCATGGAAAGGGCCTGTTCTTCTCCAAAGGTCATAATATCCATTTCATTTGCATATCTCATGAAAAAGAGGATGCAGCCAATCACGATTGGGAAAAGCACCACTACATAGCTCCATTCTTTCATGGAAAAGCTGCCCAGCTGCCATAGCGTAATTCTTTGGGCATATTTGGAAGAAGAGGAGGCAAGGGTAGACATAATTGCATTTATAAACAAGGATAAAACCATTCCCGTAAGAATGATTGTATAGTTGGACAAATTACGATCCAGCCGAGATGCTATGGCTATGGCAAGTATCACCGTAAGCAGTCCGGATAAAAGTCCCACTACAGGCAATAAAAAAATCCCAAGGATTCCCGAAGATGCTCCGCTCATCATTACAAGAATCACACCCAGTCCGGCCCCAGAAGAAACTCCCAAACCATAAGAAGAGGCAAGTGGATTCATCAGTACCGACTGCATAACCGTTCCACTCACAGCCAGTGCTGCCCCAACCAAAAATGCCAAAAACACTCTTGGCAGTCTTATGTTCCATACTAAGCCAATGTGAATGGGGGAAAACCATTCCGGAAGAGGAAATTGAAGGATTTTGTATGCCAGAACACGTATGATTTCCTCAGGAGATATCCATACACTTCCTATTCCAATTCCCAGTAGAATACTGAGAATGGAAAATAGAAGCACCATGCTTATTTTTTTATTTTTTTTCATTTATATAATTCAGGATAAACAGCAACGGCCATTTCTTTCAATGCCTTCACAATATTCTGGTTTGGCAAAGAACTTGACATGTTGTCGATATAGTAAACTTCGCCATTTTTTATTGCTGTTATTTCTTCCCATCCTTTTCTTCCTAAAATTTCATCACATGGATTTTCAACATAATTTACATTGGTAAGAATTACATCCGGATTTGCATTTACTGCCATTTCATTTTCAACGGACATCCAGCCTTTCTCCTGTGCAAACACATTTTTTGCACCAATTAAATCCATCATCTCATTTAAGTATACACCGGATCCACAACTATACATGTAGGGTGCCGCGGCAATTTCAAAATATACGCTTTTTTTATCCGTAATCGTTTTTCCAATGGCCGCAATTTTTTCAATTTCACTTTCCATTTCTAAAATCAAGGCATCACTTTTTTCTTCTTTTTTAAGAATTTGTCCTAGAAATTCAAGGTCTTCTTTAATCCCCTGTATACTTTCACTGGTTGGAATACAGACAATACAGATTCCCATATCGGTAAGTGGTTTAAAGGGGTCTTTTCCATCTACTAAACTGATTCCGGAAACTAAAATCAAATCCGGATGCAATTCTGCCAGTTTTTCTACATCAGGGTTCATTAAATCAAAAGCCGGCAGTTCTTCCGATACGCCTTCCCTTCCCACTGAGTTCGTATCCACTGCCGTTAACTTATCTCCACAGCCTAATGCGATTACGGTCTCGGTAATAGAAGGTGCTAAGGATATAATAGAATCCACGGTCTCCGGTATTGTAATTTTATTTCCGGAACGATCGGTTGTTGGCATTTCTGTTTTTTTATTTTCGGTGGTCTCTTCTTTTACCGCTTTCTGGGTATTCTGTGTATCCTCTGGTTGATTTTTGTTTCCACATCCTGCTAATGACAAGATAAGAGTAA
The DNA here is from genome assembly GCA_036658435.1 of Acetivibrio sp. Taxonomy (GTDB): domain Bacteria; phylum Bacillota; class Clostridia; order Lachnospirales; family Lachnospiraceae; genus DIGJ01. Next base: position 44,448 of record JAVXEO010000005.1, read on the forward strand.
GTGCTACCACCCAGGTTAAAATTTTCTTTTTCTTCTTCATTTTGTTACCTTTCTTTTTAAATTACTTGATATTTTAGTTTTTTATCTATTAATTCAATGGAATATCCTCTGCCACACTTTGGCTGCCATTCATAAAAATTTTTTTCCTTTGGAAATAGCAGCTCCATACTGTTTGCAATAACACCTCCATGTGTAATTACCAGTATATTTGCATCCTCTCTATTTGGGCAGATTTCTTTCAATTGTATCCATCCATGTTGAATTCGATTTAAAAATATTGTTTGACTTTCTCCTAACGGACATTTGTTTTTTTCTACATCCTGAATCCACATTTTGTAATCTTTTCGGTTTTTTAATTCTTCATAAGACTTCATCTCAAAAACTCCAAAATTCATTTCCATCCATTCCGCCATAGAAAAATCTTCCGATTTATCATATAAAATCTCTAAGGTTTCTCTGCAGCGTTTTAATCCACTGGTAATAAAAAAATCTCCCTTGGGATAATCTACTCTATTTTTTAACACAAGAAGATCCATTTTCCCTTTTTCACTTAAAGAAATATCCGTATGTCCACAATATAGATGTTTTTCATTGGCTAAGGTCCGTCCGTGGCGAATCAAATGCAGCTTCATTTAATCAGACTCTCCAATCCGCAAAACATTCGTACAACCTTTTCTGCATTTTTAGAAAGCAAAGAAAGCACTCGTCCCTGGGTTTCTCTATATTGGCGAAGCAAGGGGTCTATGGGAACCACCCCACAGGAATTGTCCTCACAAACAATAATTTTATTCTTCCATCCTGGCAATTTATCTTCTATAAAAGCTTCATAAGGAATTTCTCTTTTCACCAGCTCCCATATTAAATGTTCCAGTCCATACATCACGTCTTTAGAGTCATCCATATCCAGTTTCCCTTTTTCACAAAAAAAGATATCCTGCTCTTTCATTTCATATTTTTCTTTCACATATGCAAGCTTTCCCTGATATGCTCCACCAAAAATCAAAATCATAGCTTCTCCTTTTTAGAGGTTATATAAGGGCAAATGTAAGCAATGCACCGAGTTCGCTTAGTGTCAAAATGCAGCCCGATAAGTCCCCTGAAATTCCATCAAATTGTCGTATTAAATATTTTTCACTTACTATCGCCGTGCCAATTAATGCAAAGAAAATGAACCACATCTTTTGAACTCCACCTAACAGTAGCCCAAGAAAAATCACTCCTATGTAAAAAACAGGAAGGATTTTATGTATTTTTTTTGCCTCTTTTCTGTATAAAAGTAAATATCCGTTCTCCCACATGGGCTTTTCTGTTAACACAAAAAAGCCTGTAATTGCACGAGACAAAAATGGAATCCATAAAAATGCAATGGTGTTTTTTTCTCCTTCTACGATAGAATATACCGCTGCATAGGATAAAAAAAGCCACAGTCCAAAATATATAACGGCAAAAGCTCCCACATGAGAATCCTTTAGGATTCTTTTCTTTTCTTCCATACTCCCTCTGGAATGAAGGGCATCCATCGTATCCATATATCCATCCATATGTAAGAATCCACTTAGCAAAGCCGGCAGTATCATAAGAATCACCGTTTTTAATACAATGGGTACTTCCATATAGGAAAACAGTATACTGCATCCATACCAGATTCCTCCAAAAGCCAGACCTACCAAGGGATAAAATGGAATTAAAAGATTCGCTGCACTCTCTTCCCAGATTTTCCTTGGCATTGGTAAAATGGAAAACATAGAAAAGGACATTACCAAACCTTTAAACCAACGTTTCATATAATTTCCTTCCCTTGTGAATGATTGCATTCCCAAAGCTAATTTCTAATACAATATCACAGTTTTTCACACAAATTCGATCTAAATATGCAAGGCTTCTGCGGTAGTTCTCCGTATCCTCTGAAAAGATACCACAGTCTGCATAAATGTAATCCGAAACAATCACAATATCCTTTACCTGCTCTAATATCTCTTCCAGCTCCGCCCCTATTTTTTTTTCGATTTCCCAATGTATTCCTTCTTCTGAAAACATTTCATTGGCTAGCAGTGCGGTCACACTGTCGATTAAAAAAGATCCGGATTTATTACAGGAAGTCAATATTTCCCCAATATGGGTAGGGGTTTCTATGGTTTTAAATCCCATTCCCCTTCGTTCTAAGACATGGCGGTGAATTCGTTCTTCATCTTCTTCATCCACAGGGCACATGGTTGCCACATAATATAATGGCTGATTTTCTTTTTTCTGGTGTTGGGCAATTTTTTGTGCATAGGTAGACTTTCCATTTTTACAGCCACCCGATATCCATACCTTCATGTTAAAAAGCCTCCGGTATTTTTATTTTATTTAAATAGTCCCGATTAATTTCTGCCTGTTCAAACGTTGCCATCTCTCTAACAATGCTACAGGATGCCGCTAAAATTTCAAACATAATAGGGCATCCGCTTCCTTCTCCAAGACGCATGTTTAAGTCAAGGCAGGAAGATAATTCCATTTCCTTCAAAGCTATCATGTATCCTCTTTCAAAGGATTTATGAGAAGGGAAAAGATATTGTCTTACATAAGGCTGCATTTTAACTGCACAAAGTGCCGCCACCACAGAAATAAATCCATCCATCACTACAGGAATCTGATAATAGGCCGCCCCAAGATACGCTCCTGTCATAGCCGCCAAATCAAATCCACCTACTTTTTGCAGCACCATCGGTATATTTTTCTGATCCGGCTGGTTTATTTCCAATGCCTTTTTTACCGTTTCCACTTTCTTTTGATAGGCTTCCAGGGTAAGTCCCGCACCTTTGCCAACAATCTCTTCCATATTTTCTTTTGGTATGTTTAAAATCGCTGCTAAAACGGCACTGCTGGTTGTTGTATTTCCTATGCCCATTTCGCCAATACCAATAACCTGGTATCCTTTTTCTTTGGCTTCAGAAGCAAGGTCTATTCCAATCTGCAAGGCTTCAAAAACTTCTTTTTCTGACATAGCCTCTTCTTTTGCAATATTAGAAGTTGATTTTCGTATCTTCCTTTTTATCAAATCGGGATGGTCTAAATCTGCATTTATACCCACATCCACTACCATTAAATCACTATGAAAATGTTTTGCAAGTACTGCCACCCCTGTGATGCCTTTCAGCATATTTAAGGTTTGTGAAGCGGTAAGGCTTTGTGGTCCTGAAGCCACCCCTTCTTCGATTACTCCATTATCCGATGCGAAAACCAAAACGGCCCTTTTATCTAAATGATTTTGAACCTTTCCCGTTATAGAAGAAATTTTTGCAGCAAAGCGTTCCAATTCTCCTAAGCTTCCCGGTGGTTTCGCTAGATCATCCAGGTAGTCTTCCGTTTGTTTTTGTACTTCTTTCTTGGTTTCCTTTATTTGACTGCAGATCCGATATACGTCTTTTTCCAATCTTTTTCTCACTCCTTCTTCTTTCCGATTGTTTTTTTACATAGGAAATACTTTCCTATACAATAAAATAAAACTCCGATCAAAGACCGGAGTTTTAATTTTATTGTATGACAAATAGACATTCATAGCAACCAAACCTTCATATCCTGTGAAGTATCTTTGGATTCCTGTTGGCAGGTCTTTCGACTTAGACGTCACGCATCATTTTATCCTTCCCAAGCTTTTGGCTCAGTGGTATTTTAAAAATGACTCGGTCTTTACGGCAGCAGGACTGTTTAGGATTTTCACCTAATTCCCTATTCTCACACAGATATTCTCTACGTGCACCAACAATCTCATTATTTTTTTATCAATCTGCGTAACCATTTGGATTCTGTGACTGCCATCTCCAAGAGTCTTCACACATTCTTTCAATTCCGTACTGTGCTTTCCATCCCAACTCTTTTTCTGCCTTTTTAGGATCCGCATAGCAAGCTTTAATATCGCCGGCTCTCCTTGGTTTGATTTCATATGCTATCTTTTTCTGGCTTGCTTTTTCAAAGGCATGTACCACATCTAAAACACTATAGCCAATACCGGTTCCAAGATTGTAAACACTGACTCCGGCTTTCTCTTCCAACTTTTTAATCGCTTTTACATGTCCCAGTGCTAAATCGACTACATGGATGTAATCCCGTACTCCGGTTCCATCATGGGTATCGTAATCATCTCCAAAAACACCAAGACATTTCAATTTTCCTACGGCAACCTGGGCAATATAAGGAACAAGGTTGTTTGGAATTCCCTTTGGATCTTCTCCAATAATTCCACTAATATGGGCACCAATTGGGTTAAAGTAGCGAAGAAGAATTACATTCCATTCTGGGTCTGCCACTTGGATGTCCGTTAAAATCTGTTCCAGCATACTCTTTGTCTGTCCATAAGGATTGGTTATGATTCCTTTTGGGCAGTCCTCTGTAATTGGTACAAATGCAGGATCTCCATAAACCGTTGCAGAAGAGCTAAATACAATATCCTTTACGTTATGGTTTCGCATTACCTCACATAAAACTAAGGTTCCATAAATATTATTTTCATAATATTCCAAAGGTTTTCTAACCGATTCTCCCACCGCCTTCAGTCCTGCAAAGTGTATAACCGAATCAATGTCCTCTTTTGCAAAAATTTCTTCTAATCCTTCTTTATCACGAATATCCGTTTTATAAAAGGTAAGGTCTTTCCCTGCTATCTTTTTCACTCTCTCCAATGCTTTTTCACTGGAATTGTAAAGATTGTCCACTACAACAACTTCGTAGCCTTCCTTTAAAAGTTCTATGCAGGTATGACTTCCTATATATCCGGCTCCTCCTGTTACAAGTATTGCCATTCTTCTTCCTCCTTTAAATACAACTAGCTCTGATACTTTTTAACGATTTCTTTCATTTCATTCAGCTTTGATTCCATATCACTTACCAGTTTAAACTGCGTTCTGCAACGATCCAGGTTATGATCCGGACGATGAATTTTAAAATAAGTATCTCCTTGTAGATAGTCTGTTAAAAACCGCATTCCACATTCAAAGGTCATGGTCATGGAACCTAGGGGAAGCACCTCTAATTCCTTTGGTGTCAAACTGCCCGCACATCCTTCAATAAACCCTTTGGTGTACAATTCAAACAAAGATAAGTCGCATTCCACTTTTTCAAGATCCACTTCATCCTCTGGAGCTGTACTTGCTCCAAAGCGAATGGAATCACCAAAATCATGGGCTGTAAGTCCAGGCATTACCGTATCTAAATCAATGACACAGATTCCTTTTCCGGTTTCATTGTCGATCATAATATTGTTGAGTTTGGTGTCATTGTGGGTAACGCGAAGAGGCAGTTCCCCATTTTTTCGCATTTGACACAAGGAATGTACCAACTCTTCTCTTTCCAAAACAAAGTTGATTTCCTCTGAAACAAACCCTGCCCTTTTCATTATATCCCTTTTTATAACTTCTTTAAAGACCTCAAATCTACTTTCTGTATCATGAAAGCCAACAATGGTTTCATGAAGGGTATCTGCGGGAAAATCAGAAAGTAGTCTCTGGAAATGTCCAAATGCTACGGCACTTTGATAAAAGTCATGTGGATTTTCTACCAAATCGAAGCTGACTGCATCTTCAATAAAGATGTATGCCCTCCAGTATTCTCCCTGTTTATCAATATAATACTTTTTGCCTTCCGTTGTCAACACCAGATTCAATGTTTCCCTATCTGGGTTTCCACCTCTTTCTATAATTTTATTTCTTAGATGGGAGGTTACATTTATGATATTTTCCATAAGTTCTTCCGGTGATTTGAATATGCTTCGATTCATTTTTTGCAAAATATAATGTCTCTCCGCTTTCTTCTCCTTCATCGTGACCAAAAAAGTGTCATTAATGTGACCACTTCCATAAGGTCTCACATCCATAAACTGTCCCTGAAACTGAAAATTATTTAGTGCTTCTCTTTCCATTATGATTCACCGTCCCATAATCTTTCAGGATATAGACCCTTATCCTTTAGTTGTTGGATTGCCTGCATTACTGCTTCCTTGTCTTCATGATAGGTCACTCCGTACCACTTATCCAAAGATTTTTGAACTTCAACACTTGCTTTTCCTTCTGTAAGAAGTTCTCCTACTACCATTGGTAAAAAATACTCGCATTTTAAAGGATTTTTTTCTAAGTTTTCATCTAAAAAGATTGGAAATCTTTTTTCCAGTTCCTCTAAAATGCTTGGTCCAAATCCCCACATATTCATGGATACACAGCTTCCTTCCGGAATGGTAACCCAAGTCTTTCCGTCATCTTCTGTATATTCTGCAGCCCCGTTTCTTTTCTCGATATGGGTTCTTTCATGAATTTCTTTGAGGAAACCATTTTCTCCCATTTCACAGACTCCACGGGCAACGTGACCATTTTCTGTGAGTGTATTTTCTAAAACATAGCCTACCATCGTATAATTATATTTTTCATCTTCTGTCTGTTTTTCCAAATAGTCATAAAGCATTTTGTAAGCATTTTTTCCATAATAATCATCGGCATTAATAACTGCAAATGGTCCATCTACTACGCCTTTACAAGATAGGATGGCGTGTCCCGTACCATAAGGCTTCGTTCTTCCTTCCGGCACATGATAGCCCTCAGGAAGATTATTCATTTCCTGGTATACATAAGCAACCTCTATCAATTTCTCCATGCGGTCACCAATGCAGGCACGAAAATCTGCTTCATCTTGCTTTTTAATAATAAAAACTATTTTTTCAAATCCTGCTTCTATGGCATCATAAATGGAAAAATCAATAATAATATGTCCCGCCTTATCAATTGGATCAATTTGTTTTAATCCTCCATAGCGGCTGCCCATTCCTGCTGCCATAATAACCAATACCGGTTTACTCATAATAATGACCTCCTATCAACCTTTTACTCCACCACCAGTTACACCTGCAATAATCTTTTCTGATAAGAAAATATATAGTATAAAAGTTGGAAGGAATACAATAATAACTGCTGCGAACATTCCTGCCCAGTCTCCTGTATACTTCATGGAATTAATCAAAGAATACAGTCCAACCGCTACCGGTCTTAATTTATCGGAGTTTGCAAAAATCAAGGATAAGAAATATTCATTCCAGATATTAATAAAGTTAAATATGGTTACCGTAATGATTCCGGACTGTGCCATTGGAAGCATAATTCTCCAAAAAGTCTTCATTGGCGGGCAACCATCAATGGCTGCTGCCTCTTCATAGGCTCTGGATATATTACTAAAATATGTCATTAAGAAAATTGTAGTATAAGGTACATTAATACCAATATATAAGATAATTAATACTACCCTGTTTGCCATTTCGTGATTAAGGATTCCCATTCCTGCTATTAAACTAAACAGAGGCAGGATAATCATGATTACTGGTACTCCCATTGCAGATACAAAACTTCCTTGAATTAATTTATTAATTTTAAAATCAAATCTTGATAGAATGTAAGCTGCCGGTGCACATACAAGAATCAAACAGGTACAGGATATAACCGAATAGAGGAGCGAGTTTGAAAAGAAAACTGAAACGTTTGAACTCGTCCATGCCTTTATGTAATTTTCAAAATGTATTCCCGAAGGAAATGCCAATGCCTTTCCTGCAAAAATATCCTGTGTAGTTGAAAAACTGGCCGCCAACACCCAGCCTAGAATTATAAAGGTAAATAGAATCCAGAGTAATAATACAATATACCCAGGGGCCAATCTCGCTTCTTTTTTCCAATTTATTTTTTCTCTTATCTCTTTTTCTTTTTTCATCTTGATTTCCCCCTTTCTAGAATTCCAAATCATCGTCTTTGATTAACTTGTTACAAGCAATAAATATCAGAACAACGCAAATACTTAATAATACACCAATGGATGCACCAAGACCTGCATTACGCTCTGTCATGGAGTTTCCGGCTCCAAAGATCTGGGTATACATGTAAACCATAGGGGTGATGGTGTTGGTATCCGCTGTAACAGAAGACCAAAGCTGCGACCATACGAAAAATCCCACACTGCTTACAGACCACATAGTAATATTCGTTTTGAAAATTCCTTTTAATAATGGTAACGTAATATATCGGAACTGTTTTACTTTTCCTGCTCCATCAATTCTTGCTGCTTCAAAGTATTCGGGACTAATTCTTTCAATTCCACTGGAAAAAATCAACATATGATAGCCTATCATACCAAAGCAATAAGCAAAAAGTAATGCCCAAAATTTGTGTGCGTCATCGGTCCATTGAATTGCCGCTAATTTATCCATATGTAAAAATTCAAAGAAATCTTTGATTAATCCATATCTTGGACTATACACATACTGTAGCCACATCATGGCCAATGCTACTGCACTTATTACATTTGGCAAATAAATAATGGCTCTGAAAAAGCTTTTAAAGCGAATGCCGCTTGTTATAATTGCTGCAAATAATAAAGCAACGCTCAATACAATAATTCCACCAATAAACCATATCCTAAAAAGGTTCCACATAGATGTTTGAAAAATGCTGGTATTAATTAATTTTACATAATTATCAATTCCGGTAAAGCTCCAGTCTGCTATGCTGTCTGTAATTCCATCTATTTTGAAGAAACTCATTATAATCGTTCTACAAATTGGATATACGAATACAAGTACGAAAAATAATAATGCCGGCGCTAAAAAAGCAATCATCATAGGTTTGTTCTTTTTCACTTGCGATTCCTCCTTCATAAATACACTATTTCTTTAAAAAAATGTGGTGGCAGCGTGTGCACGATGCCACCACATAAGTGATTATTTACTTGCTGCTTCCATTTCATCAATAAACTGTTGAGCGGTTAATTTTCCACCACAAAGTTTTAAGAAATTACCTTTGATAATTGGAGTCATATCTGCGTTACATTCTGCACCGGCTGCCCAAGCATATCTGGTTGTAAGAGAATTTAAAACCGGTTGTACTGCTGAAAGCATAGTAGGCCATTCGGTATTGGTTGTATCAGCAGGAATACCTGTTGACAGCTGAGACATCTTCTGGTCGAACTCGCCCTTTGTAATATATTGAATTAATTCAAATGCTTCCGGTGCAACCTTTGTGTCTTTGTTGATTGCATAAACCTGAGCACCAAAGTTGGAAGCTTCTACACCGTCTACACCGCCACAATCAGGATAGCTAAAGCATCCCCATTTAAAATCAGGACCTGTTGTTTCAAGAACTTCGTTTGGTAACCAAGAACCATTTAAGTACATAGCTGCCTGACCGCCTGCTAACTCAACGTTCTGTCCGGAAGGCCATACGTTAGAATCGATGTATTCTGAGAAGTAACCTTTGGAAGCTAACTCTTCATATGCCTGAGCCATCTGAAGTGCTGCAGGATTCTCTGCCCAGTCTCCGTTGTTAATTAAATCTTCTGTAGCCTTTTCACCAATTAATCTGGATAAATGGTAACCGATCATACAAGTAATATACGCATCATCACAAGTGATTGGAATAAAGCCAGCTGCTTTAATCTTTTCACAAGCTGCCAGCAATTCATCCCATGTAGTAGGAACGGCTGTAACACCTGCTTTATCAAAGATTTCCTGATTGTAGAAAAATGCATATACGTTTGGCTGATAAGGAATGGATTTTAAGGTTCCGCCTGCAACGTCACGGCAAGCCTGCATTAATCCGGCATTTGCTGTTTCTTCGTATCCGGATGTTTTTACTAAATCTTCAAGGTCTAATAAATATTTACCCCATGTTCCGTTTACACGGTCAATGTCTTCATCAAATAAATCAATGTTGGTTCCTGCATCCAATGCTGGTTGTAATCCTTCACGAATTCCGGTACGTCCTTTAAACTGAAGGTCTACTTTGTTTCCGGTTGCTGCCTCATAAGCTGCAACTGCTTCTGAAATTGCCTTGCCCTGTGCCTCTGTAGATTCCCACATACACCAATAGGTAATGGTTTTTCCACCCTTTTCAGCATCTGCTGTTTCGGTTTTTTCGGTTGTTTCTGTTGTGTTTGCCGTATTGGCCGTATTTTTTGATCCGCAGCCTGCTAATAAAGAAGCTACCATACTAACACCAAGTACTAAACTTAAAACTTTCTTTTTCATAAATCTGCCTCCTCTAATAAAATTAATTTTTGTCTTTCTCTCTGTTTTGTATCCTAGCTGATGAATTTATAATATAACAAATTGCACATATTGTATTTGCACAATTCTTTTATGCTTTTGCACTTTTTGTTCTTTTTTGTACTGATTTGTTCATTAAATTTGCTTTTTTACATATTTTATGTACGAATTGATTTGCACTTTTATTTATTTCCTTTATACTATTTTTTTATCGTTGTCTATTTTGTATGTTTCTTTTGCTTTTTTTCTCAAAATACATTATACTTTTTTTATACTTATGTAAGGAGCGTTTTCTATGAATTATAAAATGGTATCCCTAAAACAAGATTTTATCGTGGAACGAATTGCCACGGTACATTACTTTGAATATATGAGTGATTTTCAGTTTGAAGGGGAAAGTCACCCTTTCTGGGAGTTTCTCTGTGTTGATCGGGGCGAAGTCAATGTTATTGCAGACAATCGAAATCTTACCTTGAAAAAAGGTGAAGTAATTTTTCATAAACCCAATGAATTTCACAATTTAAAAGCAAATGGAATTATTGCTCCAAATTTGGTTGTGGTTTCTTTTGAATGCCATTCCCCACGCATGAATTTTTTCGAAAGCAAGATACTTAGCATCAGTGAAATAGAACGAAACCTTCTAGGATCTATTATCTTAGAAGCACGAAGCTCTTTTTCCTCCCCTTTAGATAACCCTTATATGGAAGAATTGGTTCGTTCTTCCACACAAACTTTTGGTTCTGAGCAGCTAATTAAACTCCATCTGGAAGAATTTTTGCTGCAGCTCTATCGAAGATATCTAAACGCTTCCCACCCTTCTCCTATTATAAAGTCAACGAAGAGTCATGGAGATGAAGATATTTACAGTCACATTATTCATTATTTAGAGGCCAATGTTTACCAGCATTTATCCACGGAACAGATTTGCAAAGATAATTTAATTGGGTTATCCCAATTGCAGAAATTATTTCGAGACAAGCATAATTGTGGCATCATTGACTACTTTACCCGTATGAAGATTGACTCTGCCAAACAGATGATTCGAGATAAACATATGAATTTTACCCAGATTTCGGACGCCCTTGGTTACTCCTCTATTCATTATTTTTCCAGAATATTTAAAAAAATCACGGGCATGACGCCTTCTGATTATGCCTCCTCCATAAAACTGCGTTCCGAGGAGTCTCACCATTTATAAACAAAAAAATGTTGCAATCCCTATTGACTGCAACATTTTTTT
>JAVXEO010000006.1:0-34595 GCA_036658435.1 Acetivibrio sp.
CCATACCGCCGCCATTCATAATAAAAACATCCGCATCCTCCAATTTCTTCATGTCTGAGGTGGTCAATTGATAATCATGCAGACAGCCTTCCTGCTTTTCTGTGAGGTTTATAAGTTCCAGGTTCTCTGCTCCATCTACAATATTTTCCGCTGCAATATACATGGGGTAAAAAGAAGTTACAATGGTAAACGTAAGGTCTTGATTTTCACTGTCTTTCTTCCCATTGTTAAAAGCAAAGGTAACTCCTATTCCAATTAAAATAACAAGCATCATCATGCCTAATAATAAAAATTTCTTTTTCATAATTGTTTTATCCTAGTTCCTATCTGCGTGTTTTCTCTCACGCCTATTCCTACTCTCTTCCTAAAAAGTAAGCGATCGTTCCTCCTACTAAGAAAGCCCCGGCCCCAGTAAGTATGGTCAAAAAATTCAATGCCGGAATTCCATTGCACATTAATATGACAATAGGTGAAGCACCCACCAGTCCTAGAATTCCACAATAGGTATGGGTTTCAAACTTCTTCAGAAGCATTTCAATTAATTTAGCAATTGCAAAAATACCAACTAAGACACCAATTCCAAAGGGTATTAAAATACCACAGATTCGAAAAATTTCCGGTAAGTTAAAGGTGATCACAGCGGTAATAAACTCCGTTATTAATGTAATGATAGGATAATAATATCCTAAAATCATTAGTACCATGGAACCACTTACTCCCGGAATAACCATGGTTGCTGCTGCAATCACTCCTACAAAGAAGAGCTTTATTACTTCCATTACCGATAAGGTAATTACCATATTTTTACCACTGTCTGCACCGAAGTACTGAAGGGCTATGATAAAAACAAACATCACTAAAAATATCAAAATTTCAGAAAAATGCAGGCTTTTCTTTTTCACATGTGCCGTTAGTCCGGGAAGGCCTCCCAGTATCAAGCCAATAAACAAAAGACTGGTTTGAAATGGAAATTCTCCCAATAAAAACTTAATTCCAAAAGAAAGTCCTACAATTCCCACTGCCATTCCTATTACATAGGGAAACAGGGTCAAAATACTTTTCTTAAAATGGTTAAATAATCCGGTTACACTTCCTATAATTTTATCATAAATTCCCATGGAAACCATCATGGTTCCACCACTTACTCCTGGTATTGCATTGGCAATTCCGATTACAATACCTCTTAAACATTCTAATAAAAAATTCATTTTTTTCTCCATTCGTCGTTATAATAGAGCGTCGCCTCGATGGGAAACCACTTTATATCCTATTTCTTCCATTCTTTTTTCCAGTAAACTTTTGTTTTCCCCACACTCTTCCCCCGTACATATTTTATTATCATAAAGAGCATACTTTTTACGGAAGCGAAGAGGGGATAAATTGGGCATAATTACATTTGCACCTGCTAAAATTCCTTTTTCCCTTCCATCTGCATCAATGGTTCCAAGCGCCGTCGTTGCGGGAATTAACGCTTTGGGTAATATAATTCTTACCATGGACAGCAATAAAAGGGTTTCTGAAAGACTCCCACTTTTACAGTCTTTCAAAGGTGTATCATGATGGGGAATAAAAGGACCAATTCCAACCATCTGTGGCTGCAGTTCTTTTAGAAAGAGCAAATCTTCTGCCAGATATTCTTTTGTCTGCCCCGGTGAGCCTACCATAAACCCAGCACCTATTTGAAATCCAAGGTGTTTCAGATGGTAGAGACATTCTTTTCTATTTTGAAGACTCATATTTTTGGGGTGTAATTGTCCATAGTGGGTGGCGTTGGCTGTTTCATGGCGAAGCAGATAGCGGTCAGCTCCTGCTTCTTTAAAACGTTGGTAACTTGCAAAACCAAGTTCTCCAATGGAAAGTGTCAAAGCACACTCCGGATACTCCGCTTTTATTGTTTGAACCAAATCAAGGATTCTATCTTCTGTAAAGTAAGGGTCTTCTCCCCCTTGCAGTACAAAAGTGCGAAAGCCCAAGGCATATCCTTCTTTACAACATTCCATTATCTCTTCTTTCGAAAGTCGATATCGTTCTATTTTTTTATTCTCTCCCCGAATGCCACAATAATAACAATTGTTTTTACAGTAGTTGGTAAATTCAATTAATCCCCGCACAAATACTTTATTTCCATAATACTTATGTTGTAAGCGGACGGCCTCCTGTCTTAATGTTTCAACGTCTTCTTCCCTTCTATTTTCCAATAGTTCTACATATTCTTCTTTTGATAATTCACCATTTTGAATGAAGCGTGCAACCAGTTCCATTTTAATAACCATGCCTTTCTAAGCTTCCATCCCCGTTTTGTTTCTTACGGAATAGTAGCAAAAATTCTTCATTGTCAAATTAACTTTGTAATTTCACAATGAAGAATAATCCGGTATATTCTATATATTATTTTCCTCAATTAGTCCAAGTTTACGAAGTACATTTTCAAATTTTTCTGGGTCAATTGGCTTCCCTGCATAGGCAATACACCCCAGTTCAAAGGCCTTAGTAACATTTCTTCCTTCGTTCAAAGCCGTGGTCATAATTATCTTTGCTGCTTTCTCTTCTGTAATTCCACGTTCTTCTTCAATCTCTCTCATTCCCTTTAATGCTTGATATCCATCAATGCCAGGCATCATAATGTCCAGACAAATCAAATCATATCCTTCTTGTGCATCCAGCGCCATGGTAAAGGCTTCGATTGCTTCCTCTCCATCTACTGTAATGTCACACTCCCCATACTTTGTTAGAAAACGAAGCATGGCCTTGCGGCTGGCAAAGTCATCTTCTGCGATTAATATCTTCATTGCAATCCCTTTCTTTTTCCGTTCTATACTTCGGCTCATAGATAGATATTACTATTCGTCCCCTCATTTGTCAAATAATTTTCCACAACCTGTAAAAAGATATCCATCTGTTCTTTGGTTCCAATGGTTACTCTTAGATAGTTATCAATCTTTGGTTTTTGAAAATAACGTACAAATATACTTTTCTCCCTCAGATAGTCAAATAAATCTTTGGCCTGCACCTCTTTATGGGTAATGAATAAAAAATTTGTCTGAGACTCCGGAAAGGAAAATCCCAGTTTTCTCAGCCTTTCCTTTGTGTATTCTCTGGTTATTTTAATCTTTTTTATTCCTTCTTCAAAATAAAAGGTATCTTCTACTGCTTTTTTCCCTGCTATTAAGGCCGTCTGGTTCATTGTATAAGAATTAAACGAATATTTTACATCATTCATGGCTTGAATCAACAGCGGATTTCCCATGGCATAACCGATTCGCATTCCCGCCAGGGAACGTGATTTTGAAAAAGTCTGTACTACCAGAAGATTATCGTATTTTGCAATCAGTTTTCCAGCGGATTCTCCTCCAAAGTCAATGTAGGCCTCATCTACAATAACAATAACATCCTGGTTATGTAAAAGAATATCTTCTACAAAAAAGAGGTCTTCATATAGAGAGGTAGGGGCATTGGGATTGGCTATGACTACGCCGCCATTCTCTTTATAATAATCCTTAGGGTTAATATGAAAATCTGCCTCCAATTCCGGTCTTTCATAGGGAATATGAAAGAGTTCTGCCCAAACATCATAAAATGAATAGGTAATGTCCGGAAAAAGAATGGGAAGTTTTGAGTTAAAAAAAGTCATAAACGCAATGGCAAGTACATCATCGGAACCAACACCCACAAAAACCTGATTCTCTTTCAGTGCATAATTTTCCGCCAATGCACCTGCCAATTCTGTGGACGCCGGATCCGGATAAAGTCTTAAACTTTCCACATCCATATTTTTTAATGCCCGCTCTACTCCCGGTGCCGGAGGATAGGGATTTTCATTGGTATTTAATTTTATCATATTAGGAGCCTGTGGCTGTTCCCCCGGCACATAAGGTTCCATCGCTCTTATATTCTTCATCCAAGCTTTCATATCTTTTTATACGTTTCTGCCAGTTTCTTAAATCCAGGCAGAGCCCTTTCAATTCTATCATAAGGTACGCAGTATGCAATTCTTACATACCCCGGACATCCAAAGGAAGAACCGGGAACCAGTAAAATATTAAATTCTTTTGCCTTTGCTGCAAAGGCAGTGTCATCTTCCTCCAACGCTTTCACAAATAAATAAAAAGCGCCCTGTGGCTTTACCATTTCATATCCATAAGAAGTTAATGCTTCATATAAAGTTTCTCTATTTTTATTATATACACTCACATCCACCTGTACATCCAGTGTCTTTTTAACCACCCGTTGCATAAGAGAAGGTGCATTTACAAAACCCAAAATACGATTTGCCACATTCGCAGCTCCTGCTACTTCTTCAAAATCATCCATCTGCGATGGAATTACCAAATAACCAATTCGTTCTCCGGGAAGGGAAAGAGACTTACTATAGGAATAACCTACGATTGTATTTTCATAATATCTGGTCAGGTATGGAACCTGGATTCCATCATATGCAAGTTCACGGTAGGGTTCATCAGAAATTAAGTATATGGAGGTATTAAAGGCATCCTGCGCTTTGTACATAATTTCAGACATGGCTTTTATTGTTTTTTCAGAGTAAACAACGCCGGTAGGATTATTAGGTGTATTTATAATCACAGCCTTTGTTTTTTCGGATATTTTTTCGGCAAATTCCTTAAGCCTTGGCTGAAAATCCTCTGTATTAGGTGAAATTACTACGAGTTTTCCACCAAAATTCTTAACATAGTTGCGATACTCTCCAAAAAATGGTGCAAAAACAATGACCTCATCCAATGGGTTGAGAAGCGTTTTTAAAATTACGTTTAATCCTCCGGCCGCTCCTACTGTCATAAGGATGTTTTTTTCCTGAAAATCTGTTTCAAATCGCTGATTCAGAGATTCTGCAATGGCGGTTCTTACGTCTTCATAGCCGGAATTATTCATATATCCATGAACTGCTATTGGGTTTTCTTCATTTACCACCTCAATAATTGCCTTCTTAACCGCTTCCGGTGGCTCTACACTTGGATTTCCAAGGCTAAAATCATATACATTTTCTTCACCATACTTTTTAGCCATATTTTTTCCTTCTTCAAACATAGCGCGAATAACCGAACTATTTTTAACTAAATCCATCATTTGATCCGATATCATCTGACTCACTCCTTCTCTTATTTATATTTCGTGTATAAAAATACCGCTTCGAAGCTTTGGTTCAAACCAGGTTGACTTTGGCGGCATTAAAAGTTCTGCATCTGCAACCTGAAATAATTCCTCAATGGAGGTTGGATATAGGGAAAAAGCCAGAGCCATATCCTCTGCACACCGTTTTTCCAACTCACCCAAACCGCGAATTCCTCCTACAAAATCAATTCTTTTATCCGTTTTTGGATCTTTTATTTCCAAAATTGGTGCCAATACCTCATTTTGTAAAATGGCAGCATCTAAACCGTCTACCGGATGATTTTTTCGAATCTCTGGTTTTGCCGTTAGTTCGTACCAGTTCTTTGAAAGATACATTCCCATCTTTCCTTTTTCTTCCGGCTTATAGGCACCTTCCTTTTTTTCTATTTGAAATTTATCCTCTAAAATCTTCAAAAATTCCTTTTCGGTAAGTCCATTCAAATCTTTTACCACACGGTTGTAATCCATAATCATAAGCTGATTATCGGGAAAAAGCACCGATAAGAAATAATTAAATTCTTCTTTTCCTGTGTAGTCAGGATTTTCTTTTCTGCGTTTCATTCCTACCTTTACCGCCGAAGCTGCACGGTGATGTCCATCCGCAATATAGATAGAATCCATGGTTTGAAATTCATGATAAATCCGTTCCATATCTTTTTTCCCGTTCATTACCCACACTCGATGGGTTACTCCATCTACCGAGGTAAAATCATATTCCGGTGTTTCTTTTTTTACTCTTTCCACGATCTCATCAATTTCCTGTTTTGCCCGGTAAGCAAGAAAAATCGGCCCTGTCTGGGCGCTACACTGGTCTACGTGGGTAATACGGTCTATCTCTTTTTCTTCTCTTGTATTCTCATGCTTTTTTATACGATTTTCCAGATAATCATCTATGGATGCACAGGCCACAATACCGGTTTGTACTTTTCCATTTCTTGTAAGCTCATAAATATAGTACGCATCCTCTTCCTCTTTTTGAAAACTATGGTCTTCTATCATTGCTCTCAGTGTTTCTTTTGCTTTTTCATAAACACAGGAAGCATACATATTCATCGTATCCGGAAACTGTGTCTCCGGGCGATCTATTTTCAAAAAAGACAGCGGCTCCTTTTCTACTTCTGCTTTTGCCTCTTCCCGATTATATACATCATAAGGAAGCGCTGCAATACGACTTACCAAATCTTTTCTTGGACGAATCCCACGAAATGCTTTTATTGTCGACATTTTTTCTCCATTCTTTTAAAGTAAAGTTTCCTCCGGTTTTATAGCACAATTCTATAAATTCCATATAAAAGAAGCAACTGCAGGGGATAAAATATCGGTAAAAGATATTCCATCTTTCCTCGTTTTCCGTTATAAAACCAGATCGGAATGAATGCAAGGGCTGCCATGGATTGTATGGACCGTGTTGCAAGAAAATAAAGTGCTTCACATATACACAAATAGCTTTTATTAAACCGAAGAATATAAATTCCCATGAGTGCAATAATTCCCAAAAATCCATATTCGCAGCCTATGAAATTAGCTAAAAATCCACCACCCAGTATAATTGCCAGCTGCACAAGAAGTGCTAACATGTTTCGGTGTTTTGTTATTTTCGGAAGGATTTTCTCTCGAAACTCCTGAATGGCAAATACCATAAGCAAACCAATAAACAAAGTAAAAAATACATTTTGATGCTTACTGTATCCCAAGGTTTTGTAAAATGCCAGATTAAATGGGATTTCTGAAATAGCCGCTGTAATAGCAAGGATCGCTACATATTTCACTCTGTTTTTTGTGTAGAAAAACCCTTCTACTAATAAAAAACAAAAAATTGGGAAGGCAATTCTTCCAAACATTCGGCATGCTTTATACCATGTTTCAACTGGATAAGCCGTCAGCATCCCCTTTTTTAGTACCTCTGACAAAATAATAACCGCTGCATTGTCAATTAACATGGCCAGCATTGCAATTGCCTTTAACACGCCCTCGCTTAATCCTCTTTTTCTTGT
Source organism: Acetivibrio sp. (assembly GCA_036658435.1). Classification (GTDB taxonomy): domain Bacteria; phylum Bacillota; class Clostridia; order Lachnospirales; family Lachnospiraceae; genus DIGJ01. Next base: position 7,122 of record JAVXEO010000006.1, read on the forward strand.
GTTCTCCTGCATGGTTTTCCCCTTCTTTTTCTATTATTTAATTCGAATTCGAATATATTCCTTAATCAGTCTTACCGCTTCTTCAAAAGAAAGCTGGCTCGTATTGATACACAAATCGTAATTTGCCGCATTATCCCATTTTCTTCCGGTATAATATTCATAATATTCGGCTCTGTGCTTATCGATTTTTTCCACTTTTTTTTGCAATTCTTTTCTGGAATCGCTGGACATGGTCTCTAGTGTATCTAAACAATGTTCCAATGGTGCATGTACAAAAATTCGGATGACATTTTTATTTTCTTTTAAAATATAGTCTGCACACCTTCCTACAATTATGCAGGACGCTTCCTCCTCTTGTGCAAGCTGTTGAATCACTTTTGCCTGATATTGAAACAAGTTGTCATTGGATACAAAATCATCACTATCCGGTGAAATCAGCTCCCCTGAATATGATTTTTTCATAATTTTGTATAAGAAACTTGTTTTTACCTTTTCATCGGCTTTTCCAAAAAGTTCTTCATTAATTCCACTTTCATCGGATGCTAAGCGCAAAAGTTCCCGATCATAATAATGGATTCCAAGTTCTTCTGAAAGCATCTTACCAATGGTTCTTCCTCCGCTTCCATATCCTCTTGCTATGGTGATTACGTATTTTTCCATATCTGTTTTTCTACTCCTTTCCCATTATTCTCCGCCTAAATATGCCTTCTTAACGGAATCATCTTCTAATAAATCTTTTGCTTTACCGGACAGAACAATCTTTCCGGTCTCCAATACATAAGCACGGTTAGCTATGGATAAGGCTTTTTTTGCATTCTGTTCCACAACAAGTACCGTCGTTCCACCTGCACTGATTTCTTTTATAATATTGAAAATTTCAGAAACAAAAATTGGGGATAATCCCATAGATGGTTCATCCATAAGAATAATCTTAGGATGAGACATAAGGGCCCGTCCCATAGCAAGCATCTGTTGTTCTCCACCGCTTAACGTTCCAGACAACTGAGATTTTCGTTCTTCCAGACGGGGAAATTTCTTATATACCATCTTTAGAGTATCTTCTATCTCGGTTTTATCTTTTCTGGTGTAAGCCCCCAGCTTTAAATTATCCAAAACGGACAAATCTGCAAATACTCTTCTGCCTTCCGGCACATGAGCCATTCCCAGTGACACTATCTTATGTCCCGGGACCTTGGTAATGTCTTGTCCTTCAAACTCTATCTTTCCTGCTTTGCTTTTAATTAAACCGGTAACGGTATGTAAGATGGTTGTTTTTCCCGCTCCATTTGCTCCAATTAAAGCGATAACCTCACCTTGTTCTACTTCAAAGCTAAGTCCTTTTATTGCCTGGATCATTCCATAGTAAACTTCCAGATCCGTTACTTTTAACATTGCCATTCCCTTTTCCTCCTAACTATTCTCCAAGATATGCTACAATTACTTCCGGATCATTTAGCACAGCTTCCGGTGTTCCATTTGTCAGTACCATGCCAAAATTCAGCACGGTAAGTTCCTCGCATATACCGGAAACCAGTTTCATATCATGTTCAATCAAAAGAATGGTAATATCAAATTCCTTTCGAATAAAGCGAATCGTGTCCATTAATTCTGCGGTCTCATTGGGATTCATTCCTGCTGCCGGCTCATCCAGCAGTAAAAGTTTAGGTTTGGTTGCAAGAGCTCTTGCAATTTCTAATTTTCTCTGTTTTCCATAGGGTAAATTAGAAGCCAGCACATCTGCCTGTTCCTGCATTCCAAATACATTTAAAATTTCAAGTGCCCGTTCATCCATATTTTTTTCTACTTTTTTATATTTTAAGGTATGGAGCAGTCCATCCAGTAAGGTATACGTATATTCGTTGTGCAAAGCAACCTTCACGTTATCAAGGACCGTCATTTTTCCAAATAAACGGATATTTTGAAACGTTCTGGCAATTCCGGTCTGACATATTTGTGAGGGATTTTTACCAACCAGATTTTCTCCATCCAGTGTAATTCCTCCGTCTGTTGGCAGGTACTCTCCCGTCAACATATTAAAAATCGTCGTTTTTCCTGCTCCGTTTGGACCAATCAGCCCATATAATCTTCCTTTTTCAATGGATAAATTAAAGTCGTCTACTGCACGTAATCCACCGAAAGAAATACCAAGTCCTTTTACTTCAAGTAGTGCCATGATTTCCTCCATTCTTGTGCCTTCCTTTAAGGCGCAGTAAAATCTCGCTGCCTAAAATTCGTTGTTTTAACTCCGATGAATTGAAAATCATCATTGCAATTAAAACAATAGAGTAAATTAGCATACGGTAGTCATTTGCGCCTCGAAGCACCTCCGGTAACACGGTTAGAATCACGGCTGCAATAATGGATCCTTTAATATTTCCCATTCCACCCAGAACTACAATAACTAAGATTTCAATGGATTTATTATAATCAAACGTTGTGGGCTTTAAAGCTCCAACGTTGTGTCCATAAATAACACCTGCTATTCCTGCAAAAAAAGCGGCTGCCACAAAAGCCAGCACTTTAAATCTGCTTACCGAAATTCCCACTGCCTCCGCTGCAATTGCATTATCCCGAACCGAGCAAATTGCCCTTCCTTGTCTGGAATGCACCATATTTCTAATTATAATAATGGTTATAATCATCAGTAGAAAAACAAAAGTAAAATGTTTATAATTGGCATGAAGCTCAATTCCGGATAATCCCATGGCTCCATTGGTTACCTTCAGGGCATTAATAATAGATTTAATAATTTCACCAAACGCCAATGTAACAATTGCCAGATAATCCCCTCGAAGACGCAATACCGGAACCCCAATTATAACGCCAAAAACAGCGGCAGTCAAACCGCCTGTCAAAAGTGCCACAGGAAATTCTACCATCATAGGTAAATTTAAGTTCATGGTAACCAACGCTCCCGCATAGGCACCCACTGACATAAATCCGGCGTGTCCCAAAGTGAGTTCGCCCAAGAAACCAGTCGTCAGGTTTAAGGATACTGCCAGAATAATATTGATACATACCGGTACTAATAAATTCTTATACTGGCGGTTGAAAACTTCTCCATATAATAATCCGGCTATCACCGTATATATAATAAGTACCGCTATTATATTCTTAATAAGTTCTTTGTTCCATTTTTTATTTTTCATTTTGCACCTCCCCATCATACTTTTTCTTTTCTTATTTTACCAAGAAGTCCGGACGGCTTCACCAGCAAAACAAGAACAAGAATACCAAATACAATGGCATCAGAAAGTTCTGTTGAAATATAGGCCTTGGACAAACTTTCAATAAGTCCTAAAATAATGCCGCCAAACATGGCACCCGGAACACTTCCTATTCCACCAAGAACCGCTGCCACAAATGCTTTAATACCCGGCATCGCCCCTAATGTAGGTTTCAGCGACTGATACTGGCATACATATAAAATACCCGCAACGGCAGCCAAACCAGAGCCAATGGCAAAGGTAAGAGAAATTGTCTTATTCACATCAATTCCCATAAGGGAAGCCGCACCTTTGTCCTCTGAAACCGCACGCATGGCGCTTCCCATTTTGGTTTTGTTAATAAATAAAGTTAAAAGAATCATGCAAACGGTTGTAACTGCCAGTGTCACTACCGTAATTCCTGAAATAGAAACACCTCCAATGGTAATTCCTCCAAAGGAAACGATAGATGCCTGTGGAATGGGTGCTGCTCCAAAAATAAGCTGGGCCAGATTCTGTAATAAATAACTGACACCAATTGCCGTTATTAATACCGCAAGGGGTGGCGCCGAACGCAATGGCTTGTAAGCCACTCTTTCAATAAACACGCCCAATACCGTACAAACCAGGGCAGAGAATAAAACAGCTGCCACTACCGGTAAATGAAGCATGGACAGGGCTATGTATAAGGAATAAGCTCCCACCATAATAATGTCGCCATGAGCAAAGTTAATCATTTTTGCAATTCCATATACCATCGTGTAGCCCAGTGCAATGAGTGCATAGATACTTCCCGAACGCAGTCCATTTAATATTTGTTCTAAAACATTTTGTAGAATATCCATTACGATACTCCTTCCTATCTTTTTCATTACTCCTATTATAGTGCTATAAAGTTATATTTATCAACCGAAATTTATACAATATTGAAAAAGCCTTCACCCATAAGGGTGAAGGTTTTAACGTTTTCACGTTTTATTTTCTATTTTGTTTTATTTTATTCCCATTACTCTGCCGTATAAGCGCCATCTTTAATGGTTATAAATTTAGCACTTTTTTGTGGTTCACCCTGAGGGGTAAAGCTGATTCCCGTTCCGGTTAATCCATCCACTGCAATGGAAGTCATTGCCTGAATCATGGCTTCACTCTCCGTTGATTTTGCTTCTTCCAGGGCTGCTTTAAATACATAAACACCGTCGTAACCGTCTGCTGCAAACTGATCCGGTGTTGCGGTATAGGCTTCTTTATATTTTGAAACAAAATCTGCTGCCTTCTCATCTCCAGAGAAAAATGGACTTAAGAACTCCGCTCCTTCAATTGCAGAGACATCCGTTACGGCATCTAAGATTCCATCCCATCCATCGCTTCCAAAAAATGGCATGGTAATTCCCAAATCTGCTGCCTGTGTTGCAATATGAGCGGCATCATTATAATAAACCGGTGCAAAAATAGCCTCTGCGTTAGTTCCTTTAATAGATGTCAACTGTGTATTAAAATCTTCTCCGTCTGCAAAAGCTTCTACGGTTGCAACCGTTCCTCCAAGTTCCGCTACTTTGGTCTCAAATGCCTTATATACTCCTGTACTGTATTCATCTGAATTCTTGTAAATAACAGCAACCGTCTTATATCCTAAATCAGATACCATGTGTTCTGCCATGGTTTCCCCCTGAAGTGGATCGGTGAAGCACAAACGAAATACATTGTCATTTTTTGTAATATCTGCTGCAGACCCAGATGGTGTCAGCATTAAAATACCATCTTCTTTGGCAAGATCTACAACCGTTAAGCAAGAACCTGTGGTAACGCAACCCAAAAGTGCATTCATGCCGTCATCCATCAACGTATTGTATGCCGTAACTGCCTGATCGGGAGCTGCTTTATCGTCTTCAAATTTAAGTTCCAGTTTCATGGACTTATCACCAACGGTAACTCCGCCGGCTTCATTGATTTCCTTAATCGCTATTTCTGCTCCTTGTTTTACAGATAAACCATAGGATGCCGATTCTCCTGTAAGCGGTCCTATTCCACCTATAACATAAGTATTTTCATCCGCATTTTTCGTTTTGCTTCCACATCCTGTGGCTGCCGTTGCTGCTAGCACCGTTACTAACCCTAAACTCAATACTCTTTTTATGATTTTCATAAACATTTCCTCCTGATACCTATATTTAAAGGCGTTCTATTCAGCCAGAACGCCTTTGTTCATTAGAAATAATATACTATTAACAGTTTAATTTGTCAATACTTTAATGTAAGAAAATTTTAATGTAGTAACATGTGGTATGAGATAAGGGTCATGGATGAATAGCTCCAGTCCATGGATTGTTGTTATATCCTCAACTCTTGGAATACTTTAAATAAGTCAATCTCCCCATATCCCCACTCACGGTTTGGATACACCCGTTCCTTTCTACGAGCTCCCCGCATAAAATAATTGGTAATCCGAATGGTCTGCATATAGGGATCGTTCTTCTTTACAATTCCCCATTCCAGCATTAAGGCAGCACAACCGGTTCCGTGGGCAGCAGCTACCGAAGTGCCGCTCATTCTTCCATAACGGTTATTTGGAAGGGGACCATATACATTCACTCCCGGTGCTGCCAAGTCCGGTTTGATGTATCCATTGTTATTATATCCTCGGCTGGCACTTAAGTATAGACTGTCATTATAATGATCATATGCCGTAATCGTCATGGAGAGAGGTACATTTCCCGGCTCGCAAACCGTTATGTTTGGTTCGGGATCCAAAAAATAGGTCTCCCCATCTAAAAAATTTTCAATAGGCAGCCAGATATTAAATCTTGTCTTGAAATCGTCTTCATTTTTTATGCGAAGCCTCCATATTCCAGGCGTTGGATCTAACATTCGAACAAAGATAAGTTCACTTCTGGCATTGATTTCAACCAAATCATATTCTACATATATTTGTGTTTTCTCTAAGGGAAAACGAATGGGTTTCATGCCGGAATTAACCAGGGAAATTCTTTCTGTTGTCTCCCCTAAAGGTGAAATCAGCTCAATACTGGCAAGTCCCGGAGCTTCCACCCATACTTCAAAATAAAGCCCCCTCTGTTTTTCACCAATTCTAAGCTCTGCCTCATGGCTTTCCTTTACATCCAACACTTTTTTTTCATAGTGGTTTCCCTTATTCCCCTCATTTCCTGCAGCAAGTACAATGGCAACTCCCGGCTTAGGTGCTTCTCTTCCAATAAATTTAGAAAGAGGAAGGTATCCACAATGATTTCCATTATTGCTTCCCAAAGCAATCAAAACTGCAATTGGTTTTACGCGCTTTCTCGCCTCTTCTAACAAATGCCAGACCCCAAGCATAATATCTGCATCGCTGTAAGCAATGTCCTCTTCCTTTATACAATAATACTGTTTTAAGTTTTGTTTTGCCTGCTTTAGCTTAACAATCACTAATTCTGCCTGTGGTGCTACCCCTGTAAAATTATCCTTCTCTTCTATATTTCCGGCTGCAATGCCTGCCAAAAAAGTTCCATGTCCAACTTCATCCATTTCCGGAACTATGGTCTGTGGATTTTCTGCCTGCAGCGCTTCATTGATCATTTCCTGACTATAATACGTTCCGAAAATAAAATCCTCCGGCGGTGTACCCTCCCGATTGGTCTGATCCCATATACCGGTGATTTTAGTGGTTCCATCTTCTTTGATAAAGGCTTTGTGGGTATAGTCAATTCCGGTATCTACAATTCCAATCAAGGTTCCTTCTCCAAATAAGCTTAGATAAGGCTGGCGGCGTACCTTCAATGCCCCAACTTCTTCCACGCTGGAAATATCCATCAGCCCATATAGCTTAGGAACCGTCTGATAACCATATTCGTAATGACTAACCGTAGATTCCCCCTTAATTGGAACATATAAAATCTGTGTTGTTTTATCAATGTTCTGTGAACAAACGGTTTTTATCTTATTTTCTTTTCTATAATATTCAAAAATATAGTCTTCATACTCTTCACTGTAAATGGCTTCTTCGCATATAGTTTCTTTTATTGTTTCACTCATTTTTTCGCACTTTTTAATTCTATATGCGAAATTCAAAAAAATTATGCCTGCCTGGGTCTTTCCTTTGTTTCCCTCACGAAGCATTTGTTGCCTGGGAAGCACCTTCCCAGGCAACAAAAAAAAGCAGATAACGGGAATCGAACCCGTCTCTCCAGCTTGGGAAGCTAGCGTTCTACCGATAAACCATATCTGCCTAGACATCATTATAACAGGATGAATGGAAAATGTGAAGTAATTTATTAAATTTTTAGAATTCTTATTCCCATACTCTATTCATTATTCATCCAATGTCCATTTTATTAAATTGGCTATCACTATCCTTTCTTTATTAAACCGTTAAATATGAAAAAACTGAGAAACTTCTCTTACATTTTCTGCCGTGTTTTCTAATTCCTGTGCCATATTCTTAACGCCAAGACCCGCCCCCTCTGTTTTACCGGAATATTCATACAGTTCTTCTGAAATACTTAGCATTTCTTCTGTGCTGGCTGACTGTTCTTCTGTAATGGCAGCCATAGATGCAGCTACATCGTCTACTTTGCGAATGCTCTCTGTCACTCCATTTAACAAAACAGCGGCTTCCTTCACGCATCCATAAATGTCCATAAATGCACCATAGGTATCTTCTACTAATTCTTTATTTTCTTTAATATCGCCTACTGCATTCTGCGTTTTTTTGATGGTATCTCCAATTTGTAAATTGACCTTGGTAATCAATTCTGCGATTTGTTTTGCTGCATTGGTACACATATTGGCTAAATTCCCAATTTCCGAAGCAACCACTGCAAAACCCTTTCCGGCTTCTCCAGCTCTTGCCGCTTCAATGGATGCATTTAACGACAATAGGTTTGTCTGGCTTGCAATGTCACCAATGATTTTAATTATATCATTAATTTCATTTGCCGAACCGCCTACTTCCATTACTACACCTTCCAGATCATTAATCATAATGTCAATGTTTCCCATAGTTTCCTGTACCTTAACAATATTGGTTTTTCCCTTTTCTGTCATGATAACCGTATCGTTCATCTTGCTTTTTGCCGTTCCACCCTGTGTGTTGACCTCTGATACACTATGTGCAAGTGCTGTTGCATTGTTTGCAATATCCTCCGTTGACTGTACCAAATTTTCTGCTGCATATTTAATTTTCTTGGTGGAATCCATTTGTCCTTCAATTAAATCGTACATGGTGTTAGAAATATTACCACTCTCTTCTGCCTCACTTCCCAGCTTCGTGCTGGTCTTTGATAATTCCAAAATGATTTCTTTCATTTTATCAATAAAAGTCCCTAATTTTCTGGAAATGTCTGAAATTTCATCTCTTCCTTTTGCATTAATTTCCACCGAAAAATCACCTTTTGAAATGCTCTCAATGTTTGTAACCAATTTTCGAATGGATCTTGTCATCCAGGTTCCCATTAAATAAGCAACCAATGCACTGATTAATACAAGAAACAAAGCTGCTGTTAGCAGTAATTTAAGAGTGGTATCTCTGTTTTGATATATTTCTTCTTCTGTTGGTGAAATGCCCACAATCCATCCATTGTTCATGACTGCATATCCCATAATAATAAGTTTACCATTTACTTTTTCTTTTATAAATCCATTCTTATCTTTCTGCATCTGTTGTACTATTTCTTTATAAGCTCCATTTTCGATTTCTGCAAACTTTTCATTATTGGTGTATTGGGGATGATTGATGAAGTTATAATCTTTTCCCATAATGAAAGTATAACCGGTCTTATATACATCATTTTTCTCGTTGATTTTCGTTATGTAATCAAAATCAAAATCAATTCCTACCACACCGAAGTCTTTTTCATCAATATAAAAAGGTGCTACATAGGAAATAATGGTTTTATCTAAATTCGAGTTGTAGTACGGTTCCATCCAGCTTGCCCTTCCCAGATCCAAGGGTTCATAGAACCATCCTACATGCTCTTTATCGTCTCTTTCATATGCCAGTAAATCGGTTGGTGTTCCCGCATCTTTTTTCCCATCCCCATCGGAATCTGTATAAAACAAACCGGAAGTACCATAAGTCAAGTTAGGATCATAACGAACATACGCTGCTAAAACTCCATCCAATGTTCCAATTTGCTCAATTGCCTGTGCGTTTACCTGATTTTCATAGTTTTTGAAATAAGTCATATCTTTTGCAAATAATTTATCTTTGTCTACATAAGTTACCACATTATAAGCAATGTTTTCTACCTTTCCCTCTACCTCAGAAAGTACTTTATCCATTTCACTTACACTGTGAAGGGATATGGAGGATAACTGTGTTGCTGAATTTTCACTGATACTCGAATTAATCTGGATAATTGTAATCCCAGATAATACCCCTGCTACAATCATTACCATTGCAATTGAAAAAGCTGCAATTTTGCTGCTTACCTTTTTAAACATCCTTTGTTCTCCTTTAAAATCCTCATTTTTATTTTATTATTAAGAAAAAAATCTATAAAAAATAAAAGAGACTCTTCATCTAAGATTTTGCAGGTCTAAGTGAATGGTCTCTCTTATATGCTTTTATGCGGTATGTCTTTTATCTAAATCAGCATAATTTTTCAAGAATAGAAGTGCCGATGGTATCTTTTGGCATTTCAACCTGAAAATTATCTGCAACCGTTGCCCCAATTGTAGCAAATGTATCCACTTCCGGAAGTTCTCCATTCCCCTTCATGGATGGAGAATACGCAAGAAATGGCACCTTTTCTCTTGTGTGGTCCGTTCCCTTATAGGTAGGATCATTTCCATGGTCCGCGGTAATAATTACCAGATCATCTTCCTTCAGATTCTCCAGGAACTTTCCCAGGTTTACGTCAAAAGCTTCTAATTCTTTTGCATAGCCTTCCGGATTTCTTCTATGGCCCCAAAGTGCATCAAAATCAACCAGATTGACAAAACAGAATCCTGTAAAATCTTCTTGTTCTATTTCAAGGGTCTGTTCCATACCATGTACCGAAGATTTGGATTTGTATGCCTTTGTAATACCTTCTTCTACAAAGATATCTGCAATTTTCCCAACGGAAATAACATCAAATCCCCCATCCTTTAATGCATTTAATGCGGTTCTCCCAAATGGCTTTAGCGCATAATCATGACGGTTGCTCGTACGTTTGAATTCTCCTTTTTTCTTTCCCGTATACGGTCTTGCAATAACACGTCCTACCTTCCACTCATCTCTTAAGGTAAGTTCTCTGGCTATTTCGCAATATTTATATAAATTCTCAAGTCCCATGGTTTCTTCATTTCCACAAATCTGCAATACGGAATCCGCAGAAGTATACACAATCAAATGTCCGGTGGCAATCTCTTCCTCTGCCAGTTCATCCAGAATTTCCGTACCACTGGAACTCTTATTTCCAATAATTTTTCTTCCGGTTCGTTTCTCCAGCTCCCCTAGAAGCTCTTTTGGAAATCCCGTATCCGTAAAGGTTTGAAATGGTGTCGTTATCTTAAGTCCCATCATTTCCCAGTGTCCGGTCATGGTATCTTTTCCCAAACTAGTTTCTTTCATTGGAAAATAATATCCCAAAGGCTGCTCTATAGGTTTTACCTGTTTTAAAGGATGAAGATTTGCCATTCCCATTTTTTGTAAATTTGGTATATGAAAGGTATCTACCGATTCTGCAATATGCCCCAGGGTATCCACACCCATGTCTCCATATTCCTTCGAGTCTTCCATGGCTCCTATTCCCAGGGAATCAATAACAATTGTAAATATTCTCTTATATTTTTTCATACTAACTCCTATCTATGTGCTTCCTGCACATTCATCTGCAATTAAGCCAAATCCTTTGGTCCAAACCCAAGGGGAAGCATCTCCTCTAAAGTAAGAATCTTGTACTCTTCCTTTGACTTTGGCAAAATAATCTGAAAGGTCTTTGGGTCGCAAAACTCCATCATTACTTGACGGCAGACTCCACAAGGAGAACAGTAGTCCGTCAATTCTCCATTTTTCCCCCCTAAAACTACAATGGAATCAAACTCTCTTACTCCTTCACTTACTGCTTTGAAAAAAGCGGTACGTTCTGCGCAGTTTCCCGGTGAATAGGCTGCATTTTCAATATTGCATCCACCAAAAATGCGGCCATCTTTCGAATGCAGTGCGGCGGCTACTTTAAAGTTTGAATAGGGTGAGTAGGAGTATTGTAACATATCCATTGCCTTTTCTATCATTGTATTTATAAGTTCTTTTTCCATCTTGAAATACCTCCTAAGACTATTTGAGTGCTAAAGATTTTTCTTTAGCACTCTCTTCTTACCTATCTTTTAAAATCTTTTTTTGCTGATCCCGTTATGGAAATCAATAACCGCCTGCTGCTTCGTTTTTCAGAATCTTGACAATACGGCTTGTTCCAAGACGGCTTGCCCCAAGTCCGATAAACTTTTCTGCATCATCCAGTGAACTAATTCCACCTGCCGCTTTAATCTTAACATGCTTTCCAACGTGTTTTGCAAACAGTGCAATATCCTCAAAAGTAGCTCCTGATGTGGAAAATCCGGTAGAAGTCTTGATGAAATCCGCTCCGGAATTGGTTACTACTTCACACATTTTGATTTTTTCTTCTTCTGTTAAGAGACAAGTCTCAATAATAACCTTAAGGATTTTATCTCCACAAGCTCCTTTGATTTGACGGATTTCCTCTTCTACAAAATCAAATTCTTTATCTTTTACAGCACCAATATTAATAACCATATCGATTTCATCCGCTCCATTAGCAAGGGCATCTTTTGTCTCGAACACTTTTACTGCGGTTGTACTATATCCGTTTGGAAAACCAATTACAGTACATACTGCCATTTTATCTCCTACATATTCTTTTGCTCTTTTTACAAAGCTTGCTGGGATACAGACACTTGCCGTTCCAAAGCTCATTGCATCATCGCAAATCACTTTTATTTCCTGCCATGTGGATCCCTGTAATAAAAGTGTATGGTCTACGGTCTTTAAGATTTCTTGATTCGTCATTGTAAAATCCTCCTAATTATTGATATTAATTGTTAAGCTCTAATGCAATTTCCATCATTTCATGGAATCCTAGTTGTCTTTCCTCTGCGGATAACTTTTCCCCTGTGTAAATATGATCGGAAATCGTCAAAAGACAAAGAGCCTGTTTTCCTGCTCTTGCTGCATTCATATAAAGTGCTGCCGCTTCCATTTCCACACATAGAACGTTCATCCTGCGCCATAAATCATTTGTCTTCTCATAATCACTATAAAATACATCTGCTGAAAGTACATTACCAACTACTACGTGAGTTCCCTTAGCTTCCGCCGCATCCACGGCCTTACGAAGTAATGCATAATCTGCAATTGGTGCATAGGTTCCCGGAAGTCTATACTGTGCTCCATAGTTAGAATCTGTGCAGGCTCCCATAGCAACTACAACGTCTTTTACTTTTACATTATCCTGCAAAGCTCCTGCAGATCCAATACGAATAATACGGTCTACATCATAAAAATTAAATAGTTCATAAGAATAAATTCCAACGGATGGCATTCCCATTCCACCACCCATAACCGAAATTTCTTTTCCCTTATAAGTTCCTGTAAATCCCAGCATATTTCTTACTGTATTAAAGCAAGTAGTATTCTCCAAGTATGTTTCCGCAATATATTTTGCCCTTAATGGGTCTCCCGGCATTAAAACGGTCTTTGCAATCTGCCCTTCTAAAGCACCAATATGAGGTGTTGGTATTGTATTCATTGATTTAGTCCTGCTTTCTTTTTTTATCTTCTCTTATTAAGTTACGAAGTGCTTCTACCGCAACACAAATTGCTGCTTCGGTATCATGTGCCTGTTTATTGGGAAGCCCTTTCTTTTCTCTTTCCTGATTTGCTACTACAAGAAAAGTAGAACCCACTCTGACACGCAGATAATTTCCTACAATAAACATCGCTGCGGACTCCATCTCGGAAGCTTTACATCCCATACGAAGCCAAGCTTCCCATTTATTCGTCAGTTCATAGCTCACCGGTTTAGTCTCCGGTTCATGCTGTCCAAAAAAAGCATCTTTGCACTGTACCACTCCAACATGATATTTCTGCTCCAGATTTTTTGCTCCTTCTATTAAAGCGTTTACCACTTCAATATCCGCTACTGCCGGATATTCAATGGGTGCATATTCCTTGCTGGTACCTTCCATACGAATGGCACCGCTGGCAATCACAACATCGCCACCCTGCACTTCTAAATCCATTCCACCACAGGTTCCAATACGAATAAAGGTATCTGCACCACATTTTGCCAGTTCTTCCATTGCAATGGACGCACTGGGGCCACCAATTCCGGTAGAAGTTACACTTACTTTAACTCCATCTAAATATCCTGTATAGGTTACATATTCTCTGCTGTCTGCAACCAGTTCTGCATTTTCAAAATGTTCCGCTATCTTTGCACATCTTTTCGGATCTCCCGGCATAAGTACATATTTCCCAACATCCCCTGTTCCAACCTGGGTATGATATTGTTTCCCTGATCCCTCTGTATAATCTACCATGAAAATTCTCCTTTTTTAAATAAATTTTCTTGCACGAATGTGTATAAAGATACCCTATATATCTATCTTTTCAGCAGATAAGACTTTCATTTCTTCGTATTGCTCCTGCAAAATAGTAACTTTGCTTCCCTGCACATGAACCGAATTGTCTTCCATCATCTGCTTTAATGCACGATTAATCGTCTTAATTGAAAGGCCGGTTTCATCCGAGATCTGTTGTCTTGTCAGCTTAATCATACACTTTCCATCCACTGCGTTCTGCTCATAAAGGTGTTCAAATAAAAGATAAACTCTGTCAATTCCCTGTAAAAAAAGAAAAGCTCTTTCCTTCCGCGTCTCTTCTAACAGGTATCGGATTACCGTTCTGCTATGCATCCATAATGCATTGTTGTCCTGAAGCATCCATTTTTTGAATGCATCCTTATCCAATACTATAAATTGGCAGGGTGTCTTGGTTATTAAGGTTGTTCGATATGTATCACAATCCAGATAAAGCTCCATTCCTCCAAGAATTTCAATTGCCTCATATTGGCAGAAATCGTACACAATGCCAAACATCCGAAGGTCACTGGCTTTTACAATCCCTTTTGTGAGAATATAGACTTTATTAACCTTATCCTTTTCGCGAATAAATATTTCATTCTTTTCAAGTTCAAGAATATTACAGGATTCTACCAGCCAAACAGGTGCATTTTCGAACAACTCCGTCAAAATTGATTTTGGTTGTTCCTCTAATTGGTTTAATACATCCAAAAGCTTGTTCATATTGTTTATTCTCTCCTCTACAAGATACCGTAATTGTAGTATTTTTCAACAAATCAAAAAAGGGCAGCTGTCCTTTGAACAACAGTTTTTTCAATATTTTTAGAAAAATACCTAGTTTTCATCTTTATTATGACACTTTTTTATATTCTTAGCAACCAAAAAAGGTCGAATGTCCTTTTATCCTCTCTCTTCGGAAAGGCGGTGGATCTGTACTCCACGCATTTCAATCTGGGGAGCTCCTTTATCTTCAATGTATTCTTTTGTAATGGTAACTCTTCCTATATTATCATCCTTTGGAATTTCATACATAATATCCAGCATAAATTCTTCTATAATGGCACGTAAAGCTCTCGCTCCTGTTTTCCTTTCCAATGCCTTTTGTGCAATGGACTCTAAAGATTCTTCATTAAAAATCAAATCGACCTCATCCAAAGCCAGAAGTTTCTGGTATTGTTTTAATATAGCATTCTTTGGTTCTTTTAATACTTGTACCAGCATTTCTTTTGAAAGTTCCTGGAGGGTAAATAAAATAGGCAGTCTTCCTAAAAATTCCGGTATCATTCCAAATTCCCTTAAGTCCTCTACCGTTACCTTAGATAAAATGTCATTTTCCTGATCGTATTTATCCTTTAAGTCTGCAATAAAGCCAATGGATGCCTGTTTATTCAGGCGCTCTTTGATCACCTTATCCAGCTCAGGGAATGCACCTCCACAAATAAACAAAATGTTCTTTGTATTGATTGTAGTTAAAGGAACCATGGCATTTTTACTAGTTGCGCCAACCGGTACTTCAACGCTTGCACCTTCCAACAGTTTCAGCAGTCCCTGCTGCACAGATTCTCCACTTACATCACGATTTGTTGTACTTTTTTTCTTGGCGATTTTATCAATTTCATCAATAAATATAATCCCTTTTTCTGCCCTTTCCACATCATTATCTGCAGCTGCCAATAGTTTTGAAAGGACACTTTCTACATCATCTCCAATATATCCTGCCTCGGTAAGAGAAGTGGCATCTGCAATGGCAAGAGGCACTTTCAACAGTCTGGCCAGGGTCTTAACCAAATAGGTCTTACCACAGCCCGTTGGCCCAATCATTAACATGTTGGATTTTTCTATTTCGATGTCATCCAGCGTGTCTGTGGCTACTCTTTTGTAATGATTATAAACGGCTACTGAAATCACTTTTTTCGCATGTTCCTGGCCAATTACAAATTCATCCAGCTGGGCTTTTATTATATGGGGAGCCGGAACCTCTTTTATATCTATAATGGGTTCTTCTTCCTTTTTTTCTTTCTTTTTCTTAATCTTCTGGCTCTTTGGAATATCATTTGGTATATTCATATTTGCCGGATTCATCGTCATAAAATCTAAGTATGGCATTCCCGTTCCATTGTTATTGTTGTTATTCATAGTGTCAAAGGTTTTCTGCATGCAGTCTGCACAAATACAGATATTGTTGGGAATACGAATCATGGTTCCCACTTTACTCTCCGGTCTTCTGCATATATAGCAAATATCTTCATAATCATCTTTATTTTCTGTTTTGTTTAAATCATCGCTCATTTCTATACCTCTTTCGCATTAGCATTGTTATATTTCTTTATTATAGCATTATAGCCTACCTTTCCCACCAAAACAATAAAAAATTTATTAAAAAATGGACTCTGTCAAGAGTCCATTTTATTATATTTTTATTTCATTAATTGAATTGATTAAAGAAGTCCTGGAGCATATCATTAATATCTTCTTGAGACTGGCCATCCTGTTCTTGATTTGGTGCTGGGGGATTTTGCTGGGTTCCATCCTCTGGCTGATTTTGATTGGAATCATATCCGAAATTTCCCTGCTTACCACTGTTTCCTGCTTTTTGAAGACTGTCTAATGATTTTGCATCTTTTAATTTTATAGTAACCTCCATTTTTTTGTATTCTCCGGCTTCACTTCGCATAAGCGTAACGGTAATTTTGGTTCCTACACGGGTATTGTTTACTTTTTCCTGAACAGACTCAATGGTCTTTGTATTGGCACCATTTATCTCGGTAATTACATCTCCTTTTTTTATGCCGCCTTCTTCTGCTGCCCCGCCACTTGAAACATCTCGAACGTATACGCCGATTGGCATGTCATATGGATTATTATCTTTCGTAATATTATTTCCTGTAATTCCCAAATATCCTTTTTCACTGTCCTTTAATATTTCACGGTTCATAAGATCATTTATAATAGGAACTGCCTCTGATATAGGAATGGCATATCCCATTCCTTCCACGTTCGTATCCGCATACTTCATATCGTTAATACCAATTACTTCTCCATTGATATTTAATAAGGCGCCTCCACTGTTCCCCGGATTAATTGCTGCATCCGTCTGTAATAGTTCTAACTGGCTTCCCTGACTGGTTCCTGTGGTATTGATTTGTCTGTTTTTTGCACTAATATAGCCAACCGTTACCGACTGTCCGGAGCCCAGTGCGTTTCCAATTGCTATTGCCATCTGTCCCACTCTTACATCTTTTGATGTTCCAAGAGTGGCTACTTTAATTGCATCCAGCGTTTCTTTATCAATATCCTTAATATCTACGGATAAGACAGCTAAATCTGCTGTAGAATCGGTACCCTTTGTTTTTGCTTCATAAACCTTATTATTGATAAAGTTAACGGCAATTGCCTTTGCACCATCTACTACATGGTTATTGGTTACAATCAAAATTTCTTTTTCATTTTGTGCTACAATAATACCGGAACCACTTCCATCGTATTCCTGGGAATACACCTGTCCAAAATAACTATAATCCTGTGATACGGTGCTGGTGATGGAAACAATGGATGGCATTGTGTTTTCAACCAAAGCCGTCAGATCCGTTGAGGTTGTGTTTCCCTTGGAACTTGTGGTAGAAGCAAGTTGATTTGCATTTTGTGTAACCGTTGTCTGTACTTTTTTCTGTGGGAAAATAGCGTCTGCCGTTCGATTGACTCCTTGGAATACAACCCCTGCAACCAGTCCAAATACCACCGCTACTGCAATGGTCTTCCCTAGCTTTCTTCCCAGCCCCTCTTTTCTTTCTCTTCTCTTTCCATCGTTAGGTGTGCCGGCTGCATTGCTATCATACCGACTTTCTTCTCCTAAGTCCGATTTTTTATAACGGTAGGTTGCTGCCTCATATTGTGGCTGCTTTGCAGCTGCCTCTTCTGCCCAGAATACATAATTATCATTTGCGCCTGTATTTCTACAGTAATTGTTGTCCCTTTCATTTGGTGTATTTTCCGGTTTCTTGTTCTCGTTTGTTTCGGTTGTATTGGTTTCCATTGTATTGGTTTCGCTTGCCTTTGTTTCGGTTGTATTGGTTTCCATTGTATTGGTTTCGCTTGTATTGGTTTCGCTTGTATTGGTTTCCGTTGTATTGGTTTCGCTTGCCTTTGTTTCGTTTGTATTTTCTCTATTTAACTCATCCATGCTATAATCTCCTTCCAATGCCTTCCTTTTTCTTTTGATGTATTTATTCTATCAGCAATTTGTGTTTACTTTGTGAAAGATTTATTAAAGAAATTTCACAATTTAAAATAATGCATAGAAATGATGTACCTTCCCCTGTGGATAAAAATAAATGATTATAGACTCCTGTGAAACATTGTATTATAATATAGACATTATTACTTTTGGAGGCTTTTATGATTAAGGATAACCAGAAATTTTTAAATATTACACATGTTATAATTGATGCATTTTTAATGATTGCATCCTTTGCCCTGGCTTTTTGGCTGCGGTGTAAAAGTCCTTTGGTGGACATTTTCCCATCCTTTTACATTCGCCACGTCTTTCACTTTATCGTATATGCGAAAATTTTAATCTATTTAATTCCAGGATACCTGTTGATTTACCACTACTGCGGACTATATGGACCAAAGCGGACCAATAGCCACCGGGTCACGGTTTTTAATCTTTTACGTGCAAATGTTGTTGGTTTTATTTATTTTAGTGTTCTTATGGTAATTTTCAAAGATCGCTTTGGAGATATTTCCCGTCTTTTCCTTGGATTCTTTGTTATAATTAATACCCTCTTAGATTTCACGTTCCGCGCTTTGCTGTTTCGCCTTCTTCGTCGCTACCGCCGAAAAGGGTTTAATCAAAAACATGTATTAATTGCCGGTTATAGCCGTGCCGCTGAGCGTTATATCAAACGGCTCTTATATAACCCGGAATGGGGATATCATATTCGCGGAATCTTAGACGATACTTGTGGGACAGACTTTGAATACAGGGGAATTCCTGTTATTGGAAGTTTAGCCGCCCTTCCACAAATACTTTCTAAAAATGATCTGGATGAAGTAGCCATTGCTCTAAAAATTAATGAATACGCTAAATTGGAGCAGCTCGTTGCTATTTGTGAAAAATCCGGTGTGCACACTAAATTTATTCCTGATTACAGTGAGATTATTTCTTCAAAGCCTTATACTGAGAATTTATTTGGACTACCCGTTATTAATATTCGAAATGTTCCGTTGAGTAATGTATTTAATAAAGCAATCAAACGTTTTATTGATATTTTTGGAGCATTGGTGGCTTTGCTGATTTTTTCCATTCCCATGCTTCTCGTCACCTTTATTATTAAATTAACTTCACCCGGACCATTAATTTACAAGCAAATCCGTGTTGGTCTTCATAATAAAGAATTCCCAATGTACAAGTTCCGATCTATGGAAGTTCAAGATACAAAAAAAGAAAAATCGGCGTGGACTACCGTCAATGATCCCCGTATTACGCCCATTGGTAAATTCATTCGAAAAACAAGTCTGGATGAGCTTCCTCAGCTATTTAATGTATTAAAGGGGGATATGAGTTTAATTGGTCCCAGACCGGAACGGCCTTTTTTTGTAGAGAAATTTAAAGAGGAAATTCCACGGTATATGATTAAACATCAGGTTCGTCCCGGACTAACCGGTTGGGCCCAGGTCAACGGTTACCGTGGTGACACCTCCATTCGCCTGCGAATTGAGCATGATTTATATTATATTGAAAACTGGTCCTTATCCTTAGACTTTAAGATTCTTTTTCTTACTTTTTTTAAAGGATTTGTCAATAAAAATGCGTACTAATAAGCATTACGACTGCTAATTTTTTTTCTGGTTCATCAGTTCCTTTATGAAACGGCTGGATTCCATTTCTTTGTTAAAGCGTTCCTTCACATAATAGATGTGAAGATGTTCTTTTGCACGGGTCATGGCAACATAAAACATACGTCTTTCTTCTTCCTCGTCTGCTTGTATTGCTGCCTTCCTGTGGGGAATCACCGTTTCGTTGGTATCTGGAATAAAAACATTTCTATATTCCAGTCCTTTTGCGCTATGCATCGTTGATAAAACCACACCTTCCTGGTTTTCACGATTTTTTTCTGCCTGTTCTTTTAATGCTTTCCCGTAGCTTTCTATATGCTCAAACCATGCATCATAGGTTTCAAAAGGTTTGGACGCTTCTTGTATCTCATTCAATATTTCAAATAATTCTTCTGCCTTTATTCTGCGATAGTCTGCATATTCTTCCAGAAATTCATTATACCCGATTCCTTTTCTGATATAAGTAATGGCAGCATAGGGAGAAATCTTTTTTATCCATCTCAAATCGGATTCCCACTGGTCAATTCGGTCCAGCATCCAGTTCTTATCCTGATAAAACACACGAAGCTGTTCAAAATCAAATTCCGGTTGGGAAAAAGCCTCTCGGCTGATATAACGTTTGGGTCGATTGGATACCTGCATAAATAGTTTTCTTTCTCGATTTCCAAGAGCCGTTCTTATGTAGTAAATCAAATCTCTTCCAATAAAATGTTCATATATATTTGGGAGCCTATCCTTCATTTGAAATGGAATATTATGCTGCATTAAGGTTTCTACCAGCATTCTTGGCTGGGTATTCGTACGAAATAAAACCGCCATTTCCGAAAATGGAATTCCCGTTTCTTTGTAATCTAATATTTCCCAGGCAATACGTCGGTTTTCTTCTTTTGAAGAAGGAAATTCTTTAACCGTAATGGGAATTTCCTTTGTTTCCCAGGCTTTTATTGTCTTTGGAAATCGTTTCTCGTTATTCTTAATAACCCTTGCCGCTCCTGCTACAATCGAAGGATTACAGCGATAATTTATATCCAGAAGAATTTCCTGTGCCTCCGGATAGTCTTTCTTAAAGTTAAGCATGATTTCCGGTTTTGCACCTCGAAATCGATAGATTGACTGATCATCATCTCCTACAATGAATAAGTTATTTTCCGGCAAGGCCAGTAAACGTACGATTTCGTATTGAATTCGATTAATATCCTGAAATTCATCAATCATAATATATTCAAATTGTTCCTGCCACATTTTTAGAATATCGCTTCTTTTTGTAAGCAGCTCATAACAATACACCAGCATATCATCAAAATCAATTTTTTGCTTATTGGCCAGCATTTTTTGATATTTTTGAAAAATTTCACGAAAAATCTCCTGGGGACAGTTTTTTGAATAAAAATGATTTAATTCCATCATTTCTCCCTTAACCAAACTAATCTCTCCGGTAAGTTCTGCAATAAATTCGGCTTCATCCTCTATTTCAAACTCATAGGTTCGAATCATTTCACGAAAAAAAGGCAGCTTTTCTTCATCTCGTATAATACTATTTACATTATAATGATAGGCGTGTTTTAAAATAGAAAAAAAGATGGCATGAAAGGTGCCAAAGGAAACAGCCGCCGTATTTGACTTTCGAAAACGTTCTTTCATTTCCATTGCTGCTGCTTTTGTAAAAGTGACAACCAGAATTTTACGGGGATTGACTCCCTTTTCTATCAAAGATACTATTCTTTGTGTAATAACGGTTGTTTTTCCAGATCCGGGACCGGCTAATACCAAAACCGGTCCCTCTTTCTGATCAATTGCTTCTTTTTGTGAATTATTATATTTTATCTCCATAAGTCTTCCTTTAAATGGATGCTTCTAATTTAGCAATTGCTTTTTTTATTCTAAGAAGAGACTCTTCTTTTCCAAGTATCTCCATAATTTCAGTAGCTCCACCCGGAGTCATTTGCTTTCCGGAAACTGCCGTACGAACCGGCCACATAGCATATCCATTTTTACAGCCTTTTTCTTTGATATAGTTTACTAAAACGGCATACAAAGCATCATTTGAATAATCACTTTGCGTTTCAAATAATGGCAGCAGCTCTCTTAGCACTTCCAAAGAAGATTCCGGTGTTGTCTTCATTTTTTTATGTGCATACATAGAAACATCATATTCCGGCACTTCTTCAAAAAAATCAATATGTTCTTTAATTTCCGGGAATACTTCTATTCTTGTCTTTATCATTTCTGCAATCTTTTTAAGATCATAGTCTTTTCTAATAACTTCCTTTATATAAGGTTCTGCCATATTATAAAATTTGTCAAAATCCATGGCTTTCATATATTCACCATTCATCCACTTTAACTTAACCATATCAAATACGGCAGGGGATTTGTTGATTCTATGATAGTCAAAAACCTTCACCAATTCTTCTAAAGAAAAAATCTCCCGATCTTCTGCGGGACTCCAGCCTAACAAAGCAACAAAATTCACAACTGCCTCCGTTAGAAATCCTTGCTCCAGTAGATCTTCATAAGAAGAATGTCCACTTCTCTTGCTTAATTTTTGATGCTCTTCGTTGGTAATAATGGGGCAGTGAATATAAACCGGCACTTCCCATCCAAATGCTTCATATAAACGATTGTACTTTGGTGAGGAAGATAAATATTCATTTCCCCGGACTACATGTGTAATCTTCATTAAATGATCATCCACTACATTGGCAAAATTATAGGTTGGATATCCATCGGATTTGATTAAAATCATATCATCCAGTTCTCCATTTTCTACCGTAATATCCCCAAAAATAACATCTGAAAAAGTAGTGGAGCCCTGGGTGGGATTATTTTGACGAATCACGTAGGGAATCCCTGCCTGAAGATTTTTCTCCACTTCCTCTTTGGAAAGGTTTAAGCAGTGTTTATCATATTTTGCTATTTCTTTTCCATTTTCATCGGTGACCGAAGCCTTCAGTCCTTCCAGTCTCTCTTTTGTGCAGAAGCAATAATACGCCTCCCCTTTTTCAATTAATTGTTTTGCATACTTTAGGTAAAGTCCCTGTGCCTGGCGTTCACTCTGCACATAAGGGCCCACCCCTCCGTCCTTATCCGGACCTTCATCATGAATCAGCCCTGTCTTTTCCATGGTGCGGTATATAATATCAATGGCACCTTCCATAAATCGTTCCTGATCCGTATCTTCTATACGAAGAAGGAAGTCTCCTCCTTCATGTTTGGATACTAAATACGCATACAGTGCGGTTCTTAAATTACCAACATGCATTTTTCCTGTTGGACTCGGTGCAAATCTTGTTCTTATTTTACTCATTCCTATACCTCTTTTCAAAATCTTTCTGGTTCTATACCTGTCTTTTATTATACAAGATGTTTTTCAAAATTTAAAGTCCATTTTTTTCACTGTTCCCCTACAGAAAAAGACCCATCCCCTGCTTATAGGATCGGTCTTTTTCTCCCTGGCTGTTTATAAAAACTGCCACGTTCTCTATTCTTCTACGGTTAAGAATTCCTTAATAATTCTAGTTGCGTGATCAATTCCTCCAAAATCCGTTCTTACAGATAAATCATAGTTAAATAAGGTTGCCCATTTTTCACTGGTGTGGTAATTATAATAGTTCGCACGTCTTTTATCAAATTTCATGACTTCTTCCGCTGCTTTTTCTTTTGTAATTCCATAAAGCTCGGTTGCTCTCTTAATTCTAAAATCAAGCCCTGCAAAAACAAAAATATGAATGGCATTCTCCTGGTTTTTCAAAATATAGTCTGCACATCTTCCAACGATAACGCAAGGGCCCTCTTCTGCAACCTTACGAATGATATTAGACTGTGCCAGGAATATCTTATCATCCAGTGACAAACTGGAAAATCCAAAATCCTGATTGCCATACGCATTCATTCCCATGGCTATAGAATAGAGTAAACTATTCGTTGCTTTTTCCTCTGCTCTTTCAAAGGCCGCTTCTGCAAATCCGCTTTCTTTTGCGGCACGCGTAATCAATTCATTGTCATAAAAAGGAATCTTTAATTCCTCTGCCAGCTTTGCCCCGATTTCTCTTCCGCCGCTTCCATACTGTCTACTAATTGTAATCACTTTATTCATATGAATGCCTCCTTATTTAAGAATCTTCTAATGCTTAAGGAAAGTATAGCATATTGTCAGACAAATTGCCACTAATTTCTTCCGAATTCACTTAATTCAAGTCCTTTATTTCGTTCCAATACCGTTTTTATACTCCATGGATGAGTAAAAATAAGCAAGGGATTTCCCTTTAAATCCTTTATCCTTTTTGTATCCGAGGTCACGCTCAGTTGACTGATATTCACTTCTTTATTCTCAATCCAGCGTATATATTCGTATGGAAGCTGCTCTAGGCGAATCTCTACTCCATATTCAAATTCCAGACGGTACTGAAGCACTTCAAATTGAAGTACGCCTACTACACCTACTATAATTTCTTCCATGCCGGTATTGAATTCCTGGAAAATCTGAATGGCTCCTTCTTGTGCAATCTGTTCAATTCCTTTAATAAACTGTTTTCTCTTCATGGTATCCATCTGGCGGACTTTTGCAAAATGCTCTGGTGCAAACGTTGGAATTCCTTCATACTTAAATTTTTGTTTTCCGCTGCAAAGGGTATCCCCAATTGTGAAAATTCCCGGATCAAACACTCCAATAATATCCCCTGCAAAGGCTTCTACAACGTGTTTTCTCTCTTGCGCCATCATCTGCTGTGGCTGGGTAAGACGAAGCTTTTTTTCGCCCTGCATATGGTATACTTCCATTCCGGCATCAAACTTTCCGGAACAGATTCGCATAAAAGCAACGCGGTCTCTATGTGCCTTATTCATATTTGCCTGAATCTTAAAAACAAAAGCAGAGAAGTCTTCGTTAAATGGATCAATCATTCCTTCATTGGAATTTCTTGGAAGAGGAGAGCTTGTCATCTTTAAAAAATGTTTCAAAAAAGTTTCTACTCCAAAGTTTGTTAGGGCCGATCCAAAAAATACCGGTGAAAGCTTTCCTGCACTCACCCGTTCTAAATCAAATGCATCACTGGCTCCGTCTAAAAGTTCAATTTCTTCCATTAAAATATCATGGTTTACTTTTCCTATTAATTCATCGACTCTTTCATCTCCCAAAGAAACTTCCACTGTTTCCACTTCTTTTTGTCCATTATTTGCCGCTATAAAACGGGAGATATGTTTGGTTTGCCGGTCGTATACTCCTTTGAAATTCTTTCCTGAACCAATTGGCCAGTTAACGGGACAAGTTCGAATGCCAAGAACGGTTTCAATTTCATCAATCAGCTGAAATGGATCATTTGCCTCCCGGTCCATTTTATTTACAAAGGTAAAAATAGGTATGCCACGCATAACACAAACTTTAAATAGTTTAATTGTCTGTGCCTCTACTCCCTTTGAGCCATCGATTACCATAACTGCAGAATCCGCTGCCATTAAAGTACGGTAGGTGTCTTCTGAAAAATCCTGATGTCCCGGTGTATCTAAAATATTAATACAATACCCATCATAGTTAAACTGCATAACGGAAGAGGTAACTGAAATTCCTCTTTCTTTTTCTATCTCCATCCAGTCTGAAACCGCATGTTTCGCAGTCTTTCTTCCTTTTACAGAACCGGCAAGATTAATGGCTCCACCATATAAGAGAAACTTTTCCGTCAGCGTTGTTTTACCTGCATCCGGATGGGAAATAATTGCAAACGTCCTTCTTTTCTTTATTTCTGTATTTAAATCATCCAATGTGATTTCCTCCACTATCTATTCAAATGCTATACAAACCCCTTTATTATATACAACTTTTCCTCTTCTGTAAAGGAAAAAAGCACTAGCTTTTCTTTGCAATATACTTTACAATACAATCATAACATTTTATAATTTGCAATACATGCTGTACAAAAGGAGAAGCTTATGGATTTCAGTATTTATCCCAGTGAAATTCAAGAATTAATTTACACCATTAATGATAACCGTACCCATGATTTTAAAAATGCACTTCGGGGTTGTAAGAAACTAGTTGCCTATGCAAAGGAGAAAAAAGATATCTATCTTTGCTCTTATGCCTATTATTATATGGCAGATACCCAGTTTTCATTAAATAATTACAAATTATTCATGCAGAATCTAGTAAAAGGTCTTTCCTATCAGCAAAAAGCCAACCTTCCTGATTTACTGGCTCGTTCTTATAATCTTCTGGCCATTTGTGCTGATAGCCATGGAAATGCTATTTCTGCCCTGGATAACTATTTTTGTGCTCTTAAGTTTTGTGAAGAATCAAACCTTATTTATGAGTCCGGCCTTGTTTATACCAATATAGGACATCTTTATATTTCCTTAAAGGACTATCGAACGGCTACAAAATATTTACGTATGGGGTTAAACTACTTTAACCGTTGTAGTGGAGACTTTTTTTCCAGAGCTAATACTGGTTTAGCACAGATTGCTTTGGGAAGTTGTTATTACTATCTTGGCAATGTAGAACGTGCTTATAAGTATGCACAGACTTTTAAAAAAAATAACAAAAGAGACAGTCCGGAAGAAAAATACTGCCGTATTTCTTTTGACGTTCTTTACGTAAAACTTCTTACTGCCTCCGGTTTCATAGAGGAACAGGATTCCCTTATCGACGAGATTCTTGAGGAAATTCTTGGAACCTCCTCTATTTTGGATATTTACTATGATGTATTTGATTTTTGTGATCATCTTATTTTTCTTAAAAAGCACCAGGAACTTTTTAAAACTATAACCCGTTTAGCTTCCATCCCCAGTTATTCTGATATTTCAAATCTTCAATTACGAGTACTTAAGTTGAAGCTTTGTTATTACCGGGCTATGGATGACCAGCGAAATTATCTCTACACCTGTGAACGATACTTTAGTCTTTCCCAGCAATTAGAAAAAGATGAATTAGCTCTTACCTTAACCACCCTCAATCTTCGTTTTTCCTTGCAGGAGATTCATTCCAGACAGCTGGCTATGGAACAGGAAAACCGTATTTTGCAGGATCGTTCCGAACATGACTCCCTAACCGGACTGCCAAACCGTTACTGCCTAAATGAATATTCGGATTTGGCCTTTGACCGGGCGTATCTCCATCCATACTCTCTGGCTGTTGAGATTTTCGATATTGACTGTTTTAAACAGTATAACGACACGTATGGTCATCAAAAAGGAGATCAGTGCCTTTGCCTGATTGCCGGTCTTTTAAAAGAAATTATATGTGAAGATATTTTTTGCGCCCGCTATGGGGGGGATGAATTTCTTATTATATATGAAAATAAAACCGATGAGGAAGTCCTTAAAATTGCGGAAAAGTTAAAAGAAGATGTACTTGCACTGAAAATAGAGCACAAGAACTCTACTGTATTTCCTTACCTTACCATTTCCCAGGGGATACGAAATTCAATTCCAGCGGAAGGCAACAAGCTATGGGATTTTTTATTTGCTGCGGATGCTGCTCTTTATCAAGTAAAGCGAGCCTCTAAAAACGATATTTGTATTGTGCACAAAACTGTTTCTCAAGGAAATACCTCTTCAACCATTACGTTTACAAATAATTAATTTGATAGGAGTTACTATGCAAAAAGTAAATAAAAACAACGGAGCCTTATTTTTGCTCCTTCTATGCGGAATCGTTCTTGGCGGATTTGTAGGCTATCTTTCCCGTAATATTTCTGTTCTCTCCTGGTTGGATTATGGGCAGACTTTTGGACTGGATAAACCCATTAAACTAGATTTGGGAATTATGGTTCTAACCTTTGGGCTTACTATAAAGATATCCATTGCCAGTATTCTAGGTGTTTTTTGTTCTATTTTAGTTTACCGTAAGTTATAATGT
>JAVXEO010000006.1:34695-52837 GCA_036658435.1 Acetivibrio sp.
CTTAGTTTTTAAAACTGTCTTCACACCATCTATTTTAATATGTGCATAGATTGTGACTTTTCCTGGTTTCACGGCTCTAACATTTCCTTTTGAGGATACAACCGCTATTTTTTTATTGCTACTGGTATAGGTAATTTTTTCTTTGGATAAAAGTTCATTACTAATTGCTTCTCTCACTACCCTTGGTAATGTCACCTTAATTCTCTTGGTATTTCCTTTATCCTTTTGGGTATATAATGTTTTTTTGCTTACATTGTTTTTGCTTTTTTCCAGAATGTCTTCGGTAATTGCAACTTTGTCAGCCAACATGATCACGTAATCGGAGGTGCGGGTAAAGGTAAGCTTTACTTTTCCGTTTTCATCTACCTTTCCGGTTGTCTGAAGGGTAAATTCTTTTGTCTTTTTATTATAGGAATATACATTGGCGATTGCTTTTCCATTTTCTTTGTCCATACTAAGTTCCAGTGTTGCTTTAAATCCGAAGTTTTCTTTGTTTTCCATGGATATCTGGGTTCCCGAATTCTTTCCAAGAAGTTGTTCCATCTCTTCTTTTGGAATATTTCCGGAATCTTCCTTTACAGAAAGATCAATTGTTTTGAGATCTTTGCCTATCATATCTTTTCCATTTAAAATCCACTTCATGCCTTCCCCTAGCTGGATGGAAATTACAATATCTTTTCCTTTTATTTCTTCTAGTACGCTCTTTGGAAGTTCTGTTTTTCCCTTTAAGTCAATTTTTATTTCGCTTCGCTTACCTTCTTCTTTTTTGAGTTCTTCTGCCACTTTATCCTTTAGGTCTTCTAAGACAGTTTCCTCTTTCATGGTATTTCCACCATTATTAGGATAATCTGGTGTTGGAATAACTACTTCTTCCCATTTTGCTGTTAACGTAAGCGCTTCTTTTACCGGTGCATCAAAGTCATATTTTGTATTTCCCTGATACCAGCCAATAAACTCATATCCATTCTTTGTAGGATCGCTAGGTTTTTGCACTTTCTCACCTGCAGCTACCATTTGTTCCGGAACGCTGCTGCCACCCTTTGTATCAAAACTTACTGTATATTTTTTAGGAGCTTCTTTTAAGGTAACCGTTACTTTTTTAGTTCCGGCCGGAATGTTTACGCTACCCTTGGCATTATCAAAAGATAGGCCTTCTGCGGATGCTATATTATTAACAAAGGACATTAATTCAAAGCTGATTGCTTTTGTTGGTGCATCTCCTGAAAGTTCCAATACAACATTCTTTCCTTTTGTTGTTAACTGATATCCCATTCGTTTTTTATTTTCAATGGGATAATTAGAAAATTCAACTTTCTCACCTTCAGTAATCCAGGATTTTGGAATTCCTCTTCCAACGATAATATTTCCATCTGCTTTTTCTGTAATCAGTGCGTCAATTAAAACTTTTGTAGCTGTGGATTGTCCCCACATATGCTGACAGGAGCCACCACCGCCTTTTGCATGAGTTCTATCCCAAGGAGAATTGGCATCCTGATAATCAACGCCTTCCCACCATCCAAACGGTCCACTCATTGCATTTTCAATCATAAACTTATAAGCTTCAATACCCATATCACGGTATTGTTCTCCTTTAAGTCCGGCACTTCCGTATCCTGCATTGTAAGCACTGCAATAGTATCCATGAGGATATCCACCGAAATTATACATAGAATCGCTTACGCCTTCCTTCTTTCTGCGTTCAATTCCATAGGTATAGGTTTGATCTATCATATCCAGCATAAAACTATTTTGGTCTGCGCCAAAGAGATAACCATCCCATGACCAGCGGCCAAAGAGGAAGTGTGCTGCCCAGTTTGCATCTCGGGGATCTTTTCTTACACTGAGCTCATTGGGTACATCCATTGCCATTGGAAGATAATCAAAGCTATACTCTTTCATCGTACTTTTTAATACCGCTTCTGTAGATTTTAATAAACTATCATATTCCGATAACGCCCACTGTGATTCTGTTTTGTAGCTTTCTGTTTTTGTCTTTTCATAAAGGGTATCACAGATATAGCGGTAGGTTGTCAAACCGGTTAATCCGGACCAGTTGTCAATCAGCCAATATCCCAGACTGTCAACTGCTTTGGTTTGCTTCATAATACGCGCATCGTTTCCATCTACATCTTTCACCGTTCCAAATTTTACTCTCTCGGTTTCAATGCGGTGGGTTGCATCTTTTATTTTGTCAAATTTTCCTGCAATGTAATCCGTTTCTCCTGTTTTTACTAAATAAACTGCATAAGGCCAGCTGTATTTCCAGAAAGCATCCGGATACTGAATGTTATCCATAGCATGGTTGGCATAGGCATCAAAATTTCTAAAATCACCCATGGTTACCAGGGTAGCAATAATACCCATGGCATCATGATCGAATACTCTGTCGTAGCCATTTTCTCCAACATGCAGTTTATAATCATCGGCTATAAGCAGAGTGTAAATATAACCTGCCTTATAGGCATTGATTAATTCTTCATATCCGGTTGGAAGTGCTTTAATGTCAATGACCCCGTTGAGTCTTGTATTCCAGTACTGTTTCATGTGCTCATAGTGCGTATCCCAAGAACCCAGTGCTTTAATTTTTTCGTCTGTGGGATAGGCATAGGTACCGCCAAAACGATCGGCACCAATTGCATACTCTCTAATTACGGTTTCACCCGGAGCAACTTCCTTTTGAACGGCCGCCGCTTCATTTAAAGGAATTAGCCCTGCTGACACCTTTGGAAGGTTCATAACCGTTTTTGAGGTATTGGTTGTGGTCATACGAGAATAAGCAATTTCAAATTTTTTGCCCTCTACCTCTACCATATCAGCAAAGTTTTCTATGGAGTGCTTCAATTGATTTTTTTCAAATTCACTTACAAAGCAAGGAAGATATCCTTCTTTGTTATACCAGGCGATCTTTCCCGGAATTTCCCATACGCCGAAATTAATCATTCTTCCTTCTCGGTCACGAAGATGATAGCTGCCATCAATATAGGATATTGGAGCATCCTTATCCCCTTCCCATCCAAAGGAAGAGACAAGCTCCGGATTGGTAACATAAGAATAGTTTCTATCCTGTGCATTGGATAAAACAGCATCATACGCTGCTTTAAGATACTGGTATGCTTCAAAATAAACTTCATTTCCCTGGGTTGGCAATGCCAGAACCTTTTGTGCATTTTCCATTTCTGCTTTTAACTGGTTGGAAAAATAAGGTAGAATTCCTTCCAGGTCATAAATCTGGGCTTCTTTTAACAATTGTTCCAGCTTAATTTTGAAATTAAATCCTTCACTGTCCGTTCCCAACGTAATTGCACCAATACAAATGTTTCCATGTTTATGTGATTTGCTCTTTAGGTCAAATTCTACGACTGCACTGTCACCGGCGCTTAGGCTGATTGTATAAATATTGGCAACCGCATCTTTACCCGCTTCTAAGGGTACGGAATAAACCGCTTTTTTATCCCCGTTTAAATAAATGGAGATGTCGCCCTTTGCCTGCCACACACCGGAAACAAAGGTCAGCTTTCTGGCACTGTTATGGGCATCCACGGAGATTTTGTATCCAGCTCTGTCACTTTCCGGAATTGCACCCTGGAAGCTTCCTGCTTTGTAGTTCATAACACCACCAAGTCTTATGGCTTCGCCACTTGCTGTAGGAACTCCATCACTCCAGTTAAAGGATACTTTGGAGTCTGTTTGTCTTGAAATTTTATCATTGTCTTTGAACATTTCAAATTGAATCTGAGAGGATATAATATCTTTCCTTGTAAATACCGAATCGTTATTTTTCGTAGCTGTAATATGCAGCCAGTCAATATTGCCCATCTGGGTCAAATCCATACTGCCGTTTGCCGTCTTCACATCTACTTTGACTGCTTCCGGTATTCCCATACGTCCCAAAGTGATTCCGGTAATGTTTACATTTCCAGATTTATGTCGTTTCAGTTTTAGTCTGCATTTCACTTCCACCGCATTTCCACTGCGAATATTAATGGTATATTTCTTGTTAACGACAGAACCTCCGGCTGTTAATTCCTTGTTGGAATATACACTTTCCGGTTTTCCATTTACATAAACAGCAATTTCTGCATCGGCATTCCATACACCGGACGCAAAGGTAAGGGTCTGTGGATAGCTTTCTGCCGGTATCTGAATACGGTAACCCACCTCTTCTTTAATTACTCCTGCTTCCGTCGCTCCTTTATACACAACAACGCCGCCTGTTTTTATTGCAGTACCACTTGCTGTAGGAGTTCCATCGCTCCATTCATAGGTAATGGGACTGTCTTTTAACGTACTCATGGGTTCGTCTTTTTTTAAGAGTTCAAATCCAATTTTATGAACTGCAACTCCGGCTGTTGCTTTTCGGTTTATTTTTTCCGATGTAATATGCATCCAGTCCAGATCTCCCACTTGGGTTAAATTGAGATTTCCTCCTGCATTTTCAACGGTAACCGCAATGGGGTTCACCGTGGAGGCTTCCGCTGTTTTTCCGGTAAAGCCGGATGGCACTGCCGGTATTGCCAAAGCCAGACTAAGTATAACACTTAAAATTCTATTTTTTGTCTTCATATGTTGTTCCTTTCGTAATCTCTGTAGTAGTAATTCCATCTTTTTGTCTGATTGTAATTTTCTTTTTTTCACCTTTCCAAAAAATAGAAAACTGCAATTTGGAAATATTTAGAGGAAGCATCGGGTTTAATTTCAGCTCCTCTTGATTTACTCCGGAAGAAAGTCCTGCAAATCCATAGATTACTGCCTGCCATAAACATCCACAGTTTGCAATATGAATCCCATCTTCACAACCTTTTTTTTCAACACATAAGTCCACCTCAAGCACCTGGTTTAAGAACTTTTCCTCATCCTGCTCCTTACCCAGACGGTGGGCCGTCAGAAGATGCAGTGCCGGAGAAAGGGAAGAGTCATGGGTTGTATAAGGAAGATAATAATTATAAGCATTTTCTACTTCTTCCCTTGTAAACTTGTTGGGGAATAATGCCATCATTTCCAATACATCCGCTTGCTTTATGCAGCGGGAACGGTAAATTTTTTCCTGTGTTACAAAATGTCCAAAGGCTTTTGTCTTGTCCTTCCACAAAGAATCCAGATCTATTTTTGCATATTCTTCAAAATCTTCACTTTGAAGGAACAGCCGTCTTTTTTCATCATAGGGAAGGGGGAGCTTATTGGCAGTCTCCAACATTTCTTCTCTTTCTTTTTCCGTAAAAGAAAGTCGTTCCACTATTTGGTTGACCGCTTCTCCTTCTGTTTTCCACAATGCCGCCAACATCTGAACCGCAAAGAATAAATTTTCTTTTACCAGACAATTGGTGTATGCATTGTCCTTTGTCATAGGAGAATATTCATCGGGTCCCATTACATTAAGAAGATGGGGAATTCCCTGGGTGTCCCAATCTACACGGCAAAGCCAGAATCTCGCCGTTTCAATTAAGATCTCCAATCCGGCCTCCAGCATAAACTCCTTATCTTCCGTTGCCTTATAGTAATGCATAACCCCATAGGCAACATCTGCTGTAATATGAACCTCATTATCTGCATATTCCCACAGAGAACATTGTTCCGTTCCGTCTATTCCGGACTGCCACGGATATCTGGCTCCCTTGCAGTGATAAGCGGCTGCATTTTTTCTTGCACCGTCCAGGGTATGGTAACGGTACATTATCATGTTTTTTGCTGCTTTTGGATTTGTATAAATAAAAAATGGGAGCAAGAAGATTTCGCTGTCCCAGAAAAACCTTCCATAGTAGGCTTCTCCGGCAAATCCTTTTGCACAAATCTGTACACGGCAGTCCTCTTCCATATTGCTTCTTAGCAGATGATAGATGGAAAAGTGCAGTCCTTTTTCCAGGGCTTCATTTCCTTGAATGAAAACATCACTTTCCTCCCATTTTTTCTGCCATTCTATTTCCTGTTCTGTACGCAAACTGTCATAGTCCATTGAAATAGCAGCATCCAACAGATTCCGGCATCTTTTTTTGGCATCCTCTTTTTCTAAGTCTCGGCTTGTAGTGATTACCGTCTTTTTTACAATTTCCAGCGTTTCTCCTTCTTTTAAAGAACAATTTCCACAAAGGTAAACCGATCTTTCTTTTTCTTCCTTTTCCCAGGACATAAGGTGACTGCTTTCCACTGCCATATGGGCACATACTTCATACCCCAAATCCGTCCAAAGGCTTAAACCAGCTTGTGCCTCTTCTTTCTTAGCATTTGTCCTTATCTCTTTAAAATGGCGGTAACCATTGGTTGTTACGTCTCCATCCATTCCTACTCTGACTTCTATGCAGCCTCTTCCTTTTTCTACTGAAGCTTCTACCTTTTGTACGAGCAGATGCTTTTGTTTCTGGCTGATAAAACGTTCAAATTGGAACCCTATTTGTGTTTCTTTACAGGAAAATACAAAGCTTCTTCTCAAAATACCTGTTTTCATATCCAATGTCCGCTTGTAATTTTGAATTTCTGCTTTTTCCATATCCACCGGCGTTCCATTTACTGTAATCTGAATGGCAGGAAGATAGGGCAGATTGATTATAACTTCATTCAAATAAGGATTTTTTCCCATAATCAGTGGAATAAATACTCCCTGCTTGGAAATCGGGTGTCTCTGCTGCTCCGTGGTGACGCTGCTCATATTCCGAATATATTCTTCATTTTGAGGTGCCGATAAAAGCCCTTCTTCAAATGAAGCCCGTATGGATAAATAGCCATTTCCCTGTGTAAACATGCCTTCATAGGTTTTATTGTTTTCCATAGAAAATTCGTTTTCTTCCAATAAATAAGAGTCCATGTTTTCTCCTTTTCTATCCCTTTACCGACCCACTCACCAAACCGGATACCACTTGCTTTTGCAACAGTATATAGAAGATAATACTTGGCAGTGCAACCAGTACTGTGGCTGCCATCATGGCTCCATAGTCACTGGAAAACTGGCTGGTAAAGTAATACAGTGCAATAGGCAGTGTCCTTACTTTGTTTCCTGTAGTGAGGGTTAATGCGAACTGGAATTCATTCCAACAAAGTAAAAATTCCAGAACCGCTGCGGAAGCAAAGCAGGGTTTCGTAACCGGAAAAATAATTTTAAAATAGGTTTTCAATACACCGGCTCCGTCAATATAGGCGGCTTCTTCTAATTCCTTTGGAATCGTCAGCGTGTAACTCATTATAATGTAGAAGGTAGTTGCCATCCCCAGTCCCGAATATACCAGAAATAATCCTGCGTAAGTATCCTTAAGTCCCAACCGGCTAAGTGTTACATATAGCGGATATAAAAGAGCCGCACAGGGAATAAACAAAACCGACGATAATAAAAGTTTGAAAAAGTTTTTTCCACGAAACTCAAATCGTGCTACGGCGTAGGCTGCCAACCCCATAACAAACAGGTTAAGCAGCGTTCCTCCGATTGCTGTAATCAAACTATTTACATAAAACTGCCCGATTGGTGCAATTTCAAATGCTTTTGCATAATTGGAGAATTTAAAACCACTTGGAAAACCAATCGTCCCGGATATAATGTCCGTGTTTGTTTTGAGGGAGGACATTAGTACCCACAAAATAGGAAATAGGCATAATATTAAAATGATAATGATAAAAGCACCTCTTAAAAGTGCCAATAACATATGAATAAATCTATGTTCTTTTCTTGCCATGATAAGCCTCCTTAAACATCTGAACGTCCCAGCTTAAAGAGTTTATTCACTCCTAAAACTAAAATCAGACCAATTCCTATTAAAAAAACACCTGCCGTATTCGCTAACCCAAAATTGTTTTCTGTTAACGCTGTTTTGTAAATAAACATAGGAAGATTCAGGGTTGCATTTAATGGCCCTCCTCCAGTGGTTATCATCAGTACATCCAGTTTCTGCAACATACTGGTTCCTCCTAAGATAACGCAGGTTCCAATAATATTTCTAAGAAGAGGCAGAATAATTCTTAGATTAATCTGAAGTTCCGTTGCACCATCGACTCTGGCCGCTTCCAGCAGCCCTTCATCGATTGCTGCAATTTCTGCCATGATCAAAATGGTAATGGTAGCTGCATAAGGGATCCAGATTAAGGAAACTACAAAGAATGCCGTGTTTTTTTCAAAAAACCAGTTTTTCACAAAATCCGGATTGTTGGTGATCCATTGAATCGCTTTGTTTACAAAGCCAAATTGTGCATTAAATAAAATCAAAAACATCATACCCAATGCTGCAGAAGAAATAATATTGGGAATCATATACACCGTTCGTACAAATTTCCAGTAGAATTTTTTTCTGGACAAAATTAGTGCGACTGTGGTACCAATTGCAACATGCACCGTGGATTGAAGTAATATCCATATCACGGTATTCATCAGGGCTTTTCTAAAGGCTCGGTCTCCGGTCAGGAGATACCAATAGTTTTTTAACCCCACAAAGCTAATTGGCTTTCCTATGGTCCATTCTGTAACGGAAGATCCAAACAGAATCACTAAGGATGCACCAAATACCACGACAAACAATAACGTCGCCGGCAGTAGAAAGAAAACAAGCCATCTTTTTTTTACCTTCATTTTTTTTACTCCTTATATGCAACTGTTCCTTGTTTTCTGTTACTTATTTTTGGCAGCTGCCTCATCCATTAAAACTACCATCTCTTCCGGTGTAATATCGCCGGCAGCTAAACTAGGATATGCATTTCCCATTTCTTCAATTACACTTGGATAGGACATATTGTCTAGTGTACAGAACTTAAAGTCTGCTGCATTTCCGGTTTCGATAATTGTAGAAACCAATGGATTTGCTGCTTTATATTCTTCGGAGATAACAACTTTTGAAGTAAGTGGAACCGTATCTGTCATTTCAAGCATAATGGTCTGTCCTTCAACATCCGTTTTAAATTTAATAAATTCCCAAGCTGCTTTCTGATGTGCTTCATCTTTAGCACAGTTTAAGTATCCAACTTCAAAGTTTGCATAAGCTCCATTGTTTGGATACATAGCGGATTTAATTTCAGTACCTAAACCTTCAATTGCTTTTTCTGTATCTGAAAAATCTCCTGCCATCCATGGTCCATTACAAATCATAGCCGTTTCTCCACTCAGAAAATGGTTAGCTGCCACATTGTAGTCTGCTCCTACTGCATCCTTTGTTGTGTATTTCTGTAAAATAGTCTGTATATTCGTTAAAGCAGAAATCACTTCCGGTGTTTGGTAAGTGGTTGGATATTTTGTAGTCATAAATGTGTTTCCGGCTTCATTAGAAGATCCGATCATAGCTCCTAATAACAGATTGGTTGTCCAGCAATTTTCACCGGTCATCATGGAAATCGGAGTGTATCCGGCTGCTAATAATTTGTCGCAGTTGCTGTTAAATTCTTCCCAGGTTTTAGCCGGTGTAATGCCTGCTTCATTAAACATTCTTTCATTATAGAAGTATCCAATAATCTGGTTTCCGTTAGCAATGGAGTAGAGTTTTCCATCCACTGTATTTGCTGCGATGGCGTCTTCCCCAATTGCTTCTTTATAAGCAGCATCTTCGTTTACAAAGGCTGCAAGGTCAACGGCTTGTCCGTTTGCAATAGCCAGTTCTCTTACTCCTTGTTTTCCTTCCACTACGTCAGGAAGTTCATTGCTGGCTGCCAGTACTTTCATCTTATCAATATATGCTTCATCACTAGGAAGCTCTTCGATTACTACCTCATATACGCCTTCGAATTTCTTATTAAAATCTTCGACTAATTTTTTTTCTGATTCTGCGGAAAGATGGGTTCCTACACGGTAGGTAGGATATGTAATCTGAATAACCTCCGCCGGTTTATCTTCTCCTTCTGCACTGGATGTTCCTTCTGTTTTTGTTTCTGTGTTCCCGGTTTCTTTCTTTTCTCCACAACCTGTCATTGAAAACATAAGGGCTGCCGATAATAATGCAATCATACCTACTCTTGTTCTTTTTTTCATTTTTATTTCCTCCTTAAAATTGTTAACTGTAGTAACTGTCCTAACTATACAAGAAAAATGTTCTTTTGATAATTCAAAAAAAAGACCTTTTCTCTTATTTTTTTGAGGAGAATGGGTCTTTTTTTGTCTTTTTTTGTTTTTTTTAAGCATTTTTATTATTATTTTTACTTTTCTATCAAATATCATACCCCTATTTACTTCTTTATTCTATATTTTTACTATCTCGAAATTTCTGTGGGCTAATTCCCTTATACTTGGTAAACACACTGGTAAAATAAGCGGGGTCTTCAATTCCCACCATCTGCCCCACCTCTGAAATACGAAAGTTCTTATTTTTCAAAAAATTGCACGCCATCTTAATTCGATAACCATTTAACGCCGTAATAAGATTACTTCCTGTTTCTTTTTTATATAGTCTGCTTAGATAACTGCTGTTTACATGCAATTGTCCCGCAATATCATCCAGTTTTAACAGGTCCCGGTATTTTTCTTCTATAATCTGGTTTGTCATTCTTACCAGATAGTTGGTATCTTCATAAAAAGAAAGGGAGCTTCCACTGATTTTTTCAAGCATAGAATTTAGACTTTCCTCCATGCCATTTAAGGATTTTGAAAGCATAATCCGCCTATAAATTTCATGTTCTATTTCAAACACAAGATCCATATTAATATCACTGTCTGTCAGTTCCCGAAAGAAAGAAAACAAAACCTGGAGGATCTCTACCTTTGTTTTGTCCAGATCCTGCAAATACTGCTGATACTCAAATAAAGTTTTTGAAAGGTAGGATTCTATACTTTCTTGGTTTTCTCCCTTTAAATGCTTTAACAGACAGCCAACGACCTCCCCTGAACTGGGTAATGTGGAGGGTTCTCCTTGTTTTTCCATTTTTTTTACTAAGGAAAGTGTATTTTTTTCTTTCTCACATCCCAACCGATTTATAGTTTCCTGGTAGGCATTCAGAAAGTTATCCGCCGATGTCTGTTGGGCGCTTACTGCAATATTAAGA
The DNA here is from genome assembly GCA_036658435.1 of Acetivibrio sp. Classification (GTDB taxonomy): domain Bacteria; phylum Bacillota; class Clostridia; order Lachnospirales; family Lachnospiraceae; genus DIGJ01. The sequence goes on from JAVXEO010000006.1 coordinate 45,631, forward strand.
TAAAATGGCATAAAGTTTTTTACAGTGGAGAGAATTTCATTACACACAAGAAGCAGGGACTGGAGGTTTTCTGTTTCCCGCCCCTCTTGAAAGTTAATGAGAATCATAAAAAAATTGTCTTTCAGTTCCACAAAAAAATACTGAAATTTCTGAAATGCCAATCCAAAAAAGTTTTTAAAAGACAGAAGATATTGCTGTTTTTCTTCCCTATTCTCTTCCTGTTGTTTCGGAAAGGTAACCTCTAATATGGTTATGTAATAGTTTTCCATAGGAAGATGAAAATAGGAAAACCAATGTGCAATCTGACTTTTTTCATAAATAGATTGTTCAATAATGTCGGTAAAAATCAGGCGCTTAAAGGATTCATCCTCTGGTGGTAATGGCTTTTTTCTATTTTCAAAGATAACATCCACCGTTTCCTTAATGGCAATTGGCAGTTCACTGTAAAAATTTGTTTTTACAATATAGTATCGGATTCCTAAACCAATCGCTTTTTGCGCCCATGGAAAGGAGGCAAAGGCTGTTAAAAGAATCATCTGTACCTGGGGATATGTTTTCTTCGTGTATTCGCAAAGCTGTAACCCATCTACTTCCGGCATTTTTATATCCGTAATCAAAATATCTACGGTATGTTTCTGCATAAATTCCATCGCCTGTCTTCCATTGGCGCAATCCCCGATCAGTTCACAACCCAGTTCTTTCCAGTGTATCAGCGTGGTAATTCCTTTTCTTAAAATAGTTTCATCTTCAACAATTAATACTTGAATCAATTTTTTCAGCCTCCTCACCGGTAACCGGACTTTTGCATATGGGAATCGTTATGTATACCGTTGTTCCTACATTGATCTGGCTGGAATAGCGAAGTCCATAGTCTGCTCCAAAAATACCATCTATTCTTTGTTTGATATTGTTAATACTAATATGGTGCCCTTTCTCATTATTTGTTTTCTGGATTTCCTCTGGGTTAAAACCTTTTCCATCATCCATTACCGTAATAAGAAGTTGTTCCCCTTCTTCTTCCACCAAAACCGTTACGTTTACATTCTTTATTCCCTCTTCTACCCCGTGAACCACTGCATTTTCTACCAAAGGCTCTATAATCAATCTGGGAATATAGTAGTCTGTAATTTTTTTAGATACCTGTATGGAATAGGATAGCTTATCCTGAAATCGAAGCTGCTGCAGATATAAGTAGCATTCCACATATTGAAGTTCTTTTGCGATTTTAATGTAGGAGTCTCCCTTGGTTGTAATATACAGACTGGCATCCAATAGTTCCCCCAGAGAAGTAATCATTTTATAGACTTCCATATCCTGGTTTAGCAGCGCCGTTGTACTAATTACCGTCATGGTATTCATTAAAAAGTGAGGATTCATCTGTGCATGCAGCATTTTAAGTTCTGTTTCCTTAACTAAAAGTCTCTCTTTATATACGGTATTAATGAGTTTTTCAATTTGTTGTGACATTTGGTTAAAGGAAGTACTAATACGGTTCAAATCCTTTTCCTTATATTTTGGCATTCTTACCTTGTAGTTTCCATAGCTCACTTCATGAAAGCAATGACTCATTTCAACCACAAATTTAGTAAGAACAGAAGAAAAAAGTATGGATAATGTAATAAATACCGCCAGAATCACTGCAAAAATTTTCATATATACAAAAACAGCTTTTTTAATTGGTCCTACTAAAGTATCCTCTGATAAAGATACCACCATATTAAAATCATATTTATCTAAATTTTTATAAACAATGAGCCGCTTTTCATGATCAATTATGGTTTCAAAACTGTCATTTAAATTTTGATTATTTTCCTTTTTTCCCTTTGGTATCGTAAGCCTTTTTTCTTTTTGGAACTCTTCATTGCTAAAATAAATTCTTCCCCTTCCATCAATTATATTCCCTTTTACATATTCTGGAAGTTCTTTTAGTTCCGTAGAAAAGTTATTTGGATTAATTGCCACAATAAAAGATAAGTATTCATCCATTGCATTGTTTCGAAATTTTTTTACTAAATACATGGTTCCTTTCTGGGACGCCGGAGGTACACAGATTGTCTTTTCTTCTTTATCTTTACAGCGGTCATAGATTCTCTGTACTTGCTTCACTTCCTTTTTACTTTTTACAAAATATCGGGACTGTAACAATACCACCTGATCTTTCGGCACTAAATAAATGGAATCAATCAACTTTAACTGCCAGGTTGGGCTAAATAATAAGCTGTCTGTAATCTCCTGTTTAATGGAGTTAATCATGTAATAATCCTCTGCGTCAATTACAATATCCTTTTTTTTCCATTTTTGAATGGATTCGGTATTAGAAAAAGAAAATAGGGTATTGTTTACAAATTCAAAATTATTGGTTATTTCTTTACTTACATTAAAAATGGAATTTTCCAGTTCCTGATAAGCACTTTCTTTTCTTATACTATAAAAAACATAATAAAATAGCAAGGCCAAAACAGTGCCGGCAACGAAAAGTAAGGTTATATTTAATCGTATTATTTTGTTTCGAATGGTTAATGACGAATCTCGCTTCATTGCTTTTTCACCTCATATTTATTATATCTAACAATTTTCTAAAATGAAAGCAATCTTTGCAACTGGTAAAGATTACTAAAATAAGGTAAAAATAATAGTACTATTTTTTAAAAGCAGATATCTAAAATCTAGATATCTGCTTTTATATCTGCTATTGTAATCAACTCAAAGCTTGGTTTTGCTAAATAATAGCCCTGAATATAATCCGTTCCCAGCTTCACTACCTCATCCAATTCCTCTTTGGTTTCGATTCCTTCCGCAATTACTTTAATTTTATTTTCGTGGCAGTACTCAATAATACTTAGAACCAGCTTTTGCTTTGATTGGGATAAATGAATGTCCCGTACCATGCTTATATCCAGCTTTACAAAATGGAACTCTCGGGTTACCAGTATATCCGTATTGCTGTATCCTGCTCCAAAGTCATCCAGGGCGTTTAAGATATTCCATTTATTACGCCATTGACGTTTTATATTTTCACATTCCCTGTTTATCTGGGATTCTTCTGTTGTTTCCATGACTACCCGGCTTAGCTTATCCCCATACAAGTCTTCCAACTCTATAAATTCCTCTGTTGTTAAACACTGATTGGGAAGGGAGTTTATAAATAATTTTACATCCCTTGGAATGTCTTTTTTACCAAAAAAAGTTTTCATAGCAAGAAACCATGTCATACTTTCAATTTGCTTTAGCTTTGACTCTTTGGTTGCTAACCGCAATAGTTCATAGGGTCCATTCAGCAAATCTGAGATTGGCCTTATTAAGGCTTCATAAGCTATTATCTTTTTCTCTCTCACATCTACGATTGGCTGAAATGCATATTGTACACTCTCTTCCTGCAAGATTCGATTTAGCTCTCCTACTCCCTGAACCAGAATATAATCCTTAAGATAGGAATCCCTTGAGAATCTTTTAATTCCACCCTTTTCACTGTTTTTTATTTCATACATTGCAAAATCTGCATGCTTCACTAACTCGTCATAAGTAATGGCATCTTTTCCATATAATGCCATTCCCGCGGATACACTTACTGAAATACTATTTCCATCCGGTAAAAGCAAACGTCTCTTAAGAAATTGTTTATGGATACTTTCCAAAACCCCATAATTTTCTTCTGCCTGCTGCTTATAGGAAAATGCCATAAACTCATCTCCCGACATTCTGGCAACCATCAAATGCTCTGTCTTATTTTCTAAAAGCGTATCTGCAAGGAGACAAATGTATTTATCACCCATATCATGGCCATAGGTGTCATTGATAAACTTCAGATTATCCAAATCCCAAATAGAAATTACACCATTCGGACATTCTTCTTTTTCTAATAAACCCGCTACTTCTCTTGCAAAGGCCCTGCGATTATATAGTTTGGTGAGCACATCAAAGTCTCTGTCGTATTTTATTTTTTCTTTTTCCCTTATTTCAATACTCACATCCACAAAAAGACAGAGTTTTCTTTCCGGGGTACCCATCTGCTTTATTCGTATGTAGCGTTTGGTTCCATCCTGCATCTTATAAGGATATACATCCTCTTCTATAGGTTCCATTCCTATTCTTTGATTAAATTCTTCGATTGCCTTTTCAAATTCCTCTCGGTGAACGTAATTTTTATTCCAGGAAGGCATAGGAATTCCTATAATATCTTCCACTTTCTTCGTACAGAATATATCCGAATTCTTTAGCTCATATTCAAATACACCCAGAGAAATATTGGACATTTCAATAATATCTGCAACCTTCGAACCTGCCTTAAACGCATTTACACTTAAACGCTCTATTTCCTTTGCCAATTCATCTATTTCATGAATATACGTCTTAGGAAGATTAAAATGGCTCAGTGACGTTGTATGCAGTCCTTTTATTAAGCGTCTAATAGGCCGTACTAAATCAGAAGTTATAAACACAGCTCCCACTATACTAATAAACAAGGCTGCAGCCAGGGCAATTGCCAACGCATAAAAAAGTTTTTTTACCGATTGATACACTACCGATTCTCTTCCCATACCCACAATGGTCCACTGTTCCCCTTCAAAAGGAGTATTGGAATTATAGAGTTTTATCGTCTCTACCTCTGCTACGGTGCTCTCTTTTTGGCCTTCCCACTTTGCTTTTACCAGCTTATTGGCATCTAATATTGGTGTTTTTAGATGAATCCTTCGGGAGTCTATTTTTGTCTTGTAATAATTCCCCCCTATTAAGATAGGTTCAAATTCTTCCCCATTTCGGGTAATGGACAAGCACATGCTTCCATTGGGGTCCATGGCGATTTCATTGTCTTTAAGAAAGCTTTCAAAATAGTCCTTACTTATTCCTATTCCAATGACTCCATAAGAATGATGGTTTGAATCCAAAAGGGGAACGGTATAGGTAATAATTTCCATATCGTTTTTACGAATACGAAAAGGATGGCTCCAGTACCCTAAGTCCATTTGGTTTACTTCCGGGTAGATATTTCCCGCATCAAATGGCTTTTGATAAAAAGAGTTTTCTGTATTCATTTTAAGTCTTGCACTCCATAAGGTATCCATTGTAAAATTGTGTGCCAATACATCCTTGCTATTTCCTGTTTCCACTAAAATATCGTAGTTATTTGCCGGATTGTTCTGTGGGTTTAAGTCTCTCAAATAAAGCATGTCATATTCCCCATCTGCTATTCCGTCATCAAGAATGATAAAACTGCCATTTGCACCGGTTTGCCGAAGATTTTTTAATATATCCTCCGGCATCTGCCTCAAAAGATTTTTTCTGTTAACTGCATCTTCCATTATTTTTTTCCCGGGAAGCTGGTATTTTTCCTCTAACCCGGATACTCGTTCTGTCACCGTATCTGCCAGATTTTTAATATTTGACCAGGCTATCATTTGTTCTTCTATATCATCTGCCTGTACCTTAACTGCATTTTCAAAAATGGATTCTGCGCTCTGTTCAAGTTGTCTTTTTGTACCTGCCATCTGAATAACCGTAGTAACCACTAATGTTTGTAAAATAATAACCGCCATGATTGCAAAAAGCAATCTAGTCCTTAGCGTTTTTTCTTTTTTTCTTTTCTGCTTCACCCATTAGTCCTCCGCTTATTGACAGATGTCCTCTAATTCTTCTTTCACTGACTGAAACCATTCCATAAAATAACGATCCGTTACATATTCTTTCCAGGCATCTTCTTCTGCCATACCCGCTGCTATCTTATCTTCTACATTTTTTCTATCCTTTATTGCCACGTCTAACATGGAGGTGTTTAATACACGGCGTGCCTCATACCCTTTGTCAAATCCCTTGGTAGTAAATAGTTGTTCGGATTTTGCCTGTTCAATACTAGTAAAAATAGAGTCTCGTTTAATTCCCTCTAAGGTAATCTTCTTTTCCTTTAGGAAGGTGTCCATATATTGGGGATCGTTGGCTTCTTTTGTTACCGGCATATAGCCTGATTCCACAGAAAATTTAATATTTCGTTCTGTTTGTGTGAACCATTTCAAAAAAAGTACACTTGCATATTCTTCTTTTTCTGTGCTTTTTGTCACTGCCATATTGGCACCCTGCTGCACTGCACACTTTTCCGTTCCTTCAAAGTTTGGTAAGGGCAGTATCTGGCAGTCAATGGGGTATGGTTTTTCATCTCCCACCGTCACTTCTGTTGGAAAATAAAGCATTCCTGAGGTAGAGCCTGCAAGTGCAACTATTTCTCCTATTTTCACATCATCGGTACGATAGCGCCCTACATGTTTAAAATAGCCTTTTACATAAGGAATGTAGAAGTTATCCCATAATTTTTTCATGATTTTCGGATCCATCTGCACCGTTGCTTTATTATCTTTTATGGTAAATATTTCTTTTCCCAATTGTTTGCTTCCGATGATCATATAGTTTGCAAATGCGTCACGACCAAAGAAACTTTTTCCGCCACTCCATTTATAATACTGCTCCGCTATTCTGGTGAGTCCTTCCCAAGTCTTTAGTTCCTCTGTGGATACCTTCTCCGCCTGAGCAAATTTATCAAAATCTGTTTTATTTAGTGCCAGTACTTCCGTACTTTTTGCAATGGGAAATAGTTTCCATTGATTCTGGCTTCCAAAAGTTCCTTCTTCTATGTAAAAATCCATATATTGCTCTTTTTCCTCTTTTGTTACGTAGGGGTCCAAGTCTGCAAGAATATTCATTTTATCCAGTTCTACTGCAGTGTCAAGATAGCTTTGGAATATATTCGGCATTTCCTCTGCACCTACTTTTTTATTGGCTGCGGCGTCCAATGCACTTATCAACTCATCAATGGTACTCTGACTTTTTGCAGTTACAATAATTCCTTCTTCCTCGCCAACGGAACGATTAAATTCCGTAACCAGCTCTTCAAAGGCAATTGCCTGTGCTCCGTTATAATAGTGCCATACTACAATTTCCTGTGGATTTTTAGGATCCAGCCCGTAATTTTTACTGCATCCAACCAACCCTAATAACAAAAAGCATAGAATTGCCACTTTCATTCTTTTTTTCATTGATTTTTCCTCCTGAAATTCTTTTTTATGTTGTACTTTTTGGTTTTTCTTCCGTTCTCGTGCAGTTTACTTTATTATATCGGTATTCCTATAGTCAGTCAATCTAAAATTTCACAATAAAAAGGGGGGGGGCTGGACATATCTGGCATCTGTAATGGATCTCTATGACCGCAAAATAATTGGAT
>JAVXEO010000007.1:0-50570 GCA_036658435.1 Acetivibrio sp.
CCCATCGGTACAATCCCATTGAGCATGTAAAATCAAGAATAAAATCCCCGGAAAGCATTGCAAAAAAAATGCGGCATAGTAATCGGGAGTTGACAATAGAGAACGTGGTACGTTATGTAAATGATATTGCGGGAATAAGGGTAATTTGCTCCTTTACGTCGGACATTTATCGAATTGCAGATGCCATTATAAAGCAAAATGATGTGGAAGTGCTAAAAGTGAAGGATTATATTATTCAGCCGAAAGAAAATGGGTACATGAGTTATCACATGATTGTTACCGTTCCTATTTTCCTGTCAAATGAAGTAGTTAAGACAAAGGTTGAGATTCAAATACGAACCATTGCTATGGACTTCTGGGCAAGCTTGGAACATAAAATTTATTATAAATTTGAGGGAAATGCACCAGAGAGTATTCGAAAGGAATTAAAAGAATGCGCAATGATTGCTTCTTATCTGGATAATAAAATGCTTGGATTAAATGAAGAAATCAAACGATATGTTCCGGAAGAGATAGAAGACTTAATGGAAATTGTGGTAGATCCTATTCGAAGAGTACCAAAAGAAGCCTATGGAAGTCTTGATGAGTAGGAAAAGAAAGAGACAGGTGTTGTCACAGCGGTCTTTAGAATGTTATAATAAAAAAAGGGTATTGGTAGAAGAGAAGAGCATTTCAGGTAGTACAATAATTTAAAATAGAAGAGGAGAATTACCATGAAGGAAGAGATAACAGAGGTAGAATTAACAGATAAAACAACAGAGGAAGAGGTAGTAAGGGAAGAACCGACGCCATCTATGAAGGAATATGAAGACGAAATTAACCGTTCTTTTAAAAAAATAAAAGAGGGAGATCTTATAAAAGGTGTGGTTATTGGGGTTTCGGACACGCAGGTAAATGTTGATTTAGGATATTATACAGAAGGAATTATTTTACTGGAAGAATTAAGCAATGATCCCCGTTTTTCTATAAAGGCAGATGTTTTAATAGGGGACAAGATTACGGCCATGGTATTAGCGGAAGACGATGGAGAAGGAAATATTTCCTTATCTAGGAAGCAGGCCACCGATTTATTGGCATGGGACAAGCTTCGTGAAGCAAAGAAACTAGAAACCGTTTTTAAAGTTAAGCTTTCGGAAGCAGTGAATGCTGGTTTGGTTACTTATTTAGAAGGAGTTCGTGCTTTTATACCGGCTTCTCAACTGACACTTTCTTATGTGGAGAATTTAGAAGAATGGGTTGGAAAGACAATAGATGTACAGGTCATTACGGTTGAAGAAGATAAGAAAAAGCTTGTACTTTCAGGAAAAGAAGTAGCCAGAAAAGTGGAACAGGCAGAGCGAAAAGGTAAGATCTCGAAACTTCAAAAAGGACTGGTTACAACCGGAGTTATAGAAAGTATCATGCCCTATGGATGCTTTGTTAATATTGGAGAAGGACTAACTGGATTGGTACACATTTCGCAGATTTGCGGAAGACATATAAAACATCCGAATGAAGAAGTAAAAGAAGGGCAGAAGATAAAGGTAAAAATCCTTGATGTAAAGGATGGTAAAATCAGTCTAAGCATGAAAGCAGTTTCTGAAAATGAAGATAGTATGGATCGGGCAGAAGATGCACCAATTGAGTATTCTTCAGGAGAAGAAGCAACGACAGGACTTGGTGCACTTTTGGCCGGATTCAAGTTTTAGTGAAGCTTGATGTGAGATTTCAATCGTTTTGTCATAAGAAATGCCAGAGCGATTTTTACAAGATCTGGGATAATAAAGGGAAATACACACCAGCCAAGCGCCGTTAATATGCTAATGGCACCGTTTTGCTTTGCATATACAAACATGAACCAGAGGGTTCCAACACCATAGCAGATAATGAGTCCAACTATCATAGAAAGAATCATGACCCATGATTTGTTACCTAATAAGGAAGTGATGAGCCAGTAGATCAGCGCTGAAAAAATGAATCCTAGAATATATCCACCGGTTGAGCCAAGTAAATACCCCAAACCACCTGAAAAGCCGGAAAAAACAGGAACACCAACAGCACCTAAAAGGATATAGACCAAGATAGAAAGAGAACCATATTTCCCTCCTAATAAGCCAAGGGTGCAAAAAACAGCAAAAGTCTGAAGTGTGAATGGAACGGTAAAGGGGATAGAAATCCAGGAACAAACGGCAATTAATACGGAAAATAAAGCAATATAGGTCATGCTAACCGTGGTGATGTGCTTTGTATTACTTTTAATCATGATAAAGGCTCCTTTGTGTAAGTAAAATTTTTATTATAAGGGTAGTATAGTGAGAAACAAGAAGAATGTCAACCATAATATTATTGTGGTTGACATTCTTCTTGTTAGAACGGATGTCTTTATATATTAAAAAGTGTAGGCTCGTAACGTTCGAATGGAGTTTAAAATTGCAATCATAGCAACGCCAACGTCGGCAAAGATGGCCAGCCACATATTACCCAAACCAAGAGCAAGAAGAATCATAACCAGTACCTTAATTCCCAGAGCAAGAATAATATTTTCAGAAACAATTTTTCTGGTAAAACGAGAAATGAGAATGCCTCGTTTTATTAAAGAAAGTTCATCGGTCATAAGAACAATATCAGCGGCTTCAATGGCAGCATCGGAACCGAGTCCACCCATGGCAGCACCAATGTCGGCACGAGCCAAAACGGGAGCATCATTAATACCATCGCCCACAAATAAAATCTTTTCTTTTGCACCGGCTTCTTTTAAAAGCCCTTCTATTTTCCCTACCTTATCACTAGGGAGAAGTTGAGAATAATAAGAATCAAGTTTTAATTCCTTTGCAACATAAGAAGCGGTTTCCTCTGTATCTCCAGTCAGCATAATGGTTTTGATTCCAAGTTTTTTCAAATCAGAGATGGCAGCTTTGCTATCGGACTTTATTTCATCAGAGATTAAAATATTTCCTGCATAGTTACCATTGATAGAAAGATGGACAACGGTTCCACCAGACGGAGGACAGGAGTCATGAGGAATAGAGTAGAAATCCAGCAGCTTCTGGCTTCCAAGGAGGACGTCTTTTCCCAGGTAGCAGGCATGAATGCCAAGACCGGCAATTTCTTCATAGTGGGTTATGCTTTGTGGAAGCACTTTTTTAGGGTAGGCTTTCACGATAGATTTAGCAATAGGATGGGTGGAATAACTTTCCATAGTGGCTGCGGTTTCTAAAAGCTCTTCTTTTGTAAATCCCTTTTGAGGACACAAATCCGTAACTTGAAAGCTTCCTTTTGTTAAAGTTCCGGTTTTATCAAAAACAGCACAGGAAACATTGCTTAACGCGTCCAGATAATTGCTTCCCTTTACAAGGATACCATTTTTTGAAGCACAGCCAATTCCACCAAAAAACCCCAGTGGAACGGAAATTACCAAAGCACAGGGACAGGATACCACTAAAAATCCGCAGGCTTTATAAATCCATGGGAAAAAATCAAAGCTTCCACTTAAAATAGGTGGAAGAAGTGCAAGTAAGAGAGCAAAAATGACCACAGCCGGAGTATACACCTTTGCAAACTTGGTAATAAAATTCTCTGTGGGAGATTTTCTTGCAGCAGCATTTTCTACAAGATCCAAAATTTTTGCAACCGTAGAATCTTTATAGGGCTTTGTAACCTGAATATACAAAGTACCGGAACCATTGATACATCCACTTAAAATTTCATCTTTTTCTGCAACTTTTTTGGGGACGGATTCACCGGTAAGGGAAGACGTGTCGATAAAGGAAGAGCCTTCTATTACAATGCCATCAAGAGGAATACGTTCCCTTGGTTTTACTAAAATAATATCACCGGGGTGAACTTCTTCCGGAGCGATTTCTTTGATGGTATCCCCTGTCTTTACATTTGCAAAAGCAGCCTTAATATTCATAGCATCGGCAAGGTGCTTTCGTGACTTATCAACGGCCATATCTTGTAGAAATTCTCCGATTTGATACAAAATCATAACGGCAAGAGCTTCCGGATATTCTCCAATTAAAAAAGCACCAAGGGTTGCAATTGCCATTAGAAAATTTTCATCAAAAATTTGACCGTGAAAAAGGTTACGCACTGCAGTAAAAAGAATTTTATAGGAAAGAAGAAGATAGCCGGTTAATATACCAAGTATTTGCAAAGCTCCTTCCTGAAAAAATAAAATAGAAGTAAAACCAATAAGGGAGCCAATGGTAGGAAGAACTAGAGATTGGAGATTCCAATCTGCTTCCTTGTGTAAAGAGTCATGATGCTGGTGATTATGGGGAGCCGAAGAATATTTACTTTTCATATAATTTAATTCCTTTCTATTCGGTAACATGGGATAAGCCTTGATCAAAAATATGCTTAACATGGTCATCGGCAAGAGAATAGTAAACTACTTTTCCGTCTTTTCTATTCTTAACAAGCTTTGCCGATTTTATTACCCTTAACTGGTGAGAAATGGCAGACTGTGTCATTTTAAGAAGTGCTGCAATATCACAGACACACATTTCGGATTCAAAGAGTGCACATAATATTTTTACACGCGTGGTATCTCCAAATACTTTAAATAGTTCCGCTAAATCATATAAAATTTCTTCATCCGGCATTTGTTTTAAAGCAAATGCAATGGTTTCGTGGTGAATGGCATTGCACTCACAAATTTCAGCATGTTTACTGTCCATTTAAGTACCTCCTTTAAATTAATAATAAAACGTATGAACAACTGTTCATATATTCATTATAATTTTTTTACATTTATTTGTCAACATTATTTATAAAATATATATTTTTTTTAGATAGAAACAGAAAATGCCAAAATCATTGTAAATGATAACTAAAAAAACAAGGAAAAATTAAAATCTATTGACATATTACACAAAACATGATATAGTAAAAAAGGTCGTTGAAAGCAAGAGGAGAAGCTGTTTTAACGTTGGGGAACGTGAGAGGGTGACATAATAGAACTGAGGTCAAGAGACGTGTATTGGAGAGTACACCTTCTTTTGACCTCAGTTCTATTTTATTTATGTAATAGGAAAGTGCTCCTATTAAAATTAAAGATGCTTTGTCAGCCAATTTAGAATATCCTCATATACGACTTCTTTATTTTGCTCATTTAATAACTCATGACGATAATTGGGATATAGTTTACAGCTAAAGTCTTTTAGATTTTCTTTTTTTAAATTCTCTTGAACTTCTTCAATTCCCTTACCCCAGTTTCCTACAGGATCCATATCTCCGCTTATTAAGTAAAGAGGGAGATCCTTTGGAACGGAGTCATACCAAATCTTAGAAGAGACATAACCTAATAACATGGACAAATCATAAAAGCCGGAAGTCGTAAAAAGGAAGGTACAGTATTCATCCTTTAAATAGGCATCTACAATAGCCTCATCTTTTGTAAGCCAGTCTTTTTCAGTGCGAACCTTTGCATATTTACGGTTATACTGCCCAAACATTAAATGATCAAGAAATTTACTGCGATAACGTTCTCCTTTAAATTTCTTTACCATAGAAATTATAAACTTCCCAATTCCCAAAACCGGATTGGAGCCGGAAGTTCCACATAGGATAACACCATCAACTAAACTTCCAAATTGCGCAATATAAGCTCGGGCAATAAAGGACCCCATACTGTGGCCAAACAAAAATACCGGTAAGTCCGGGTAGAACTTTTTAATGCTTTTTGTCAGCTGGGCTACATCTTTTGGAAGAAAAGTCCAACCATCCTTTGATGCAAAATAACCTAAATCTTCCTTAGAAGCAACGCTATTCTTGTGCCCAATATGGTCATTGCCGCAGACAAGAATATCATTCCCCGTCATAAAGTCAATAAAGGGTTCATAACGTTCCACATACTCACACATTCCGTGGGAAATCTGTAAAATTGCTTTTGGAATATTTTTAGGCTTGTAGATAAAATAGGTAACGATATTGGTATCATTACTGCTCTTTAGAGTATGCATCTCTTTTGTATAATTCATATAGGAATCACCATGCCTTTCTAAAGCAGGAAAGAGTAGTTCTTCACACTGCTTGGTTTTCTTCTAACCTTATGGTACTATCTATATTTTGTTTTGTAAAGGAAAAAAGGTTAGGAGTGATAATGGGTAATTTTTTTAATGAAATCTTGTCGTTTGCTGAAAAAAATGGTACGATAAGTAAAAAGAATTAGAAGGGAGAATGGAATGATAAAGATATATAAAACCGATAATGGAATTTTATCGGAAAAACAGGAATTTGAACAGGATGTATGGATAAACCTTATATCTCCCACAACAGAAGAAATAACAGCCGTTACGGAACATTATAAAATAGATTTAAATGATGCAAAAGCAGCATTGGATGACGAGGAAAGCTCTCGTGTACAGCTAGAAGATGGGTATACATTAATATTAGAAGATATTCCTTTGGAGGAAGTGAGAAACGATCAAAGGGCGTATACGACAGTTCCTCTTGGAATACTTTTGGTAAAAGAAGCCATTATTACGGTATGTGCCATGGAAACGGTGGTATTAAGTACTTTTTTTAATAATAAAGTAAAAGGCTTCAGTACAAAGAAAAAAATGCGCTTTGTATATCAAATTTTACTGCGTACAACCAATTTGTATCAGGCATATCTGCGTGTTATTGATAAAAAAAGAAGCGAGATTGAAAAAAGAGTTGGGAATCAAATTACAGAGAATAATGATTTAATTAATCTTCATGAACTGGAAACAAACTTAGTATATTTTGCAACTTCTTTGAGCGCAAATAAACTGGTACTGGATCGACTGACCCGCTATGAACGAATTAAGCAATATCCCGAAGATAAGGAACTCTTAGATGATGTTATTGTAGAGAACCGCCAGGCAATTGAAATGACCAACATATATCGAGATATTATTCATGGAACCAGAGACTTAGTATCAACCATTATAAACAATCGCTTAAATAATGTGATGAAATTTTTAACTTCCATCACATTAGTTATGGCGATTCCAACGATTATATCCGGTATTTATGGTATGAATGTAAGCGAAAAATGGATGCCATTGGCTAACGAGCCTCATGGTTTCTTAATAATATGTATTTTTACAACGTTGGTTTGCATCGTTGCTTTGCTTATTTTAAAGAGAAGAAAAATGTTATAGATAATAAGTCTAACCTTTTGCCTTTATTGTGCCGAAATAGTGAGTAACGATGAAAGCCTATAAAGGAATGAGTGGACGATATGAACATAGCGAATATACAGGAAAAAAACAATAAAGAAGACTTATTGGTAAAACAAAAAGCCACAGATGAAAATAAAGTAAAAACAAAAGAAATACAAGAAGAAAAAAAAGCAGAACCGGCAGCCGTTGTTTCAAAAGGAGAAGAGGTAAAAGATGCCGGACTCTACAACGGAGTTTCAGAAAAAGAGAAGAAAGATAAGGTAACAGAGGAAGAGGAAATAAACACAGAAAGCTCGGAAGATTCCACAGAAAATATTTTAGAAAATACCCTGGAAAAAACAGTTGCTCAAATGTCAGAGGTGGACTGCGAAGAATTTATGAAAGAGGGTATTTCACTGGAATCATTTTGCGCCGGACGTTTGGAGCGTGCCCTTCTTCGCATAAAAGAAAACTGGACTTTTCGACAGGACAATATAGAACAGAGAGTAGCAAATAAGGAAGAGATGGAAATTATCATCCAGAAGATAGCCATTGGAAATAAGATATCAAATCCAATGGCTAAAAAATTTGCACAGAAATTAGCAGAAGCAGATCTGCCGGTAACGGAAGAGAATATCATGAGTCTTTTTGGGGGCTTAGAAATGGCAGAAACTGTAGGGCAGATGTCGGAAGGTGCAAAGATATATATGCTCCGTAAGAATCTTGCACCTACCATAGAAAACATTTATCAGAGCCAGTATTCAGGGGCGGCAAGAACCCAAAAGGGAGAAGGATTTGATCAGATAAAAAAACAGGCAGAGTCGGTAATTGAGGCATCCGGAATGAAAGTCACCGAAGAAACCATAGGCAAAGCAAAATGGTTGTACCAAAATCAGCTTCCTATAACAAAAGAAAATCTGCTGTCGTTACAGTCCTTAGAAAATGTAGCCGAGAATACCGGAGAAGACTTTATTACAGAGAAAATGACAAAGGCAATGACCAAAGGACTGGAGCCGGAAAAGGCGAACCTGGATATTTCTAACGAAAAGAAAGTTGAAACAGCAAAGAAAGGTTACAATGAACTTTTTGAAAGTCTTTTGGGGAGAGAAGATGCAGGATCCATTACGGCAAAGCGACAGTTGGAAGAAATCCGATTAAAACTTACAACAGAAGCAGGAATCCGTTTATTAAGCAAGGGAATTCGACTAGACACCGGAGATTTGCAAAGTGTGGTAGATGGGCTAAAAGAGTTAGAACGTGAATATTATAAAGGGATTCTTAAGGAAGGTGGAGCCGCGCCTACGGAAGAAAATGCAGATTTATTGCAGAGCACCACAGAAAAAATAGAGAGCCTTAAAAAAACACCAAATTATATTCTGGGAAAGACGCTAAAGCAAAGGGAAATACAAACGGTTGGAACGCTGCATGAGGCGGCAAGCAGCATGCAAGTTTCTATGGACAAAGCAGGAAAGACCTATGAGGCACTGATGACGGTGCCAAGGAGTGATATGGGTGATTCCATAAAGAAAGCATTTCGAAACATTCCGGCAATACTGGAAGATATGGGAATGGAAACGAATGAAACAAACCAAAGAGCCGTTCGCATTCTTGCATATAATCAAATGGATATTACAAAAGAGGCAATGCAGGATGTAAAAGCCTATGATTCTCAGGTGAATACCTTGCTAAAAGAGCTAAAACCATCGATTACCGTAGAACTGATTAAACGGGATATTAGTCCGTTAGATACCAATATTCAAGAACTTACCAATCAGGTAAAAGAGATTGGAAAAGAAATGGGTAGTACGGATGAAGAAAAATATAGTAAATATCTATGGCAGCTTGAAAAAAACGGTGCAATAAGTGAAACGGAGAGAAGCAGCTACATCGGGATTTATCGTCTGCTTCATAACGTAGAAAAAACAGATGGGGCTGCAATTGGTGCAGTACTCCATAACAATATGGATTTAACCCTGAAAAATCTTCTTACAGCTGTTCGAAGTAAAAAAGCATCGGGAAGTGATATAACCGTAAATGACGATTTTGGTAATTTAGAATCCGTTACCTTTTCAAAAGAAAGTATAACAAGTCAGATAGAGGCAGGATTTTCCGGTGAAAATATGGATAATCAAAAAGAAAGCGGAAGTCAACAGGAGAAGATCTACTATCAGGAAGTGTTAGAACGTATTTTAAATGAAATATCTCCGGATAAATTAAACCAGATTACAAAAGACGAAAAAAATAATTTAATAAATATGACCCTTGAAAATTTGCAAAATAATTTAGAACAGGTGAATGAAAATAATAGAGAAAACAGGGAGTACGCCTCCTATATAACAGAGAAACTGCGGGAAACTCTAAAGATGGAAACGAGTGCGATTTCCTTTTTGGAAGGGTTTCAAATGGAACCAACCATTAAAAATATAGTGTCTGCCAAAACTTTTTTTACAGAAAATAAAAGTTTCTTTAAGGAATTTAATAAAAAAGCCGATAAAGAATATACAGAGTTAATTAAGAGCATGCCGGACGCATTGGAAGATGCATCTACCATGCAGGAAAAATACCAGCAAGTAGAGCAAAAAGTAAAAGAACTTTTAAACGAGGAATATGAAAGTAAGGCCGAAACAGACACCAGTGAAAAGGTAGAAAAACTGCATTTGTTTTCAAATGGAATTGAACTTGCCAGACGTTTAAGCCGTCAGGAACATTATGAGATTCCCATTGTGAACGGAGAAGATATAACGAATATGAATCTTACCGTTGTGAAAGGAACAAAAGACAGCGGAAGGATACAAATTCAAATGAATTCGGAAGTCTATGGAAAACTGGAAGGAGAATTTCAGGTAAAGGAACAGACGATAAAAGGATTTATCCTGTGTGATACCAAGGACGGACTGGAAACTATGAAAAAAACGAAGGAACGTATTGTCAAAGGACTGGAAGAGTTAGGATTGGAAGTAAAACAGATTGATTTAGGGTATGATAAGAAAGCAGCAGAAAACAGATCCAGATATCCTCAAGACAAGGAAGAAACCGGAATTGCACTTTTATACAAGGTGGCAAAGGTTCTCGTTTTAAACATAGGAAGCGGCATACAACATGAACGATAGAGAGGACACAGGCGACAGAATATGAAAATTAATCATAATATTGCAGCATTAGTAGCAAATGGACATTTAAAAACAACCAATAGTGCATCGGATAAGAGCTTAGAACGTTTATCTTCTGGATACCGTATTAACCGGGCTGCAGATGATGCAGCGGGAATGGCAATTTCACAAAAAATGAAAATGCAGATTGCAGGATTAAACCAGGCATCCAGAAATGCTTCGGATGGAATTTCCGTAATTCAAACGGCGGAGGGTGCTTTGGGAGAAGTTGAAAGTATGCTGCAAAGAGGAAGAGAACTGGCAGTACAGGCAGCCAATGGTACCAATACAGCGGAAGACAGAGAGGCCATACAAAAAGAAATTTCTCAGCTTATGGCAGAAGTAGATCGTATTTCCACGGATACGGAGTTCAATACAAAAACGTTATTAAATGGAGATATTGATAGAAAATCCTATTCCAATAATACAAAATTTAACTTGATTTCCGCAACGGATCAGGTAGAATCAAAACATTATAACATTCAGGTAGGAGAACTGGGTTCAAAAGCAGAAATTCAGGGAACCGCCAATACAATGGGTACTGTTATAACGGCAGATTTAGTTGGAAGTATTACCTTGAATGGAGAAACGATTACCATTAAAGAAGGGGATACCCGTGAAGTGGTAACGGAAAAAATTCGGGACATTACCGAGCGAATTGGTGGAAAGCTATCAATAAACGGAAATACTACCTATAAATTTGAAACAAAGGGAAGCGGTGTTTCCCAGCATCTGGAAATACACTGTGACAATGCGGAACTTGCGAAGGCACTGGGAATTCCAGCGGATGCAAAAGCCATTGGAAAAGATACAAAAGTCAGATTGGATCCACCACCGGGGGATAAAACTTTTTCCGATACAGCAACCGTTATTGTAGATGGAAATCTAATGACCATAACGGATAACGATGGATTTGAAATGAAGATAGAGATTGCGGATTCTCTTGTATTAACCGATAAAAACGGAGATGGTTTTCCGGACCCTGTCGATGCAAAAATTACAGTTTTAGAAGCAGGCCCCATGGTACTTCAGATTGGAGCCAATGAAGGACAAACCGTATCGGTAAGCATTCCTGAGGTTTCAGCAAAAACACTGGGACTTGAAAAACTTAATGTATTAACTCGAGATGAAGCCTCTAAAGGGGTTACTCTCTTAGATAAAGCCATTAACAATGTTTCTAATGTACGTGCGAAGCTGGGTGCATACCAGAACCGTTTGGATCATTCCATTCAGAGTCTGGAAACTTCTTCTCTTAATCTGACAGAGGCCTTATCACGGGTAGAAGATGTGGATATGGCAGAGGAAATGGCAAATTATACACAAAAGAATGTACTTTCTCAAGCCGGAGTAGCCATGTTGGCACAGGCAAATGAAAGACCACAGAATATCTTATCCTTATTACAATAAAGAAGGGCATCTATATGAAACAGGAAAAACTCAACACCTATAGCGTTCGGATTACACAGGCAAATAAAAGCCAGTTGGTTGTTATAACCTATGAAATTATAATAGATAGTATTCAGGCGGCAATGGAAGAATTTCAAAGGGAAGACTGGATAGAATACAATAAAGACTTAAAGCGTGTACAAAAATTATTAAATGAATTAATGGGTGCGTTGGATTTTTCCTATGAAATGTCAGGACAATTTAAGGAGCTTTATCAATTTTGCGGAAAATGTATTGTAGAAGCTTTATTTGGGAAAAAAATAGACAAACTGCCTTCGGTATGTTCCATTATAGAGAAGATGGCAGCTGGATTTAGAGAAGCGGCAAAACAGGACAATAGTGAAACCGTAATGAAAAACACGCAGATTGTATATGCGGGCTTAACATATGGAAGATATGCATTAGATGAAGTATTTGTGAATATGAATGAAGCAAATCGAGGATTTATGGCATAGAAGAAAGGGGCTTTGAAAGGAGCATATTTATAAAAATGGCAACGATAAAGGATATTGCAGAGCACCTTGGAATAGCAGTCAGCACGGTTTCAAAGGGACTGAATGGTGCCAGTGACATAAGCGAAGAAACCAGACAGCTTGTGTTGGACACAGCGGTAGAAATGGGATATACTACAAAAAAAATGCGTAAACCGGAAAATAAAAAGGTTTGCGTATTTGTTGAGAATATGGATTATGAAAGCATCGACCAGTTTGGGTATGATATTGTTACCGGATTTAAAAAAGAAGCCATGCGTAAGAAATGGGAAGTGACAATTATACCAACGAGTTTAAATTTACAAACAGCGGAACGATATGATACCTACATGCTTAAAAATGAATTTTCGGGAGGATTTTTAATTGGATTTACCCTACATGAAGATTGGATAAAGCAACTTCATGAAACCAATGTACCAACCGTATTATTTGATAACTATATTAGTAATAATAATCACATCGGTTATGTGGGAACGGATAGCTCCGAAGGAATTTATGAAGCGGTAAAACATTTATATGAAAAAGGCCATCGTAAGATAGCCTTTTTAAACGGTTCTAAAAATTCTATGGTTTCTCAACAGAGGCAGCAGGCATTTGTACAAAGTATGCAGTCCTTTGATTTGCCAACACAGGAGGAACTTATGGATTATGGATATTATGTTCCGGATTGTGCACGGTATCATGTGCCTACATTTATAGAAAACGGAGCAACGGCCATTATGTGTGCCAGCGACTTAATTGCAACCGGGGTGATTGAAGAGTTAAAACGTCAGGGGAAAAGAGTTCCAGAAGATATTAGTGTAACTGGATTTGATGATTTGCCAATTGCATCCAGATATATTCCGTCGATTACAACGATTCAACAGGATCGCTGTAATCTTGGAAAGAGTGCCGTTATGCTATTAGATGGATTAATGCATAACGTATCCATTAGTAAAATTTTATTGAGAGCAAAATTTATTGAACGTAATTCTACTAAATAAAGTAAAAAAACAATTGAATTTCGCCCGTTTTATCAACCTGGATAAGAGCCTGTCTGCTCTTGCCGGGTTTTTTATGTAATAGGAAAGTGCTCCTATTACATAAAAACCCACCCGGAGGAGCGCGGTTGTTTTGAGACAATGGGAATTGAACTTTGCACATTAAGATGCTACAATGGCATAAGGTACTTTAGAAACAAGTTATTGGGGGGATTGTTGTTATGGAGAAGCGATATTTAAGTTTGTTGGCAAAGGATTATCCCAACAGGGAGGCATGTGTTAGTGAAATTATTAATCTAAATGCGATACAATGTCTTCCAAAGGGAACCGAATACTTTTTTAGTGATTTGCATGGTGAATTTGGTGGGTTTTCTCATCTTTTAAAGAGTGCATCGGGGGTAATTAAAACAAAAATCGAAGATTTATTTGGAGAAATCATATTGCCGGATGAAAGAAATCAATTGGCGGAGCTAATTTATTATCCTGAAAAAGTGCTATCCGAATTACCTATTAGGGGGGAGAATTTGGATAATTGGCGAAAGATAAGTATCTATCGTTTGGTACAGGTGTGCAAAAAATGTGCTTCAAAATATACCCGTTCCAAGGTTCGAAAAAAAATGCCGCCGGAATATGCCTATATATTAGATGAGCTGCTGCATGCGGATAAAGATATAAATAAAGAAATATATTACCAGTCAATTATTCAGTCCATAGCAGATATGGGAAATGCAGATAATTTTATAATTGCCATATGTAATTTAATTCAGCAGCTTTGCGTAGACCGGCTACATATTATCGGTGACATTTATGACAGAGGACCAAGACCGGACTTGATTGTAAACGAACTAATCGACTTTCATGGAGTAGATATCCAATGGGGAAATCACGATATATCATGGATGGGAGCCGCTTGTGGAAATCCAGTGCTGATTGCCAATGTAATTCGAATGGCCATACACTATAATACCTTAGATTTAATTGAAGATGGCTATGGGATCAGCCTTCGATCGCTGGCAACTTTTGCCAATGAAGTATATGCAGCAGATAGCTGCTCTCTATTTACGCCCATTGTATGGGATGAGAATGAATATGCGCCGGTAAGTCCTGATCTAGCGGCAAAGATGCATAAATCCATTGCGATTATTCAGTTTAAATTAGAGGGGCAGCTTTTGGAAAAACATCCCGAATACAATATGTATGAACGGAATCTTTTGAAGTTTATAGACTTTGAGCAGGGAACCGTAAAATTGGAAGGGAAGCTCTATTCCTTAAAAGATTGTAATTTCCCAACCGTGGACAAAAAAAATCCGTTGGAACTTACAAAACAGGAAGAATCTTTAATGAAAATTTTAGAAAAAGCATTTGAGCATAGTAAAACACTACATAAGCATATCCATTTTCTATACTCTCATGGGGGCATCTATAAGTGCTGTAACAACAATCTGCTTTATCATGGTTGTATACCAATGGATGCAAATGGCGAATTCCAGAAAGTGTTTTTTAACGGTGCTTATTATCAGGGCAGAGATTTAATGGATAAGCTGGATCAGGTAGCTAACACGGCTTATTTTTCACCAAAAGAAAATGAAGAAAAGCAAATGTGTATCGATTTTATGTGGTACTTGTGGTGTGGAAGCGGGTCTCCCTTATTTGGAAAAAGCAAGTTGTCAAGCTTTGAACAATACTTTATTGAAGAGGATTCTGTGAAAAAAGAAATATACAATCCCTATTTTAAACTGAGTCAAAAAGAAGAAGTCTGCATAAAAATATTAAAAGAATTTGGACTGGATACAAAAAGTGCCCATATTGTAAATGGCCATGTACCGGTAAAAATTAAAGAAGGCGAGTCTCCAATCAAGGCAAATGGGAAGCTTTTTATTATAGATGGAGGAATTTCCAAGCCCTATCAGCCAAAGACAGGAATTGCAGGCTATACCTTAATTTACAATTCACGGACATTGAATCTTGCAGAACATCGTACTTATAATACCCAGGATGAGACGGCACTATATAAAAGAACCCCCAGAGTATCCATTATTGAAACAATGAAACCTAGGGTAACCGTTGGAAATACGGATAATGGAAAAGAATTGACAAAACAGGTGGAAGACCTAAAAGAGCTAATTATTGCCTATGAAGAAGGCATTCTAAAAGAAAATTTCTATAAA
The DNA here is from genome assembly GCA_036658435.1 of Acetivibrio sp. GTDB lineage: Bacteria > Bacillota > Clostridia > Lachnospirales > Lachnospiraceae > DIGJ01. The sequence continues at coordinate 15,347 of JAVXEO010000007.1, forward strand.
ATACGTTAAGAGGAATACAGGCAGACTATATAGAAATAGAAGGAGATACATGATTTTTTTACTTGAAAAAATTTTTATAAAAAATAGAAAAGATACGGCATCACCAAAAGTTCGTCAGGCCTATGGGGTGCTTTGTGGAAGCGTAGGAATAGGATTTAATCTTATTTTATTCTTAGGAAAGTTTCTTGCGGGAACTTGGAGCAATTCCATTGCAATAACGGCAGACGCCTTTAATAACCTATCCGATGCAGGCTCGTCGGTAATTACCCTTCTTGGATTTAAGATTGCGGGACAGAAGCCGGATAAGGCGCATCCATTTGGACATGGAAGAGTGGAATATCTCTCTGGTCTGCTAGTTTCCGGTGCCATTTTAATTATGGCTTTTGAACTGATAAAGACTTCCATAGGGAAAATCATACACCCTGCACCGGTGAATTTTAATTTTCTTTCCCTTGGAATTTTGGTAGTGTCTATTTTAGTAAAAATGTATATGACCTATTATAATAGAAAAATTGGTGAAAAAATACATTCGGCGGCAATGAAAGCAACCGCTACGGATAGCCTGAGTGACACACTTGCAACGGGAATGGTTTTGATAGCGGCCATTGTGGGGAAAGCTACCGGTTATGATATTGATGGATACTGTGGAGTTCTGGTTGGACTCTTTATTCTCTATGCCGGTTATGATGCAGCAAAAGAAACCTTGGCTCCCCTTTTGGGACAGCCTCCGGAAAAAGAATTTGTGGATGAAATTAAAAGCATTGTTATGGAAAAAGAAGAGATACTAGGGATACATGACTTGATTGTACACGATTATGGTCCGGGGCGTATTATGATATCTCTTCATGCAGAAGTATCGGCCTCCGGTGACATTATTGCCATGCATGATACCATTGACAATGTGGAGCGGGAACTTCAAGAAAAGCTATTCGTGGATGTGGTTATTCACATGGATCCGGTGATTCAGGACGATGAAGAAATTAATGCACTGAAGGAGATGACCCGCCAAATATTAAGATCCATGGATGAAAGTATTTCCATGCATGACTTTCGTGTGGTAAAAGGACCGACTCATACCAATCTTATTTTTGACGTTGTAATACCTTTTGACTATAAATTGGGGGATGCAGAAGTTGGAAAGTGTATTGAGGAAGAAATTAAGAAGGCAGATGAGACCTGCTTTGCAGTGATAAAGGTAGATAAGAATTATTTGAAAGACGCATAGAAAATTAAAAATACAAAGAGGTTTTTGCAAAAAAGGAATATTTTTGCAAAAACCTTCTTTTTTTGTATAAATATATTGACACATGGAAAAGAAAATGCTAATATAACAATAAAGTTACGAAAGTTTACGAAAACTATTGAAATATAAATAAAAAAGATTAGATATAGGAGGATATCATGAGGGAAAAAAAGAAAGCTGCAAAACGTGGTGCCGGTATCTTGCTGCCGATTTCCAGTTTGCCCTCCAACTATGGAATTGGAACCTTTGGAGAAGAAGCGTATCGCTTTGTAGACCAGCTGGAAGCAGCAAAACAGAAATATTGGCAGGTACTTCCTGTTGGACCTACAAGTTATGGAGATAGCCCCTACCAGTCATTTTCTGCGTTTGCAGGAAATCCCTATTTTATTGATTTAGATCTATTAATAGAAGAGGGCCTTTTGACGCAGAAAGAAGTGGAAAGCTATAACTGGGGAACGCAGGAAGATAAAGTGGACTATGCCCTTATTTATGAAAGCCGTTTTAAAGTGCTTCACTGTGCTTTTGAAAAAAGCAACTACGAAGAAAAAGCGGAATATAAAGAATTTTGTAAAGACAATGAATTCTGGCTTCATGACTATAGCTTGTATATGTCAATCAAAACTCATTTTGATAATAAAGAATGGCTTTTATGGGAAGAAGGGATTCGTAATCATGAGCCAGAAGCCGTTAAAAGCTATGAAGAAAACCTAAAAGAAGACATTTGCTTTTGGAATTTCTGCCAGTTTAAGTTTAATGAGCAATGGTATCGATTAAAAACCTATGCCAATGAAAAAGGAATTAAGATTATTGGGGATATTCCCCTTTACGTTGCCATGGATAGTTCGGATGTGTGGGTACATGGAAGACTCTTCGAACTGGATGAAAGAAAAAATCCAATCCATATTGCCGGTGTGCCACCCGATTCTTTTTCTGCAACGGGGCAAAGATGGGGAAATCCACTCTATCGATGGGACGTAATGGAGGCGGAGAACTTTTCATGGTGGAGAGAACGGATGCGGGCAAATGCAAAACTCTATGATGTTATTCGAATTGACCATTTCATTGGTGTGGTACGTTACTTTTCTATACCCAATAGCTGCCAGACAGCGGAAACGGGTGAGTACAAAGAAGGACCCGGAAGGAAGCTTACCAACGCAATTAAAGAGGCAATAGGAAACAGCGAAATTATAGCAGAAGACTTAGGGGTTGTAGTTCCAAGCGTGAGACGGCTGATGAAAAAAACCGGCTGGCCGGGCATGAAAATTTTGGAATTTGCATACGATGGGGGAATCGAAAATGATAACCTTCCCTTTAACTATACTACAACGAATTGTGTAGTATATGGGGGAACCCATGACAATGAAACCATGGCAAGTTTCTTTGGAAACCAGAATAAAACACAGTTAGAATATGCCATGAACAATCTTCATGTTAAGAAAAAAACAGAGATACCGGATGCGATTATTCGGTCGGCTTATGAAAGTATTGCCCAGACGGCAATTTTTCAGCTCCAGGATATCTTAAAGCTAGACAATCAAGCGAGAATGAATTTTCCAGGAACCTTAGGGGGAAACTGGGAATGGAGAGTAAAAAAAGGAGAGTTTACCACGGAACATCAGGAAGAATTAAAAAAGTTAGTTGAGATTTACGGAAGATAGATACATAAAAAAGGATCATTTTGCAGGTGCAAAAAAATGCACAGATAGGAGCGGGATATGAACAATTTCAAAACAGATGTAAGTGCTATTTTAAATTTTGATTATGGAAAGAATGTAAAAGATGCCACAACACTAGAACTTTATGAAGCGGTGTCAAAAGCAGCGATGCGCACCATGGGAACCAGCTGGGGATTGGAAGCAAAAGAAAAAAAGGTCTGCTATTTATCCGCAGAGTTTTTAATTGGACGCCTTGTATACAGCAATCTTTTGAATTTGGGATTATTAAATCAGTTTACCGAATTAATGAGTGAAAACGGAAAGGACATTCGTGTATTTGAAGATATAGAAGATGCAGCCCTTGGAAATGGGGGGCTTGGACGGTTGGCAGCCTGCTTTTTAGATTCCGGTGCAAGCATAGGTGTCCCGTTGAATGGATATGGGCTTCGCTATAAATTCGGTTTATTTAAACAGTATTTTGAAAATGGGTTCCAGATGGAAGAAGCGGATGATTGGATGAAGTGCGGTGACCCCTGGTCCGTAAGAAAAGAAGAAGAGAAGATAAAGATTACGTTCAAGAACCAGTCCGTTTATGCAGTTCCTTATGATACACCGGTTATTGGTTATGGAGCACAGACCATTAATACCCTGCGTCTATGGCAGGCAGAACCTCTGGAAAACTTCAACTTTGAACTATTTAACAACCAAAAATATGACCAGGCAGTAAAAGCCAGGAATGAGGCAGAAGCTATCGTGAGTGTACTGTATCCCAATGACAGTACCGATGAGGGGAAGAAACTTCGCCTAAAGCAGCAGTACTTTTTCTCCAGTGCTTCCCTGCAGGATATTATTCGCAAATATAAGGCAGCGTATCGTGATGATTTTGCCGGATTTTCAAAAGAGTATGCCATTCAATTAAACGATACCCACCCGGTAGTGGCAATTCCAGAACTGATCCGTTTACTTATGGAAGAGGAAGGCATGAAATTTGCAAAAGCCTTCAAGATTGCAAGAGAAACCTTTGCGTATACCAACCATACCGTTATGGCAGAAGCTCTGGAAAAATGGAGCGTAAAATTATTTAAGGCAGTTATTCCTAACGTATATAAATATGTAGTGATGATTCAAAAGGCACTGTTAAAAGAACTGGAAACTTTTGGCGTAAAGGAAGAGGAAAGAAAGGCTTATTTTATTATAGAAGATGGATTGATTCATATGGCGAGACTGGCTATTTTTGCAAGTCATTCTACCAATGGAGTAGCTGAAATTCACACGGAAATATTAAAAAAGGATGTCTTAAAAGAATGGTATGCTCTTTATCCGGAACGCTTTAACAATAAAACAAATGGGATTACGCAGCGTAGATGGCTGGCTCTTGCCAACATGGAGTTATCAGGATTTATTACCGATAAAATTGGAAACGCATGGATTACGGATTTAGATAAGCTTAAGGAATTGGAAAAATTTGCGTCAGATGAGAGTGTAATGAAGGACTTTGATGCAATTAAAAAAATTAAGAAGCAGCAGCTTGCAGAATATATTGAGAAAAAAGAAGGAATTACCATTGATCCGGAATTTATTTTTGATATTCAGGTTAAAAGACTTCATGAGTATAAACGTCAGCTTTTAAATGCATTTTCAATTTTGGATATTTATTATGGATTAAAGGATGGAAGAATAAAGGATTTCACACCAACTTGTTTTATTTTTGGAGCTAAGGCAGCACCGGGATACTTCCGTGCCAAAGGAATTATAAAATATATCAATGAAATTGGAAAGATGATTGCAGAGGATTCCCAAGTGAATGACAAGCTTCAAGTAGTTTTTGTATCCAATTATAATGTTTCCTATGCAGAGAAAATTACGCCGGCAGCGGATGTATCGGAGCAGATTTCCACGGCAGGAACTGAAGCAAGCGGAACCGGTAATATGAAGTTTATGCTAAATGGAGCCGTGACACTTGGAACTTATGATGGTGCAAATGTAGAAATTGTAGAGCAGGCAGGAGAAGAAAATAACTATATCTTTGGAGCAAGGGTGGAAGAACTTGAGAAGATAAAAGAAACTTATGATCCAAAGAAGTTATATGAGGAGAATCCAAGAATTAAAAAGGTGGTAGACACCTTAATAGATGGAACCTTTGACGATGAAGGAACCGGCATGTTTAAGGAACTCTTTACGTCCATCTTGGAGGGAGCAACCTGGCACCAACCGGATCACTATTATTTACTCCTTGATCTTATTCCTTACTGCGACGCAAAAATGCAAAGCAATCAAGATTATAAGGACCGAATGTCCTTCCGTAGAAAATGTTTTATGAATACGGTGAATGCGGGAAAATTCTCCAGCGATAGAACCATTCGAGATTACAGAAAAGAAATTTGGAATGCTTAGTTTAAAAAAAAGAAAGAAATAAATAGTAGAAGTGAAAAAGATTCTCGTAAAAAAAAGGATTCCGAATGGGAATCCTTTTTTGCGCGGGAATTGCTTTGGGTAACAATTAATTCAATTCATCTACAACTTTTTGAATGGCAGCTAAAGCATCAGCAGGAAGTTTATCATATCCGCCTTTTGCTTCGTCCATGGATTTAACAAAAGCTAATCTATCGTTCATACGAGCTTTTAATTGGTCTACATAAGAAGCATCGTTCATGTCTGGAACAAATCCTTCCCAATCCATGATTTCAATATCGGAGAAAGGTCCCCACTGTTTAAACTGTGCTTTGCCTTCTACGATGGTTTCAAGAATTCCTAATGTATCTTTAGGCTGTACTTTTTTGCCCATGAAATCACCGGTATTAACAATATAACAATCTACATTCTTATCACCAACCAGCTTTTTGAATTTTTCAAAGTCATTTGCCAATGGATAAGTTCTAAATGGGTTAGCATAAGGTACAACAACCAATGCATTTGGATCAATGCCTGGGGCAAGTCTTTCTGCAGAGGATCTCTTTGTAGCAAGAGTAGCACCCATAACAGAAGCCAAAGAAGAACCTTTAAGTTTAACAATAGGTGGGATGGTAGGGTCTTTCATAATCCAGAAAATAGCATCTACTGGTTCATCAATCTTATCTACGCGGTTAGGAGACCATAATTTGGACTTGATAGCACGTCCATTACCATTACGAATGTCTTCTGTAACCAACTGAAGCTTGCCATCTTCATCCAGAGTAGCAGAGCAGTTTTGTGCAGTCAGTAAATATTTGTTATCTGGGCATCCGGTTGGATAATCCTGTGTCTTATCAAAATAAGTAGGCTCCAATGCTACAGATGCGCAAGTGTCTGTATTGATAACAAAAGCATCATCGTGAAGAACGGTAACATCATATTTTCCACCATGTTTTGCATGCGTTAAAGTAGACTTTCCGGATCCGGATAAACCGAATACTGAAGCAACATACTTAGAACCATCTGCTAAGGTATATTTTTTCTGACCACCGTGGCAGGAAGCATAACCATTACGGTTTGCAATTGCCCAAGCCATAGTAAGAGTTCCTTTTTTATGTTCTCCAAAGTATCTCATACCAAGGATAGCAGCACAGTTTTGCTCTGTGTTAAAATAGCATAAACATTTTGGATCACTTAAGCAGGAAAGATTAACACCTGGACGGTCGGAACCATTCCACTGAGGATCAGAGAAAATATAAACATCCGCTTCTTTTCCGTCTCCAACGGCTTTTGATTTTTTATACATCTTTACATATTCATCCGATAAATACTGGAAGTTTAACATCCAGGAATACATAACATTCTCTTCGCCTTCTGGGATTAAGAGATGAGCCTTTACCATAAATTCAGGATCAAGACCAACGTATACTTCTGCATGATACATCATTTTCCAGCGTGTTTCATATACCGCATCCATAACAACTTTATCAAGTGCTTCACAATCAACTCCTGGTTCGCCTGCAATTCTTCTTGCTGCAGCATAACGTCCTGTAATAGCACCATCATTGAATAAAAGAACCTTTGCATCGCTGTCCAGACCGAACTCTTCACCTCTGTATACAGGCATATCGGTAACGACAGTTCCTGGAGAGTTCTTCGCTAAATCGTAAGCTTCTTTTAAAGTAGTTACTTTTACTACATTGTTTCCGTAGAAAGCAGCTTCAATAATAGAACGAGTTTTTGAGAAACCTGTTTTTCCGGCCCCAATTTCAGAAATTGGGTAATAAGCTTTTGTTGACATAATAATCCTCCTATGATTTCTTATATTAGGTTTGTTCTGCAAAATGAAAAGTTACAGAACAAATAGTACAAACATGGTTAAATACATAACTAGGTCAACTAATTAAAAACGTTTTCCACCATAAGTATAATCTTAGAAATGTCAAATGTCAATTAAAAAGTTTGCACTTTTCTGCTAAAAAAGTTCACGATTTGCATACTTTTCAATGACGTTAAAAGGAGCAGGACCAAAGCGTAAAAAGTATTCTCGAAAGGTCTTTAGGTCAAAGTTTTTCTTTAGCTTTTTCTCGGCAGTTTTTTGAAGTTCCATAATTTCTACATATCCGCCGGCATATTTTAAATAATTTCCGGGTTCTTGTATCATGGCGCTATAAATAGAAGTGGCAGACGCCTCATCGCGAATACCAAATTTTTTAAGGTATTTTTTGGTATCTTCATAGGACCAGCCATAGTAATTAACCCCAAGGTCAATATCTCCATAGATACAAATGGTAGCCGCCTGGTTAGCCTTTAGCAATGCAGCCGTGGAGGAATCCAAACCGGCACGTTCATAGCTGTCAAATTCCGCATAAGAAGCCCAGCCCTCGGAATAACCGGAGAAATTCAACAAGCTCCGAATGGGATAGGTATGAACTTCATTAAAAAAAATGGTTTGATATAAGTGTCCGGGGTATCCTTCGTGAGCTAAGGTTGTAAAAATATCAGATAAATCATAGGCGTCATAGGGATTAATATAAATGGAATTTTCAGTATAATGATCCAAGGGAGGACTTAAGTAAAAAGCAGGACTTAGATATTCTTCTAAAGAAGGATGTACATACTTTATTTGGTAATGGACAGAATTCAATGGAGGATAGGCGTCGCTGATATTTTTTTCCAGGTAGGAAAGAATTTGATCAGGGTCGGTTAGTGGAAACGTAACCTTCTTTATTTTCTCTAAAATAGTGGGGTCTTCTTTGGCGATTTTTTGAATTTCAAGAATGTTTTCATCAATATTTTTTTCCAAAAGTTTTCGCATTTCAGGAATGGTTCGAGAGGAACCGGTATAATACTGAACAAGATAGGTATAGTAGTTCTTTCCCTCAGGAAAATGGGAAAGGCCCTCTTCATTGATTCCACTGCCTTTTAAACCGCGAAGCCCTTTTATTAAAGACACATAGGCAGGGATTACCTGGGTTTCCACCTGCTTTTTATTTTTCTTTTTTAGTACGGCCTTTTCTTTTTTAGAAAGCCAGTCAATGGAATCCAAACGGTCATTGAAGACCTCGATTAAGGCATTGTCCTTTTGGGAATCAATAAAAAGAGAACATTGGTTAATAATCTGGTCCGCCGTATGGTCACTCATAAATAAACCATTCTTTGCTTTCTCCTTTTCAAAGACAATAATTTCCTCAAAATAGTCATCTACACAGGAAAGTAAGGACAGATAATCAGAAAAGTCATCTTTATCTGTAAAGTTATATTCGGATAAAAGAATCGGCAATTGTGCCTGAATCCCGGTATTTGGACCAAGCGTCTCGGAATAAAGCAGCAGATCCTCATCGATAAGACATAAATTAAAGTATTGATCTAGAACGTCATAGGTTTTTTGCTGTTCAAAAGTCAGCTTTCTATATGGAAAGCCGTGAAGCCTATTTTTATAGTTTTCGAGAATTGCCTGATACTCTTTCATATAAGAAAGGGAATATTCACCTAAGGTGGGCGTGTAACTGGTAATTCCATATTTTTCCGGTTCACAAAGGGTGTAATTTAAAGTAATGCTATCAGACTGTACTTCATTTACGAACATTTCATTTAGAAAAGAATCAAAGTCCTCATTTGCAGTTGTGGAAGAAGACGGATTACAAGAACATAAAAAAATAGAAATAAAAAAAATGAAGGAATAAAGAATGTTGTATTTTTTGAAAAAACGCAAAATATGCCCCCCTTAAAAAATTTAATTTATAGTTACATACTATACCATAGTTGCTCTTTATATGTAAAAATTAAAAATAGACGTATATTTTCCCCCATAGATTGGCATATTAAATAAGACAGGAAATGGAAAAGAAAAACGCGGTATACTTTTTAACTGCGCCGCAAAGCGGCAGATTGGAGTCATTATGTTATTAACCCAAAAAGAGACCATGCTATTAAAGGATTTAAAAGCACAGGAAGAACTTTGTATAAAAAAATATGCGAAGTATTCAGCAGGTGCTTGTGATGGAGAACTAAAAAATTTATTTTCACAAATTGGAAAAACAGAACAGCAGCATTTTAACACAGTAAGTCAAATTCTAGGCGAAAACACGGGACAAAACAAGTCTGGGGACTGCGCCTGTAAGGAGGCTGCTGCAACCGTAGGGGAGCAAGAGGACAAGTATTTATGTGAAGACGCTCTTGCATCAGAAAAACTGGTATCTTCCGTATATAACACATCTATTTTTGAATTTAAAGAGGTCAGTGTTCGAGAGGCATTAAACCATATACAAAAAGAAGAACAGCAGCATGGGGAACAAATTTACAGCTATATGGCAGCACATGGCATGTATGCCACAAACTAAATTTAAAACTGAAAGATCGTATCAAAGGTACGCAGAGTTTTAAAGTTACCTTTTGCCGTCAGGGAGCCAGACATGAAGGCTCTCTGGAAAGTCATATGGGAATTTATAATAGAGCACAGGGTTTCATGAGAAGTTTTTGCAACCACATCGGCATCTTCTTTTTGCCCATAATAGCATTTCAAAGAATCTCCATGAATCTCTATAACCAGGGTTTTACCCGTATCTTCTATAAAAATAGCATAAGAAGCATTGAAATTATCGATGGGATGAAACCCCGATTTTAAATTGGATATAAATTCTTGTCCTTGGTCTTCATCTGAAGTTCCCAACATTTCCTTAAAAATTTGTGTTAATTCTTCAATGTCTTCTTTTTGTTTTTTTACATAGGAGTCATCGGAAACATACATGGAAAGCTGTTCACTTTCTTGTGGAGTAAGCTCAATGGCATTGGTACATAGAATATTTTGCTTGACTGCATTTGTACTGGAAGGAAAGGTCTTAATTTTTTGGTTAATGCTTCGATATAAAACTTCAGCCTTTTTTTCAATAAGCAGGGTATATTCCGGATTAGTTTCAAAATCAACATGATTGTCTACATAGGCACATAAACCATTTAAAGGAATGCCCCCTAACATTTCCCAAGCCTTTATTAAGGTGAATTCGGCATCCCGTTCTCCATAGGTAGAAGCTAATACAACGGGAAGCATATATACACGCTTTAGATTTTCTTTGTCGGCATAAAGCCAGCAAGAATCCAAAAATTGCTGCATGAGACCTCCAATACCCATCCATTCCACATTTGTGGCAAGAATAATACCGTCACATTCTTTCAGGGTTCGGGTTAAGGTGGAAATGCCTTGTTTATCCTCATAAAGGTTATACCGATTTACTTCTACACGTAAATCCTTTAAAACTTCTGTCATTTTATTCATAACATAGATGGTTGGATCTTCAATCAAACCACGTCCACCGTAATATATATTAATTCTCATCATAAGAAGATGCCCTCCATTCTTTTGTGGCAGCTATATCTTTTGGCTTTCGATATAGGATAACTGCCAGTAAAAATCCACTGATAAAGCCACCAATATGTGCAGCGTTATCTACACCCTGGCTGGTAAGTCCACTATATAAAGTTAAGAATACAAAAACTAACATTTGATTTCTGGTAAGCCCGGGAGCCTTTCCACGGTTTATTAATATTACATAAAGCAAAGCACCTGCTACACCAAAGATAGCGCCGGAGGCTCCGGCACTAACCGGGGTATTTCCGATGAACATATTATAACCGATAGAAGTAATACCTGCAAGAATCCCAGACAGAAAATATAGGAAAATAAACCGAATATGTCCAATAAGCTTCTCTAAGCTGCCGCCAATAAACCAAAGCACCAACATATTATTAAAAATATGGGTCGTGCCAAAATGTAAAAACATAGAGGTTAAGAGACGGTAATAGTCGCCTCGTTCTAAAAGATAAGGCCAGTACATAGCGCCACATTTCAACATCCACTCGGTATTTTGTGAAGAATGGCTTAAATCAACAAAAACAAAAACTACAATATTGATTACAATAAGGATGGTATTGACTAAAGAGTAGTAATCACCAATATCCTTAGGTTCTTTTTGAAGGTTCTCCTGCATAAAATTAACTCCTTTTTTCACGCTTTAGTAAGTAAGTATACCACTTTTTTGTAATATTTAAAAGATTAGAATCGAAAGCCGTTCATTTTTGTGTTTTTACAGGGGGTTATGTAACTATTGGTCAATGGGTTTTTCTTGCAAGAAGGGGAGTTTTTTAATAACCTTATACTTGTAATAAACATAGGTGAAAACAAAGAAAGATTGAAAGGAGTATATTTGCAAAAATGAATGAGGGACATTACATAATTTCAGATGCTTCAAGAAGATTAAAAGTGGAACCACATGTACTGCGGTATTGGGAAGAGGAACTGCAGCTTGAAATTCCCCGAAATGAAATGGGGCATCGCCATTATACAGAGGATAATATGAGCTTGCTTAAAAAAATAAAGAACCTCAAGGAAAAAGGATTCCAACTGAAGGCAATTAAGCTTGCCTTGCCAAAAATTGATGACATCCAAAGTCTGGATGAGGTAAACTTATATCGCTTACGAGAGGAACTGAATCAAAAGGCAGAAGAGAAATGCAACCTTCCAGAGGTGGTTAAGACAGAAGAAACAAAAGTAATAGTGGGAAATGGAGTAAAAATACAACAGTTTAAGACGATTATGAAAGACTTGATTTCAGAGGCCTTAAAAGAAAATAACCGGGAGCTTTCGGAAGCAGTCAGCGATAATGTATCGGATAATGTACTTAAGGAAATGGATTATATGGTTCGAGACAAAGAAGAACATGAGGAAGAACGCTTCCGGCGCTTAGATGAAACGATACGGGGAATGCAAAAGGCAAGGCAGGAAGTGGCTGCAACGGAATTGATTTTAGAAAAAAGAAAAAAAGAAAAAAAAAGAATGTTTCGAAAAAAAAGATAAAGAAAAGGAGTTGTGGCCGGTACGATAAAACCGGGGATCACAACTCCTTTTTTGAAAGTTAATCTTCTTCGATAATATGTATTTCTAAATAATCAAAATCAATGGAATCAATAAAATTATCTTTCGTAAAACGGGTTTTATCATGCCGTTTAAAAGCGGTGACAGTAGAATCCAGCCAAATTGGTTTTGAAAGGTCAAAAGCATAACAGACCTGATCCAAAGACTGGAATACTTTTTCAGTCCGACTCATCTTCTTATCATCGTTGCATACTACCATATCTTTTATTAAATGTGTATTATTCCATATTTTAGCCCATAAACGAAACATAGTCATTCTCCTTTTAGTGTAATCTTCCATGCTGGAAAATTTCCTCCCAAAGGGGGAGAGACTTTAGTATAACACGAAATCTTTTTTATTTATAGTCCTAAAAATAATTCCTATAAAAAAAGAAGCACCAAAGTTTAGGCTTAAAATAAACCATAGAAATCAGTGCTCCTTAAAGATTAAGATAGATTACAAGGGAAGGCAAACCGTAAAAATAGTGCTTTCCTTATTGGAAGATACGGAAATCTTTCCACCATGGGCTTCCGCAATTTTATTGGAGATGGAGAGTCCAATTCCACAACCACCACATTTTATAGAGGATGAGGGTGAGAATAGATTTTTCAGCTCATTTTTCTTAATGGGAACCCCTGTATTTCCAATTTGAATGGCGATAGAATCCTCTCCTTGGATACCACAATCAAGGACAGAACCTTTTGGTGGAACACAAAGCCAAATACGTCCGTTTTCAGCAGAGGCTTCCAACGCATTTTTGAAAATATTTACAAAGACCTGCTTTAATTTTATCTTATCACAAAGATAAGAGGCCATAACCGGAACCATATCCTGTGGAACTTGAAAAGACCAGTCAATGGAGTGATGAATAAAAACGGGTTCAAAACTTTGCACCAGATTCTGCAATACTTCCGATAAATCTTCCTTTGTAATGTTTAAACTATCACAAGAATTATAGTCAGAATAATCACGCAGAAGCAGAGACAGTTCTTTTACGTCTTGCGTCAATTGCGTCCAATACTTTTCTTTCGCAATTTCCGGATTTCTTGATTCCATAAGTTGAATGGTACTGTAAATAATGGTGAGTGGATTTCCAATTTCGTGTGCAACTTTTGTCAATAAACGATTATTTTCCTCTTTTAATCGCTCGACATATTTTTCAAACCGTTTGTCCTCTTTACATAAGTCCTCTAATTCCATTAATTCTGCGTATGTAAACATAAATTCTCCTCCTGTTATGCATTTACAATGTTATAGGTGCGCCATTGTAGCTGCGATGCTTTCTTGGTTATAATATTGGTTTACGATGATTTACTTCTTTACACGACTAATATTACCAAAAGTTTACAAATTTCTCAACAAAAAGTGATTTACATAATCCGACTTATTTTGCGGATGCAGGTTTCTAATTTTTGTGGTAAACTAGAAAAAAACAGAAAGTGGGTATCATAAAAATGGTAGATTCAAATTGTATTTTTTGTAAAATTGCAAATGGAGACATTCCCTCTCTTACATTATTTGAAAATGAGAAATTTCGTGTTATTTTTGATATTGCACCGGCGTCTTTTGGCCATGCCATTATTTTGCCAAAGAACCATGCTGAAAACATTTATGAACTGGGGGAGGAGGAAACCTCTGAAATTTTTGTGCTGGCAAAGAAAGTGGCTGGGATGCTGAAAAAAGCATTAAAATGTGATGGAATTAACATTCTTCAAAATAATGGGGAAGCAGCAGGACAGTCTGTATTTCATCTGCATGTACACATTATACCAAGATATAAAGAGGATACCGTTCATATTACATGGAAACCCGGAGAAGTCGATACCGATAGACTGAAGAAATTAATTCAAGAAATAAAGAATCAAAAAGAATAAAAAAGAATAAAAAAACAAGGTGGTAGAGAAAAAGTAGATATTTTTTTCTCTACCACCATACAGTTAGTTATTTGGAAGCGGCCTTGATTAAATGAACAATGGATTCAATGGCATCGTTCATCTGGCTTTTTTCCATGCTGGAACGGTAGCTCTCTTTTTTTTCAAAAACGGTAGTAATTGCCTTTTGTAAAGTCTGGGCTTGAAGATCTTCTTCCTTGATTACATAACTATAACCCTGCTTTTCAAAAGAGGCGGCATTTAGAATTTGATCACCACGGCTTGCGGAAGCAGAAAGAGGAATCAGTATGTTTGGCTTCTTAAGGGCAAGGAGTTCACAAATAGCATTGGCACCGGCGCGGGAAATCACGAGATCTGCGGCAGCCATAAGATCGGACAATTCCTTTTTGACATATTCAAATTGAATATATCCTTTTGTTCCCGCTAAGGAGGCATCTGTTTTTCCTTCTCCACATAAATGTATTATTTGAAACTTTTCCAAAAGAGTGGGCAGAAGACTTCGAAGGGCCTGGTTCACAACGGCAGATCCAAGACTGCCGCCTATAATTAGCAATACCGGTTTTTCTTCCGTAAAACCACAGAAGGATAAACCAGCGGCCTTGTTTCCACAAAATAATTCCTGCCGGATGGGGGAACCGGTTAAAACGGCTTTTCCTTTTGGAAGAATCTGGATGGTTTCCGGAAAATTGGCACATATTTTTGTGGCACAAGGAATACAAAGCTTATTGGCAAGCCCTGGTGTCATATCGGATTCATGGATAATAGCCGGTATTTTTCTGCGTTTGGCGGCAAGGACAACCGGAACCGATACAAATCCACCTTTAGAAAATACAACATCCGGTTTTAATTTTTTTAATAAGGAAGAGGCTTCTCCATACCCTTTTATAACTTTGAGTGGGTCAGAAAAATTTTTGGGATCAAAATACCGTCGCAATTTTCCCGAAGAAATACCATAATAAGGCACGTCGAATTCCTCAATTAATTTTCGCTCAATGCCATCATAAGAGCCAATGTAGTGAACCTCATATCCTTCTTCCTGCAAACGGGGAAGCAAGGCAATATTAGGAGTAACATGTCCTGCAGTACCACCACCGGTTAATACAATACGTTTCATAACTTACTCCATTCCTGCCCTTTAATAGACTTTAGGGCCTGGGCCAATTGATCAGGACAGGACGTGGATTTAAATCCACACCGTACTCCCTCTAACTTTTTTATGACCTCTTCTATAGACATACCTTTTATTAACTGGGAAATACCGGTGGTATTACCGTCACAGCCACCAATAAACTCCACAGACTTTATAATATCACCTTCTACTTCAATCC
This sequence comes from Acetivibrio sp., assembly GCA_036658435.1. Taxonomy (GTDB): domain Bacteria; phylum Bacillota; class Clostridia; order Lachnospirales; family Lachnospiraceae; genus DIGJ01. The sequence goes on from JAVXEO010000007.1 coordinate 30,767, forward strand.
GGATTTCCCGGGAACAAACCCCTTTTGTCTTATATACCATAATTATTTTCCTTTCTTTTTTTGTTCTCTGTCTTATATTTTATAACAGCTCCTGTTTTTTTGCAAGTTGTCGAAAGGTCAAATTATGTCGCACGATTCCTGGGGCAAGAGCCTATTCAAGAAGCACAGGCTATGGTATAGTATCAAACAAATTAAGATTTGAAAGGGGAAGTATTATGGTACTTTATATGTATGAGCATAACATATTAATTTATGCAGTTGGAATTTTATTTATGGTGGGGATTGTATCGAAAATATTGCTGACAATTGCATATTCCCGTCTGATTCATGGCGCAAAAGAGATGGGAAACTCAAAAAACAAACTGATGAAGCAGATTTGTCTGCGATTTGATACTTGTTATAAGATTAAGCTGGGTGTGCATAATGTGGATACTTTAGTGGATAAATATGTATATAGTTATAAATTTTGTGGAATATCGTTATACACATTAGGAAATATTGGTGGACAAATAAATATGATATCTTTATTAGTCGGTTTAATTGGAGGAACGGGAGCGATATACCTAAAATGTGGACAAGATGTTATTTTATCCACATTTGCAGTGGGGGCGGCATCCTCGGTATTGTTGATAGCTTTTGAAAATGTGGTATCTCTTGTGGAAAAACAGAAAATTTTACGAATACATATGAAGGATTATCTGGAAAATAATTTAAAGGCAAAATTGGAAAATGAATATTTTGTTCCGGAAGAAATGGAGGAGTATAGAAATAATTATTTTGAAAGAAAGAAAAAAGAAGAGGACGCCGGCGTAAAGATTGAAAAAATAGTGGAGAATACAAAAAAAAGCCAGGAAGATGAAAAAATAATTGAAGATATATTAAAGGAATATTTTGTATAAATACCGAAGGATTTTATACATTAATTTAAGACATTTGATATTGCACTTACCATGGGTGTCTGCTAAAATAAAATTGGTTAGGTCATGACAATGTAAAGGAGTGTATGAGAATGGAAAGTAATGTAGTATTTGATTATTCTTTAGCAAAAGGTTTCGTTTCGGAGGAAGAAATAGGCATGATGAAAGCCAGTGCCGAAACGGCAAAAAGAACCTTACTAGAGAAAACAGGAGCCGGAAGTGATTTTCTTGGCTGGATAGATTTACCGGAAGCGTATGATAAAGAGGAATTTGGCAGAATTCAAAAGGCCGCATCAAAAATTCAAGAAGATTCCGAAGTTCTGATAGTAATTGGAATAGGAGGTTCTTACTTAGGAGCAAGAGCAGCCGTTAGCTTTTTAAGACATAGTTTTTATAATCGCATATCCAAAGAAATCCGAAAAACACCGGAGATTTATTATGCGGGAAATAGTATTAGCAGTACCTATCTTGCTCATTTACTTGAGGTGATTGGAGACCGTGATTTCTCGGTAAATATTATTAGTAAATCAGGAACCACAACGGAACCGGCCATTGCCTTTCGCGTATTAAAGAAAAAATTAGAGAAAAAATATGGAAAAGAAGAAGCAGCAAAGAGAATTTATGCAACCACCGATAAAGAAAAAGGTGCGCTAAAAAATCTTGCAACCGAAGAAGGATATGAAACCTTTGTTGTACCAGATGATGTGGGTGGACGTTTCTCTGTATTAACGGCAGTTGGTCTACTTCCCATTGCAGCAAGCGGTGCAGATATTGAAAAGCTTATGGAAGGTGCAGCTTCTATGCGTAGGAACTGTCTGGAACATTCCTATGAGGAAAATGATGCTATGAAATATGCAGTGCTTCGGAATATTTTGTATAACAAAGGAAAAGCAGTGGAAGTTTTAGCGAACTATGAGCCAAATGTTCACTATGTAAGTGAATGGTGGAAACAGTTGTTTGGAGAAAGTGAAGGGAAAGACCAAAAAGGAATCTTCCCTGCAGCGGTGGACTTAACAACCGATCTTCATTCCATGGGTCAGTTCATTCAGGATGGCTCCAGAGTTATGTTTGAAACGGTATTGGAAATTGAAAAGCCTTCTTGCGAGATGCTTCTGGAAAAAGAAGAAATTGATTTAGACGGCCTGAATTATTTAGCCGGAAAATCGATGGACTTTATTAATAAGAGTGCAATGAAAGGAACGCTGTTGGCACATACCGATGGTAATGTTCCCAATTTGATGGTCAAAATTCCGGAACAGAACGAATTTTATTTAGGTCAATTGTTCTATTTCTTTGAATTTACATGTGGAGTAAGTGGCTACATGCTCGGTGTTAATCCGTTTAATCAGCCGGGAGTAGAGAGCTATAAGAGAAATATGTTTGCGCTTTTGGGAAAACCGGGATATGAAAAAGAAAGAGAAGAACTGTTAAAGCGATTATAAGAATTAAGAGTATAAATATAGATGAAAAGAGCAGTGCATAATAGAGTTAATAGGCACTGCTCTTTTTTTATTCCTATCAAAAACCATTAGTCTTCAATGATCGCACCTGTTGGGCAAACGCCTGCGCATGCTCCACAGTCTAAACAAGCATCTGCATTAATTTCATAATGCGCTGCGCCTTCGGAAATAGCATCCACAGGACATTCTGAAGCGCATGTTCCACAACTGATGCACTCATCTGTAATTTTATGTGCCATAACTGGTTCCTCCTTATAGATTGATATGCCTATTTTAATATATAATTATATTTTTTACAAGACATATGTAAAAAATGTTTTTGGAATTTTTTTGAGCAACAAGAAAACGGGCTAAGGCTTGACGACGGTTAAAAATTATCATATAATTGTGAAAGCATCAAAATCAAATAGGAAATGGTAAAATTTATTAGTGATAGAATATAAAGGAGGAAATCAAAATGGCACAGGTTAATAAAGATATGTTAATTGGCGAATTAATTCAAATTGATGAAAGAATTGCACCAATATTAATGGGTGTAGGAATGCATTGTCTGGGATGCCCATCTTCTCAGGGCGAAAGCTTGGAAGAAGCATGTATGGTTCATGGGTTGGCAGTAGATGAACTTGTAGACAACATTAACGCATTTCTTAAATAAAATTGAAATAAATAAGAAAAGAACTTCGTAGGAGAGAAATCCAATACGAGGTTCTTTTTTATTTATGTAATAGGAAAGAGTCAGGGGCTCTATGTTGCATTTTGATAGATTTCATAGTAAACGTCATTGCGACCAGTAGTGGTAAGTTCTTCCAATACCTGCTGAAGAATCGGATCGTTTTCAATAATAGAAACAATTCTTCCGGAATAACGGGTATATTTTCCTTCAATTAATTCCTGCAAGACTTCTTTGAACTGTTTTCCCGTGCAGTAGTTCCTTCCTAAAAGATCCGTTGCGGCATCAATACAGTCGCTGATACTGATTAAATCAATAAAAAACTGATAAGAGGGATGTAATACCTTGAACTCCAAGGCATATCCTTTACTTTTGTCATAATATAGATGATGCCCCAGACAAACATCTTTGTATTGCTGCAAAGATGGAATATGATCCAAAATAGAGGCACCAATCACAGCATGAGATTTAATAATATCAAATTCGGCGGTGGTGATTTTTCGGGATTGTAAATCTATAAATTCTGAAATGGCATTTTTTCCAATGTCATGTAAAAAGGCACAATTTTTTAAAAAATCACGTAAATCATTTTGATGAAGAAGAACGTCTTCCCTACTGCAAAGAGAGAGACAACCAATGCATAACTCCGGTGCGGTATCTAGGATTCGATTTAAGAGGGCATGAGAGATACGTATTACCATTTGCGTGTGTATAGAGGTTGCAATCTGTCGGTTCACCGTGATATATTGAATAATGGGAATCGCTTCGGACTGAAGAAATCGATGGGAAAGCAGGGATTGAATAATTTGGACAATCACATGATTAATTGCATAAATTTTATGCTGTTTTGGTATCTGAATGCAAAAATTCTGTACCTGATTGGATAAGCGGTGAACAATAGTAAATATGGCCTCCTCTGTAAGGTCTGTCTTATCAATAAAGGATATAAGTTCAGGAACAATAACACGGACAGCCTCGAAAGGACGGGAGTCTATAAATTCCGGATCATTAAAATCAACAGAAAAATCCAGGTGCTGATAAAAATGAAGCAAAGAATCAAAATACGCAGTAACGGTAATTTGCTTTTGTAAAAAAAGACTTTTTTGATAGGCTGTAAAAATGGTAATATCCCAATCATAGAGGAAACTGTGAAAATTAGATTCCTGCTCTGCCAAAAGTCCCACTATCTCAAAACACTCTTTTAACGTTTCAGAAGAACAGCGAACGGATTTTTGACCTAAAATAACAGTAGATGAGGTAAGGCTTTTTATCCAATATAAAAAACGTCGAAAGGGAAAATCTTCCTCTGCCAAAGAAAAATGTGGATCCTCTAAAAGAGACAACGTTTCCTTTTCGTAAGCTAATAAACGGTCGCCATCTACTTCCTCCTGGGTAGAGGCAGAAACGATACGATTATAGAATGCAGATAAAAGGATATGACGTACATCCCTGCGCTGGGTTACTTTATAATAATCAAAGTAAGATATCACCTCATTATCATAAGAAACCGCTTTTTCTAAGTGATCTAAATAGCAAAGAGAATCTTCAGCGCATCCTAAATAAAAGTAGCAAAGAATAGTGGAGTCCGTATCGCCCTCTTCTTTATAGAAGGAGAGCAGCCGTTCTAAAATATCTAAGGTAACAAGGCTGTCGTAATAATATTCTTTTGAAAATGCAATAATATTTTTTAATAAAGACGCGGCAATTTCCCTGGTTAATGGAATGCTCCCATTTAAAATGGGACGTATCAACTGATCTAGAGTAACTTCATTACGCCGATAAAAGGCGCGGAGAAGAGCCGATTTTTCTTTAAGAAGAATAATCCACTGGTGCTCGTCTTGCTCTTTTCTTAAAAGAGCATTTTCAACATCCAGTGCAATAGAAATGTTGTTCTTGTGTTGCTGATAAAATGCATCAATATCTTGTCCGGTTATCATAAAAACCTCTCATTTATCTTTCTAGTAAGTATATCTAGTTACATTATTACTCATATCCCAGAAAAATACAATGCTGATTTTTTTTTTAATGAACACTATTGACAAAAATAATGCAATTCAGTAGACTTAATGCTAATTATTGCTTAAGGAGGATTTAAGAATGAAAGATGAAACAAAATGCTTACATTCCGGATATACACCGGAAAATGGTGGGCCAAGAGTCATGCCAATTGTACAAAGTACCACGTATACCTTTGATTCCACGGAACATATTGGCGAATTGTTTGATATGCCTACCGCTCATATGTACTCTAGATTTTCAAACCCTACCGTTGAATGCGTAGAGAAGAAAATTGCAGATTTGGAAGGCGGTGCCGGCGCCATGTGTACTTCCTCCGGACAGGCAGCATCCTTACTGTCCATTTTAAACTTATGTAATGCAGGTGATAGCTTTATCAGTACTTCCACAGTGTATGGCGGTACGGTAAATCTGTTTGCAGTTACCCTGAAACGATTTGGAATTGAATGTATTTTTGTAGATGCAGAGAGTACAGAGGAAGAGCTTCAAAAAGCATTCAAACCCAATACAAAAGCCGTTTTTGGTGAAACTCTGGCAAATCCAGCACTTGTGGTTCTGGACATTGAAAAATTTGCAAGAGTGGCTCATAAAAATCAGGTACCATTGATTATAGATAACACATTTGCAACGCCAATACTGTGTAAACCAATTTCCTTTGGTGCCGATATTGTAGTACATTCTACATCAAAATACATGGATGGTCATGCACTACAGATTGGCGGTGTTATTGTGGACAGCGGAAACTTCGACTGGAACAATGGAAAATTTCCTGAATTTACGGAGCCGGATGAATCTTATCATGGGGTTGTGTATACCCGTGACTTTGGAAAACAGGCTTATATTATAAAAGCAAGAATGCAGCTCATGCGTGATTTTGGATGTTATCCAGCAGCAAACTCTGCGTTTTTGTTAAATCTTGGTTTGGAGACATTGCCAATTCGAATGGAACGTTATTGTGAAAATGGAATCAGGGTTGCAGAATATTTTAAAGCAAGTGATAAAATTAAGGAAGTAAAGTATGCCGGACTAGAAGGCGATGCTTATTATGAGAGAGGGAAAAAGTACCTTCCAAAAGGAACCTGCGGCGTGGTTTCTATTGTAATTAAGGGAGGAAAGGAAGCAGCTGTGAAGTTTATGGATGGTTTAAAACTGGCATCCAATGAAGTTCACGTTGCAGACATACGAACGTGCGTTCTCCATCCGGCAAGTGCAACGCATCGTCAGCTTACGGAGGAGCAGCTAATTGCAGCCGGAATTAATCCGGGAATGATTCGTTTTTCAGTAGGACTTGAAAATGTAGAAGATATTATTGGAGATATTGAGCAGAGTTTAAATAACTTGTAATAACCGGAAAGAGGAGGAGACCGTTATAAATGGTCTCCTCCTCTTTCTGGAATAATAGGAAGTTAAATCTTAAATCGATAGCCTACGCCCCAAATGGTTTCGATGTATTGTGGTTTGGAGGTATTTACTTCGATTTTTTCACGAATCTTTTTAATATGAACCGTTACCGTTGCAATATCTCCAATGGATTCCATGTCCCAAATTTCCTGAAAAAGTTCTTCCTTTGTATAAACATGGTTTGGATTTGCAGCAAGAAAAGTAAGTAAATCAAATTCTTTTGTGGTAAAAACTCGTTCTTCGCCATTAATATAAACACGGCGTGCCGTTTTATCAATTTTTATGCCTCGAATTTCAATGATTTCGTTTTGCTCCTTGGAACCGGAGCCAATGAGCCTTTCATATCGTGCAAGGTGTGCTTTTACACGAGCAACCAATTCGCTGGGGCTAAATGGTTTGGTCATATAATCATCGGCGCCAAGACCCAGTCCACGAATTTTGTCAATATCATCTTTCTTTGCGGAAACCATAATAATGGGTGTGTTTTTCTCTTTTCTTAGCTGTTTACAGATTTCAAATCCATCTATATTAGGGAGCATCAAGTCAAGGATAACTAAGCTGTAATCTTCTTCTAAAGCACGCTTGAGTCCGCTGTCACCCTTTGTTTCGATGGTAACATCAAAATCACTGAGTTCCAGGTAATCCTTTTCTAATTCGGCAATTGCCACTTCATCTTCAATAATTAAAATTTTACTCATGTTTTGTTTTGTCCTTTCGGTTCTTTGTTGGAGAAACTTTTTCGGGTTCAATTACAGCATCATTACGTTTTACCAGGGTAAAGTAGATGGTAGTTCCCACATCCAGCTTTCCGGTTGCCCAGATCTTTCCGCCATGATCTTCAATAATCTTCTTTGAGATGGCAAGACCCAAACCGGTACCGCCTTGAAGGGAATTGCGGGAAGCGTCGGTTCGGTAGAAACGGTCAAAGATAAGTGTTTCGTCTTCTTCATCAATGCCCTTACCGTTGTCTTCAATGGAAATTTGAATAAAGTCACCGGCATCTTGTATGCGGACGTTGATAATGCCCTTTGCTTTATCAATATATTTTGCGGAATTTCCAATAATATTGTTGATAACACGTTTTAATTGTTCGGCATCTGCCCATATTTCCTGTGACTTATCTACAAAATTAAAATAGCCCAAGTCAATATTTTTTACTTCCAAATCAAGGGTAAGTTCATTAATGCAATCATTAAAAAAGTGATTCACATTAATGGCCATAAAATTATAAGGTATGGAATTGGTATCAATTTTCGAGTAAAAAGAAAGCTCATCAACAAGTACACTCATAGCGTTGGCCTTGGTACAAATTGTTTTTAGATATCGATCCATTTTTTCGGGAGTATCGGCTACACCATCCATAATACCTTCGGAATATCCTTTGATTGCGGTCAATGGTGTCTTTAGGTCATGTGAAATATTACTAATTAATTCTCTGGAAGCCTCCTCATACTGAAGACGGCTGTCAATTAATTCTTTAAGACGAACACGCATTTTCTCAAAATCTTCACACAATTCACCAATCTCATCACTGGATTCCGCACGTACGGGACAATCCAGATTGCCGTCTCTCATTTGTACCGTAGCAAGACGCAGAGCATTCAACGGACGAATGATTCCCTGATAAATCCATAATACCAAAATGATGGCGGTAAAACAAATAATCAGGATGAAGGAGGCAATAAACTGTATAGCAGAAGACTGAAGCTGTGGAAGTATGGTATCAATGGCCGTTACAATAAATACAGAACCACGGCTTCCATCGGTAAAAAGAAAATCCTGCTGCTTAATTAAAGAGGCGTGTTTTCCGTTAATATAAAAACCACCATCCACATTGGAACTATCGGAACCAAAACCAGGCATATAATCAAGAATGGGATTAAACTTATATTTATTTCCAATGTATTGATACTCATCTTCTTTTTCAACAACAAGGTAAGAAAACTTGGAATCTAAATCGGAGTTAATGGAGTCTAGGTAAGCCGTGTTAAGAAAGCGATCCGGGTCTTTTTTAGTTTGTGTCTGAATAATGTTGTAAACGCCTTGCGTCAGGCGGTTAAATACCTGTAAAGGATTAATAAGAATCTGAAGGGTGTTCGTTTCCACATCATATGACTGCTGAAGGGCATTCATCTGGTGCTTTACAATAGCACCGCCTACAGCGCCTATTAATATAACAGGGATGGTGATGATAATTAAAAATGCGATAATTAACCGTTCTCGTATTTTCATATCAGGTTCCTCGTTTCTATTTGTTTGTCAAAGACTTAGTAGTTGGCTCATTGTCTACATTATATCATAAAAAAGGAAATTTTACACATAAACTAAGTATGAGAAGTATAAACTTTTTATGAAGAAAATACTTGACGAACATAAAAAATCATAGTAAGCTTAAATCGAACAATTGAATACGTTGTTATTTCTCTTATTAAGAGTGGTGGAGAGTTAAGGCTCTGTGAAACCACGGCAACCCCGAGAATCGGAAGGTGCCAATCTAAGCGGGTAAATCTGTTTTTTAACAGATCGAACAATAAGAGGGTTTGATTAGATATAATCGGGTCCGTCTTATGACGGATCTTTTTCTATTAAGGGAGAAATAATAATGACATATAAGGAGGAAACAGAATGGAAAAATTATTATTTACATCGGAGTCTGTAACAGAAGGCCATCCGGACAAGATTTGCGATCAGATTTCAGACGCCGTTTTAGACGCACTGATGGAACAAGATCCAATGAGTCGCGTAGCCTGTGAAACTGCAATTACAACGGGGCTGATACTGGTTATGGGAGAAGTAACAACCAAGGGATATGTGGACATTCAAAAAATAGCAAGAGATACCGTTCGTGAAATTGGTTACGATGCTTCTGAAAAAGGGTTTGATGCAAATACCTGCGGCGTGATTGTGGCACTAGATGAGCAGTCAAAAGACATTGCTATGGGTGTGGACCAGGCATTGGAAGCCAAGGAAAAAACCATGACGGATGCAGATATTGAAGCAATCGGAGCGGGAGACCAGGGAATGATGTTTGGATATGCTTCCAATGAGACAGAGGAATATCTTCCTTATCCAATTGCGTTGGCACATAAACTGACCAGAAAGTTAACAGAAGTTCGTAAAAATGGAACACTTCCTTATCTTCGCCCAGATGGAAAATCTCAGGTTACCGTTGAATACGATGAAAATGGAAAGCCTCTCCATATTAATGCAGTTGTAATTTCTTCCCAACATGCAGAGGAGATTACACAGGAACAGATTCACAAGGACATTCGCAAATATGTGATTGATGTGGTTGTTCCACAGGAACTGGTAAATGAAAAGACAAAATATTTCATCAATCCAACCGGTCGATTTGTCATTGGAGGACCCAATGGTGACAGTGGACTTACCGGACGTAAAATTATTGTAGACACCTATGGCGGATATGCCCGTCATGGCGGAGGCGCATTTTCAGGGAAGGACTGCACAAAAGTGGATCGCTCCGCAGCATATGCAGCCCGTTATGTTGCAAAAAACATTGTAGCAGCCGGACTTGCAGACAAGTGTGAAATTCAGTTGTCTTATGCAATTGGTGTTGCACAGCCAACTTCAGTCATGGTGGATACCGCTGGAACCGGAAAAATCACAGATGATGCATTGATTGACTTAATTCGTGACAACTTTGATCTCAGACCGGCAGGAATTATCAAAATGCTAGACTTAAGAAGACCAATTTATCAACAAACAGCAGCATATGGACATTTTGGAAGAAATGATCTGTCTCTTCCATGGGAGAAGCTGGATAAAGTGGATATTCTTAAGAAATACTTATAAGCTATGAAACAAGAAGAACCCAATATAATATTTGAAGACGAAGACATTCTGGTTTGTATAAAACCCCAGGGCGTACCTTCTCAGAGCGACAAAACTGGTGATTTTGATATGGTAAACCAGTTAAAGAATTTCTTGTTTCGGAAAAGCCCAAGCCAGGGAGAGCCTTACGTTGGACTGATTCATCGTCTGGATCGTCCGGTTGGCGGAATTATGGCTTTTGCAAAAAATAAGGAAGCCGCAAAGGTACTCAGCGAAAGCATAAGAAATCGAGATATGACAAAACGTTATCTGGCAGTTTTAAATTACAACAAAGAGCCGGTTAAAAAGGAAGAGCAGCTTCTCACCGATTATATGATAAAGGATGGGCGAACGAATTTATCAAAAATAACAAACGCACAAGACAAAAACGGGAAAAAAGCCCAGCTGACCTATCGGATTCGAGAGATCAAAGAGGAATACTCTTTGGCAGAAATTTTGCTTCTTACCGGAAGGCATCACCAAATACGTCTCCAAATGGCAGCACATCTGGGAGGAATTGTGGGAGACACGAAATACAATCCTCTATATCAAGAAAAAAAAGGCTGGAATAAGATGGGATTGTATGCGTATGAGCTTACATTGATACATCCAAAAACAAAAAAAAGAATGTCTTTTCAGTCCATTCCCAAGGAAGAACCTTTTGACCTCTTCTTTCCAGAGAAATAATGTATAATATTTCATCTCCATACAGATACTTGATATAGTGAAGAAGCGGTGTCTGAATGGTACTTATGGAGAGAATGGGATGAAGCAGGACGTGAAGGATTTATGGTATATGATAGGAACTACTGTGGCAGTATATGGAGCAATCCGTTATCTTCTGCCACTTGTGGTTCCTTTTTTATTTTCTTATTTTTTTGCAGCCCTTTTTTATCCGATTTTATATAAAGCAAAAAAAAGATGGAATTTGTCCGGTGGAATGCTGCTGATATTATTAACCGGAACGGTAATTACAGCCATTGGAACCGGCATTTTTTTTCTGGGGCGGGCAGCCTTTTTTCAATTTCAAAGATTGGTTCAAATGCTTCCTATCTACCAACAGGGAATACAAAATAGGATGCAGAATATTTGTGCTTACTGGGATCAAACATTTTCCATGAAGGAAGGAACGGCTTTTTTATATGTCATGGAGAATATAAAATACATTCTTTCAAAAGGAAAGCAAAGGATAACTTCTGGAATATCTTTGGACACCTTAATGGAAGTTGGAAAAGTGTTTGGGGCAATATGGGCTTTGTTTATTGTAATATGGGGAATGGTTTTAATTATAAAGGATATGGAAGAACTTAAGATTATTTATGAAGAATCCTGGATTTGCCGCCATGGAAGTAAAGTTTTTAAAGAACTTTTAGAAGTTGGTATGGCCTATGGGAAGGCCCAGCTGATTATTATGAGCATTGTTTTTTCTGCCTGTTCGGTGGGATTTCTACTCATAGGAAATTCCTACGGAATATTGCTGGGGTTATTTGTCAGCATTTTTGATGCCTTTCCGGTGCTGGGAAGTGGTTTGGTATTAATTCCCTGGGCTTTGGTGGAAATTTTTAAGGGACAATGGTTTTCAGCAGCCATGCTCGTTACACTTTATGTTATCTGCCAGGTTGTACATGAATGGGTAGAAGCAAAAATAATAGGCAGCCAGATTGGAATAAAACCTATATTTACCATAATGGCCATGTATGCAGGCGTAAAACTTTTTGGTATATTTGGTTTTATTCTTGGTCCGATTGCCTTAATGGTGATTAAAACTGTTTTGCAAAATCAATGCTGACGTTACCAATTCCTCCTTCAATGGAAAGAGAGTTGGAAGCACTTGCGGAGTTTGAATTAACAGAGGAGTAAGAAGATCCATTGATTGTAATGCTTCCCAATCCCTTTTCAATAGCCAGATGATAAGCATCCTGTGAATCCTCTAACTGCAGGTAGGTAGAGCCGACACCACATTCGATAACATTTTGTCCCTGCATCCTCCCACGGATAGAAACGGAACCGGTACCAACTTCAATGTCAGAACCTAAAAAGGAGACATTACGGAAGTCTATGGAACCAGTACCACATTCTAAATCAAGAAAGCGGGCAGTTAAATGATTCCCTTCTATGGAACCGGTACCGGCTTCTAAATAAAGTTCGTTGGTTTCTAAATTATTCAAAGTAACGCTTCCGGTACCGGCGTCAATATCACAGGTATTGGCAACAAAGTCTTTTGGAAGAGTAATGGTAATCGTACCACCTCTTAAAGAACGAAATCCATCACCGTCTAGAAAATCTCCAATCCAGGAGGAAAAAGATCTTCCCGAGAAAGTAGAATCTGTAACTCTTAAGACACCACCGTCACCAGTTACCTTACACTTTGTGCTTACATTTTTCATGTCAACATGAAACTCATCTCCGGTTTGGAGGATTACATGATTAATGGTAGCCTCAATGTCAATATCTCGAATTGCGCTATAGCTTTTTGAAAAGTCATAGGTCTTATAATTCATAGTTCCGGAATCTTCACTTTCATTGTCATAAAATTCATCTTCAACCAATTCACTATCCTGTGAAATTTCAACATGACTCTTTGTACGGATGTTTGTAGTACTTAAATTAAGAAAACCGAAAATACCGCCTACGATACCCCCAATAATAGAAACGGCTAAAAAAATTGCAAAAATAGTTGCCAGTATTTTAATTATTTTTTGTCCATGGCTCATTTAATATCCACACCTCCAAACATACAGGTAGCATTTATATATACGGTGGGTGCACTTGGGTTTGCAAAGTTTCTCCGCTTGTTACTTACACCACCAAAAATAGGAGTAGAAGAAATCTGTACATTTATGTCGGAAGGAAGGTAAACTTCAATTCCGCCAAAGGTTGCATTGCAGTTGATAATAACATCTTCATTGATAATGGCCTGATCCAGTCTTAGGCATACCGAACCAAACACGGCGTCAAGAGAAGCTCCTTCAAAAACCTGATTATCAAAATTAATATTTTGTCCGGAAAAAGTGGCCGTATAATTTCGATCTCCACTTTTTACGCCATCCTTCATACGATTAAATTCTTGGTGCGAAGGACGGTGCCCTTTGAAGGAAGAAGAAAACATAATCCCCAGTCCTATGACAACAAGGATAATAGGAACAAGCAATTTTCCAATAATATCCCCATCTAAAAAGCCCTGCCTTGTAAGAAGCAGAAGAAGACCAATAAGCAGACCAATAATAGAGCCGGTATTTGGTCCGTTTTCAATGATAGAAATAAAACAGGGAACGATAATAAACAAAGTCCACCAACCGGCAAAAAATAAAGTAAAGTTCCAAAATCCAAAAGCATTTCCGGCAAAACCAACGCCCAGTACTACAAAGAACAATCCCCAGAGGAGATTGGAAATTCTTGGTTTCATAATAAATCCTCCTAAAGTATTTCATTTATTTAATAAACTTATCTTATACGAAACAAATGTCATATGGTAGTTACAATTGTCATAAATTCGAATTACGATTGTAAAAATACAGGGTTTAGTATACAATAAAAAAAGTAAATATTTTAGCAATTGGTAAAGACAAAACGTACAAAATTACAATAAGTTTAAATAAGAAAAAGAAAGGGAAAAGGTTATAAAATGGATTTTTTAATTGTAGTAGATATGCAAAATGATTTTGTGGATGGAGCACTAGGGACAAAGGAAGCCATGGCAATCGTTCCACGGGTTGTGGATAAGATTAAAAATTTCCAAGGTAGAGTTCTGTATACAATGGACACCCACGGAGAGGACTACATGAATACTCAAGAGGGAAAGAGCCTTCCGGTAAAGCATTGTGTGAAAGATACAAGAGGGTGGGAACTGTATCCACCGGTGGCGCTCCTTTGCAAAGAGGAAGCCATTGAAAAGCAAACCTTTGGAAGTGTAAAACTGGGACAGATTCTATTTGCAGAAAATGAGAGAGAAAAGATTGATTCCATAACGCTGATTGGATTGTGCACCGATATTTGTGTAATTTCCAATGCCTTATTAATTAAATCTTTTTTGCCGGAAGTGCCGGTTATTGTGGATGAGTCCTGCTGCGCAGGTGTGACTATAAATAGCCATAAAGGGGCATTGGAAGCCATGAAAATGTGTCAGATTGAAATCCGGCAGTAAATAAGATCATGATAATGCATCAAGCATTTATGATAAAAACAATATTAACGGAGGTTAAAATTATGAGTAAAAAAGGGAAGAGTTTATGGTCAATGAAATTTAACACGGCAACACTGGTACTGATACCCGCGGCCATTGGTATTAATTATCTGGGAAAATTATTTGCAGGTGTATTGAAACTGCCATTATGGCTGGATTCAATTGGTACCTGTCTTGCAGCGGTTCTTGCGGGACCAATAGCAGGAGCGATTTGTGGAGCCGCAAATAATATTATTTATGGACTTACGATGGATCCCATTTCCACCGTGTATGCATTGACAAATATTGCAATTGGATTGGTAGTTGGTATGATGGCTTATAAAGGGTATATGAAAAATATCAAACTTTCCCTTCTGACAGCAGTTGCAACCGGCTTGGTGGCAGTTATTGTATCAACACCCCTTAATATGATTTTTTGGGGAGGAACCACTGGAAATGTATGGGGGGATGCTGTTTACGCATGGGGAGTTGCCAACCACCTTCCTGTATTTTTTGCGTCTTTCTTAGATGAAATTGTGGTAGACTTACCAGATAAGATTGCCGTTTTACTTATTGTATTTGGAATATCCAAAGGTCTTCCAAAAAATCTTATTTCCTTGTATCAAAGCAGTGATACAATAGAAAGCCTCGATAAGTAGGAAAATAAAATGAAGAGTATTAGCTTATATGAAGAGAAGGGTTCTCTGCTAAATAAACTGGCACCAGAAAGCAAGATTTTTTACATAATGACTGCCTTATTTTTGCCAATCATAGTAGGCAGTAAAACAGTTAGTGTCGTATTTATAGCGACCAGTGTTATATTATTGCTTTTTTCAAAAGTTCTAAAGAAAACCCTTCCGATTTTGGGCGTTTCCGGTTTTATTTTATTGACGGTTGTTGTGATTCAGGGACTTTTTCGAGCTGGGAATGTGACTTGTGTGCTGCGTTTTGGCCCCATTGCTTTTTATAAAGAAGGCTTACTGTTTGCACTTACCATTGTAATAAATGTATTAAATATCTTGCTGAGTTTCTGTGTCTTAATTTTGACTACGAAACCTTCCGATATGATTGAGAATTTTGTAAGAAAGGGATTTTCTCCAAGATTTGGATATGTTTTTATTTCTGTGTTTCAGATTATTCCACAAATGACAGAAACCATGGTAACCATTACGGATGCACAACGCAGCCGGGGTATGGAGACAGAAGGGAACCTTCTTGTTCGAATCAAGGCATTTATTCCCTTAATATCGCCGGTGGTTATGAGCTCACTGATTAATACAAAAGAGCGTGCACTGGCGCTGGAGGTTAGAGGATTTAATGCAAAGAACAAGAAAACCTTTTTAAATGAGGAGAAAAAGACAAGGGCGGACAAGTTTTTACAGATGGGTCTGCTTTTGGTACTACTGGTAGGAATAATCTGGAGGGTGTTAGAATGTCTAAGGTAGTTGTTGAGAACTTAAAGTATAAATACCCTGGAACGGAGGAACTGGCACTGGATGGAATTACATTTTCCGCAGAACCGGGAGAATTTGTGGGAATTATTGGAAAAAACAGTTCTGGGAAAAGCACTCTCTGCCAGGCAATTGCCGGACTGGTGCCTAATTTTTATAAGGGTTCTTACGGCGGAAGAGTTATGGTTGGTGATTTGGAAGTAAAGAAAGTAGACATCAGCCAGTTATGTGAAAGGGTAGGGATTGTATTTCAAAATCCTTTTAATCAGGTAACGGGTTCGAAACTAACGGTTTTTGAAGAGATTGCATTTGGTTTGGAAAATCTGGGAATTGAAAAAGCGGAGATGATAAGGCGTATTGAGGAGGCAATGGAACTTCTGGATATTAGTAAATACAAAGATAGGAATCCTTTTGATTTATCAGGGGGACAAATGCAGCGTATGGCAATTGCCGGTATTATTGCTATGAAACCGGAGATTATTATTTTAGATGAACCAACCTCACAGCTTGATCCACAAGGAAGAGAAGAGGTCTACCGGGCTGTTCACAAACTCAGCAAAAAAGGAATTACCATTTTCATGGTAGAGCATAACATGGAAAAAATAGCGGCCTATAGCAATCGTGTACTTTTACTTCATGAAGGGAAACAAATCGATTATGATACGCCACAGAATATTTTTTCAAGAGAAGATTTGGAGAAGTATGGCGTAGAAGCCCCTTCCTTTACCAAAATCTGCAGGGGAATAGGCAAAAGAAATCCAAAGACCGGATGCTATCCGGTTACCCTGGAGGAAGCCGGTGCGCTATTAAAGCAAGTAAAGGAGAATGCTTAATGGATACAAAAAATATACTTGAGATTCAGAACTTACATTTCTCTTATACGCCGGCAGAAGAAATTTTAAGTGGACTAAATTTTACCCTGGACCATCGTTCTACAGCCATTATCGGTCAAAATGGTGCAGGAAAAACAACGTTTGTGAAATTGTTAAAGGGCTTGCTGCGTCCCAATACAGGTGCTATTTTCTTTGAAGGAAAGGATATTTCCGGCATGACCGTTGCGCAATTGGCAAAACATATTGGAATGGTATTTCAAAATCCCAATGACCAGATTTTTAAAAACCGTGTTATTGATGAGGTTATGTTTGGCCCATTAAAAATTGGAATGAACGAGGCAGCAGCGAAAGAAAAAGCAGAAGAGGCCTTAGAACTGGTAGGAATGCAGGAATTAGCGGAGAAAAATCCTTATGATTTAGGATTATCCAGTCGAAAGCTGGTGGCGATTGCTTCTATTGCGGCCATGGATACGAAGGTTATTATATTAGACGAGCCCACCATCGCACAGGACTATCATGGAAAAGAGCGGATTCAGTCAGTTGTTCAAAAACTTCGCAAGGAAGGGAAGACGATTATCACCATTATTCATGATATGGATTTTGTGGCAGAAACCTTTGAGCGTGCCATTGTATTTGCACAGGGGAAGATTCTCTTAGATGGAACAACAAGGGAGGTATTCGCAGAAAAGGATATTTTGAAAGAAGCGTATTTAGAGCAGCCCGGAGTAACCAGATTATGTCAGAACCTTGGTTATAAAGAAATTTTTCTTTCAGCAGAGGAATTTATTAATAAGATAAAGTAAAAAAGTTTTTTTCTGCATAGCGGAAAATTCAAAAATCATCAAACCAATGGAAAAATTCTTTTGGTTTGATGATTTTTTGTTTTGCTTATTTTTTGTTTTGTTTATTTTTTCGAGGAAAGCATAATCTTTTTCCATGCTTTTTTTGTATTTTCAAAATCCTCAAAATGTTCCGTTACGTGTTCTCTATAGTATAAAAATTCTTTTAATATGGTTTGAAAATCATGAATTCCAAAATAGAGACAAATTTTAGGGAGGACGGTTCGAAGCCCTTCTTCTATTTGAATCATTTGCTTTTCATAGTTGTCAGGCTGGGTAATGTATAGCAAAAGAGGTTTATATCGAATCCAGCCAATGGAGGCATGTAGAAACCGCTTGGAAATAGCAGGAGAGTCGGCATCCATTACACGTAAAGAACTTGGTAGTACCCCACTTAATAGCTGTCCGTAGGCGGAGAACCCATCATGAAAAGTATAACAGGGAACCTTAAGAACCGTGCAGTCGGTAATGCAGGTGCTCAAAAAAGTGTCTTCACCCCGAGCTCCCGGTGGATTGTAGAAGGGGAATAACTTGCTTGGATTTTTTAGATTTAAGGCAAGATTTGCGCCGGAAATAAATTTCATTCCGTTCACACTTTCAACGGGCTGTACGGGCTGGCTATCCATTATTTTCGGATCGGCATAGGTAATACCACCTTCCTGCATTTTTTCTTTAATAGAAGGCCAGTTGATAATGTCATTGCTGATGCTTTCAATAAAAATACGAAATTCAGCTTCAGAAAGTGTTTCATTAAAATGTAGACGGGGAATGGGAGAAATATATCCACAATGATAACCGTTTGTGATATCTGCATTTTGAAGATTTTTCATGTGGGTAGACAAAATTTCCTGCCCCCTCCAGGCAATTCCATTTTCTAATTTTATGGCAGCCAGTGGATATTCATCATCATCAAGAAAAATAAGGGAGTCCATTTTATTTTTGATTGCAAAATATAAAACTGCATTTCTTTTCATGGCGTAACCTTCACCAAAGATTAGTTTTGATTCTTTGGTTGTAATCACTTTTTCTGCAATAAGAGACTTTGCTTCATTTGCCACAGCAATGGGACCCAAATAGTAAATGGTATCAATGGCTCCTAATATTTGTTCATCGGTAACCTGATAATCACTAATTTGCGTACTCGTATATTTTAAGTCATAGGCTACAAAAAGATGTAGGGCATATTTTTTTGAATTTAAAAAATCATTTTCAGAAAAGCTGCGAACATAGGAGGTCAAAACACTTTTAAAGTTCTTTCTTCCTGTTACAAAGCCAATCCCAATATTGATTTTTTTGCTGCTATTTTTCATCTGTTTGCCACACAATCAGATTAGGACGACTTTCCAATATATGCGTTTTTTGGCAAATGGGACTTCCCATTAAAACTTTTTGTTTTCTCAGTTGAATTACCTCATTCTGCCTGTTGGCAGTTTGCTTTCTTATATTTTCTTTTTTGGTTTTTTAACTAAAACGGGTTCTGGTGCAGGCTCTGCCTTTGTGGATGCCACCACTGCTTTATCTACTGCTTTTTTCTTCTTTTTTTCTTTTTTAGGATTCTTGTCTCCCATAATATACACCTACTTTCTTTTTTTATAAAAGGATAAAGAGTCTGCTTTGCAGACTCTCACGCCAAAGCGCGGTCACTTCAGTGACCATATTCCATAGCGCTGCGTGCGCACCCACAGCGGAGCGTTTTTATGTAATAGGAGCACTTTCCTATTACATAAAAAAAAGTCACTACCCTCTTGGAAAGTGACTTGGTTACCTATTTAAACAAGTTGTTAACAAAAAGTAATAGTTGCTAACGAATTAAGCATAGCACAAGAAATAAAAAATGTCAAATCGTGTACAAAGATTTCTATTTTGAACAATTGTGTACTAGGATTTCCTTTTTTGAAAGGCTGAAAATCTACCTTCTGAATTGAAGAAAATATCTTTGCAAAAAAATGATATTTGCAAAAATTAGGAGAAAATGTAGACGGAACCTATCGGATTTGGCATTTTCTAAATCGACGGAACGCTAGATAATGGAATAAAATTATGATATACTTGCATAAAAGGAGAGCTGCAAAATGTTAAAGATATATTATGGAGATATGGAAAATGTTATTTTTAATACATCCGTTTATTTTAAAAATGTGTATCAGGATGAATGGATTATGGAACCTATAGCGGTGGAAATGATTGCAGATGTAGACCATTCAAAAGTTATTTCCGGTGGTGT
>JAVXEO010000008.1:0-49729 GCA_036658435.1 Acetivibrio sp.
ATAAATTCCAGCATAATTACTTTCCATCAAATATTGTTTTGTAAATACAATATTCTTTTTTTCTGCCATAGGCTTGATAATAGCATCTACATAATTCATAATTTCATGTTTCATGGTAAATACTTCATGTAAGGTCAGTTTTCCACTGTCCATCCTCGACATGTCTAAAATATCATTAATTAAAATCGATAAATGTCTGGAAGAAGTGATGGCATCAGCAAGGTAGTGGTCATTCTTTAACTCCTCTCTCTCCTCCAATAAATCCAACATCCCTTTAATTCCATTAAGCGGTGTTCTGATTTCGTTTGACATATAAGAAAGGAATTCTTCTTTTGCCCGTGCCGCCTGCTTTGCCTGTTCCAATGCTTCTTCTAACACTTTCTTTGACTTTCTCTCTGCTGAAAGTACATCACTGATATCCCCAATTAATACTAAAATTGTATTCTTGTTGTTATGAAAATAAATACATTTGCATTCTGCCCATCGAATCTCTTCTTTGTCATAAAAGCGATAAATTATAGAAGTTCTTCCCTTATATTTATCCAGCCTGTTAATCAAATGATCCAAATCAAAAAATTCTTTACATTTCTCTACATCTTCCGGATAAATGGTTTTAAGATAATGTAAGATTACTTTTTTTAAATCCATTGCCTGATTTTTTTCCACAATCTTATTGTTTTCAAAATAGATGCGAAGGGTCTTTGATGCCACATCAATAGTCAAAATTTCGCAATATTCATTTTCCACTGCATAATTACAGATTTGCTGAAATTGAAGCAGCTCTTCTTTATATTTTTCTTGAACAGAAATATCTTCCAACACTCCAATTGCTTTAATTGGCTGGTTAAAATCATCAAATATAGTTGTGTATTTTATCCGAGACCACCTGTATTCTTTATCATCTTCACTATTTTTAGCCTGAATTTCTCCCTCTGCAAAAGGAAATCCCATTTCGACTTTTTCATGGATCTCCCGATATATATTGACGCTGTCTGGATGCAGCATATTGCTTTCAATAATGCATTTCGGAAAATTTTCCAGTATTTTCCCATATTCAATTAAATTCTTCGACTGTTTGCTTTGAATTCTTCTTTTATTCACAATATCATATTCCCATATATTCACCTTCATATTTTCCAAAGCAATCTGGTATTTCTCATGTTCTACCCGGGCAGCCAATTCATTTTTCTTTGCACGGTCAATGTCGATAAAGACTCCATAGTAAAGTCCTCTTTCCTCTTCGGAATCAATCAATTTTGCCTTTATATTGGTCCAATGATAATCCCCTTCTTTTTGCCGGCGGCGAAATACTGCACTCACCGTTTGATTGATTTTTTTATTTTTATGAAGCACATCAAACAACCTTTTTCTATCATCCGGATGAATCATATTGATCACATCTGTTTCTGTTACTTCTGCATATTCTTTCCTTGAATAATGAAACATATCGCACAAACCATCATTAAAGTAGAGAACCTTTACTTGATTTTCCACCTGAAAAATGGATATTCCACCTGGAATATTATCCAAAAGATTTTGAAACTCTTCCTTTGTTTTTTGCAGTAGTTTCGTGACCTTTTTCTTTCGAATATTATCCCAGAATAATATTCCAACCATAATAAATAAAATTCCAAAAATTAAAACAAAAAACATTGGATTTATATCCCCTTGCATCCATTGGTTTTTCATAGAAACACCCCTAATTTTCTACGCTTTTTTCTTGTTCTTTTACCACACGAACGGAACGAATCATATTATTTTTTGCATCCAATACATGAAAGCGATAGCCTTCATAATGTACCACCGGTTTTTCGTCGTTTCCCGGAAGGTGCCCAATAAATGAAATCAAAAATCCATTCAGTGTCCCTACATCATAATCCTCCTGTTCCATGCTAATTCCCAAGGTATCCTCTATTTCATCAAGAGGAGCCATTCCACGCATAATATATCGATTATTACCCTGTTTTAAAATCATTCTTTCATCTTCATCGTATTCATCTAATATGTTTCCTACAATTTCTTCCAGAATATCTTCCAATGCAACCACTCCCGCCATCTGTCCATATTCGTCTACTGCAATTGCCATATGTATTTTCTTTAGCTGCATATCATCAAATAAAGTATCCACGCTCTGGGTATCCGGAACAAAATAAGGCTTTCTGGCAATTTCTTTTAAGGTCACCTTCCCATCTTCTCCTGCAATATAATGCTGTGTTACATCTTTAAAATGTAGTACTCCTACCACATTATCCCTCTCTTCTTCGTAAAGAGGAAACCGAGAATACCTTTCATTTAACATAAATCGTAGTGCTTCTCCTAAGGTCATTTCCGCACTGATGGAAATCACGTTTCTACGATTTGTCATTACATCACGTACCTCTTTATCATCAAGTTCTATAATATTAGAAATCATTTCCACTTCATTATCTTCCAAAACTCCCTGTTCAAAGCCTTCATTTACAATAGAAATAATTTCATCCTCTGTCACGTTATCCTCTAAGTCCTCCGGACTGATTTTAAGAATCCAAAAGAAAAATAAAGAGACTTTGTCAAGCAAATAAATGAACGGAAAAAATATCACATGAAACGTCTGTAAAATACCACAGGTGTTTATTGCTATTCTTTCGGAATCAATGTAGGTCATTTTCGTAGGAATTACCGATGCAAACAAAATAACTACCAGCAAAAGACAAATTGTTAATAAACATATCATCCACACTTTACTCTGTTCCATTAAGAATCCTGTAAAGACAACCCCGATTACAATGTTGATACTTCCCACCAAAAATTGTGCCGTATCTATGTAAGAGCTTTCATGCTCCATAAGGTGCAGAACCTGTGCTGCCTTTTTCTTTTTCTCTTTATGCTCTTCACCTACTTTCCGAATACTATTTTCATTCACTGACTGCAGTGCTTTTTTTGCACTTACTAAAACTGCCTCTACGATAATTAAAGCTATAATCACTATAATTCTCCATAAGGGGATGCTATCGTCCATTTACGTTCTCCTTCTTAATATGTAACGTTCTTTGTATGTAACGTCTTTATCCTTTTATTCATCCAATGCAAGGCTTACAAGCAATGCTTTATCAATTTGTTTTAAGATATCCGGATCCAAATGGCAGACTCTTTCTTTTAGCCTTGATTTATCAATGGTTCGAACCTGCTCCATTAAAATAACGGAATCTTTCACAATAGCATATTTTTCTGCTGTTATTTCCACATGGGTTGGCAATTTTGCCTTATTCATCTTTGAAGTGATTGCTGCACAAATTACAGTTGGACTATGTCGATTTCCCATATCATTTTGTATAATCAATACCGGTCTTACTCCACCTTGCTCAGATCCTACTACCGGTCTTAAATCTGCATAAAATATATCGCCTCTTTTAATTATCAACTTTCTTCACTCTCCATTTATGGTTCTTTTCTGACTACATTTAAGTATTGCCCATTTTTTCTTTTGTATTCCATAAATGTAAAAATGTGAGTTAAAGCATTAAGTCAAACGATGCTATTGCTGTATCATAAAAATCACAAGTCCCCACTTTTTTTCCTTTAAAATAAAAGACTCTTGGAATTCTCTTTCCAAAATCACAAGCTGCTTCATAATTAAACGAATTGGCAAGTTTTCCCATTTCTTCCAAGGTAATCTCTTCGTTTTGATCTCTGCCAATCAGCGTTACAACATCCCCTTCTTTTACTTTTGGAATATCTGTAACATCAATCATAAACTGATCCATGCAGATTCTTCCAATAATGGCAGCTGACTTTCCATGGATTAAAACTCTTCCCTTGTTGGAAAGTGCCCTTGGGTAACCGTCAGCATAACCTACCGGCACCGTTGCAACCAAGGTTTTTCTCCTTGTCTCAAAGGTTCCATTATAGCCAATGGGCGTTCCCGGCTCTACCGTTTTTACATACGTTACGTAGGCCTTTACCTCCATCGCCGGTCTCAGGGGTAAATTTTCTTTGTGAACCTCATCCGAAGGATAAAGTCCATAGGTGGAAATTCCGCTTCGTACCATATCCAGATTTGCTTCCGGCATATCAATAATGGCTGCACTGTTTGAAATATGTTTTATGGGAATCTTTATTCCTGCCTTTTCCAATTCTTCTACCATAAATAGGAACTTCTTTAGCTGCCCTTTTGCAAAGGTTTTATCCTTTTCATCCGATTTTGAAAAATGGCTAAAGCATCCGTCAATTAGAATTCCCGGTAACTCATTAATTCTTATAATGGTTTCAACACTTTCTTTAGTAATCGGAAATCCAATTCGACCCATTCCCGTATCCAGTTTAATATGAATCTTTGCTTTTTTACCCTGTTTCATCGCTTCCATTGATATCTTCTCTGCCATATCATACTGGAATACAGTTGTCATAATATCATATGCAATCATATCCTTATACTGTGTAATTGGCGTAAATCCTAAAATTAAAATTGGTTTCTGAATCCCGGTTCTTCGCAGTTCCAGTCCTTCTTCCAAAATTGCAACCCCATAGGCATCCACTTGTTCACTCAAAGCTCTTGCAATGGGAATTGCCCCATGTCCATATCCATCTGCCTTAACAATTGCCATAATTTTTGTTTTTGGTTTTATAATTTCTCTGGTTCTTTTTATATTTTCACAAATTGCATCTAAATCAATATCTGCCTGCACTCTATAATATTCTTTCATCCCTGTTAATCTCCTTTTTCAATCCCCTTGCAATGTCCCCTGCAAGAATTGAATATTCACTTTCATCTCCAGCTACACGGTCTCCGGCAAGCCCATGGATATACACACCCAGTGCGGAACCCTCCATTACTTCCATTCCCTGCCCAATCAGTCCTGCAATAACTCCGGTCAGTACATCTCCGGAGCCACCCACTGCCATTCCTGCATTCCCTGTTCTGTTTACGTAGGTTCTTACTCCTTCCACTACAAGCGTTCTTGCATCCTTTAACACCAGTGTAAATTTTTTATCTTTCATTACTTCTTTTGTAAAAGACAAAATATCATGGGTTATCTGGCTAACCATGCAGTCACAAAGCCGGGCCATTTCTTTTACGTGTGGTGTTATTACTATATTCTTTTTATCCCGAATGGCCTCTAGTCCACCATTTTGAGCAAGCAAATTCAATCCATCTGCATCCATTACCGTGGGAATCTCACTTTTTTCCACCATACATTTTAACATTCTTTCTGCAATTGTTCCGGTTCCAAGTCCCGGACCAATAGCCACGGTTGTTGCCCATTTAAGTTCCTGCATAAACCAATCTTCGTTAAAACTCTCCTCTGTGTAAGTGGAAAGTAATGCTTCCGGAAGACAGCTCTGTATAATTACACGATTTTCCTCACAAGTCAGTATCTTTACCAGCCCCGCTCCGGCACAATACGCACTGAAACCAGCTAAATATGCCGCACCCGCCATATTTTTTGCTCCCCCAATGATTAAAACTCTTCCATAATTGCCTTTATTTGAATAAGGGTTACGCATGGGCAGCCTTTTTTTATCTTCCAAATCATAGGTAAAGGTATTTAAATCCAGTTTTTGTTCTGCCATTTTAGGAAAACCAATGTCTGCCTTTATGACCTCACCTGCGTATTCCGCTCCCGGATATAAAATAAGTCCCAGCTTTAAATAACCAAATGTTACCGTAATATCTGCTTTTACAGCATTTCCCATAACTTGACCGGTTTCGGCATGAATTCCGGAAGGAATATCCACAGAAAACTTTTTCGCCCTGCTTTGGTTCACGGCTTTTATGATTTCTTCCTGTACACCGGTCACTGCCTTTGACAGACCAATTCCAAAAACGGCATCCACTATAACAGTATATTCTCTAATCTTCTCTATGTTAAAATTTTCCTTGAAATTTCCGTTGCTTATAAAAATAGGAAGGTTCAGATTACGTCCAATTTGCAACTGCCTTTTCGTCTCCTCTGAGGCTTTCTCCTCATTTCCAACAAAAAGTACCGACGTATCTAAACCTGCTTCTTTTAATATACGAGCCACAGCAATTCCATCGCCTCCATTATTTCCCTGACCACAGACTGCTAATACCCTATCTTCTGATTTTGCGTAATCTAATATAACCATAGCGGTTGCCATGGCTGCCTTTTCCATCAGCACAAGGGATGGAATTCCAATCTGTTCTATTGTGTAGCGATCAATGGCTTTCATTTGTCTGCCATCTACCAGATATTTCATTCTTCTACTCCTTCTCCAACTACAAATGCACTGGCATATTTTTTTGTGTTGGAAATTGATACATGTATTGTTTTAAGATTGCATCGCTTTGCATATTCCAGCGTCTTTCCATAAATGTTAACATAAGGTTTTCCAAGTTTATTTCTTAAAACTTCAATTTCAATTGGTACAATTTCCCGAAATCCGGTTCCAAACATTTTGGATATGGCTTCTTTTACTGCAAAATTATCCGCTGCTTTTTTCTTGTCAAGATAAATAAGCTTTTGCTCCTTTGGAGTAAAATATTTTTTTAAAAAAGCTTCTTTCTCACAGGCTTTCACAACGCGGTCAATTTCTATCATATCATTGCCAATTCCAATTATCATAGGGCTTCTCCATTCATGCTTCCAAGTTAATCATCCTGCTTCTTAACATTTCTAGAATCCATCTCTTCCATTACCTTTGGACCTAACAGTGTATGCATATAGGAATAGATATCATTATTTTCTATTTCTTTATCCTGTTTGAGCAGCAATTTTTCCTTTAATCTTTCTCTAACTTCCTCTACCCATTTTGTAATTTGACTGATTTCCTGATTGTTTTTATCTAATTCCATATACCAGATGCGAATACATTCCAGTAAAAGATCCGCATTTGCTGATTTTATTTCATCCGGTCGCTCATCCAGTGCATCATCTGCTTGTTTTAATTTATCGTTTATTTCCAAAATTAGCTTCTGAACTTTTTCCTGCTTCTTTTGTTTCATTTTTTCTGCAAACCCGGTGTTTTCTCCCATGTCTGCAATCACCCCATCCATAAGGGTCTTCTTCAACTTTTTCAGATCCCCCATGTCTGTGGATAATTTTCCTTGACTCTTTATCAAATCATTTAATCTTTTTTCCAGTTCTTTAATTTTGGGAGTTTTTACTTCCTCCGGAAATAAATTATGCCAGCGTTCATCCAACGTAAGAATTGGGACTCTGCATTTTAAAATGATTTCCTTTAAATTCATATTTGAAAAATCTTGTTCCTTTTTTCTTCGTTCTCTTTCCATCCGTTATTCGTTCTCCTCCTGAGTTTTAAGACTATATGACAAACGCATCAGACTCTCCGCTAAGTGAACATTTAAGGATACAATTCCCTCGGGTAAATTTAAATCCGTTGGTGCAAAATTCCAGATTGCTTTAATTCCAAGCCGCACCAGTTCCTGGGCTACCAAAGGGGCTTTTGTCCTTGGTATGGTAAGTGCTGCAATTTGAACCGATGTATCTTTTAGAAAGCGTTCCAGTTCATCCATCATCATAATAGGAACACCCCGTATAGAAATTCCTAAAAGTGCTGGATTTACATCGAAAATTCCTTTTAATACAAAGCCTCTTCTTTCAAAATCTGTATAGTTTGCCAATGCCTGTCCAAAATTACCGGCACCCACAATAATCATACCATACTGTTGATCTAATCCTAATATTTTACCTATTTCTGTATATAAATATTCTACGTTGTATCCATATCCCTGCTGCCCAAATCCTCCAAAATTGTTAAGATCCTGTCGAATCTGAGAAGCTGTCACATTCATTTTCTCACTTAATTCTTTTGATGAAATACGTACAACATCATTTTCCAATAACTCTCCTAAATATCGGTAATATCTTGGAAGTCTTTTAATTACCGCTAGGGATATTTCTTTCTGAGCCACTTTGCCCACCTCCTGGATTTTAGCTATAACTAGCCCATTCTTCTACAATTATATAGAATTGGAATATGCATGTCAACATTGCATATTCCAATTTGTCTTTTATTTTTTTAAACACGCAAAAATTCTTTCTAACTGCTCTTTTGAATTTTTGGGTGTAAAGAAACTTACAAGAGGTACTAAGACCAATCCTGCCACCATAGCAATGGCTCCTGCATTAATTGGGGATGCAATGTAATGAAAAAACATATTAGAAACCGTAATTCCCACTCCTGCTGCAAAGCTCACCCATACCGCTGCCTTTGTTACCCCTTTCCAATATAATCCGTAAAGAAACGGTGCAAGAAAAGACCCTGCAAGAGCCCCCCAGGAAATTCCCATAAGCTGGGCAATAAAAGTTGGTGGATTAATTGCCAGAACAATGGAAATGGCAATGAAGAACACAAGAAGAATTCTCATCCAAAGCAATTGCTTTCTATCATTCATATTTTTTATAATGTTATCTTTTAAGAAATCCAATGTCAAGGTTGAGCTGGACGTAAGCACAAGGGAAGACAGCGTGGACATAGATGCCGATAATACAAGCACAATCACAATTCCTACCAAAAGATCCGGCAGAGAAGATAACATAGAAGGAATTATGGCATCATATATTACACTTCCATCTCCATTGTGAATAGCCGGTGTGTCAAATAATCTTGCAAATCCTCCTAAGAAGTAGCATCCACCGGAAACTACAATGGCAAATACCGTTGAAATAATAGTTCCGGACTGTATAGACTTTTCATCTTTGATTGCATAGAACTTATGAACCATTTGAGGAAGACCCCAGGTGCCAAGGGATGTAAGAATCACCACTCCTAAAAGATTCCATGGATCCGGACCAAATAAAGAGGTAAACGTTCCCGTCTGTCCTAAAGTTGCAGGAATGTCACTTTCTATTTTTGCCAGTTCCTGTACTGCGGAAAAGAATCCACCTTTTCCACTTAAAACAGCAGCTATCACGGCAATGATTCCACCAAGCATAATGAGTCCTTGTATAAAATCATTGATTGCCGTTGCCATATATCCTCCCATTAACACATACGCCCCGGTGAGAGTTGCCATGACTACCACGCAGACTGTGTAAGGAATATCAAAGGCCATACCAAAAAGTCTGGACAGTCCATTATACACCGATGCGGTATAGGGAATTAAAAAAATAAAAGAAATGGCAGAAGCCGTTATTCGAAGAGAAGGGCTGTCATACCTTTTTCCAAAAAAATCCGGCATAGTCGTAACGGATAAGTGTTTACTCATCACACAAGTTCTTTTTCCCAGTACCATCCATGCCAAAAGAGAACCCAGAAATGCATTTCCGATTCCAATCCAGGTTGCTGACATTCCATATTTATAACCAAACTGTCCGGCATATCCCACAAAAACCACGGCTGAAAAATAGGACGTTCCATATGCAAAAGCAGTCAGCCATGGCCCCACATTACGGCCTCCCAGCACAAAATCATTTACATTTTTTGCGTGTTTTCTCGTATACATACCAACAACAAACATGGTTCCAAAAAAGATAATTAATAAAATTATTTTTATTGTCATTTTTCCCCCTATTTTACTTTATTTTTTACGTTAATTTTCTAAAGTTTAAATCGTTAAAGTATTAAAAATATAATTTTCCCTGCATATTTCTATTATTTTCCATATGCAGGGTCTTACTTACCTTTATTGAGGAATGCGTTCTTACATTCCGGCAATATCCTTCATTGTAAAAATTTCGACTTCTTCATCTTCCAATAAATCCAGTGCTTTTTGTAAATCCGATGTTTTTATAACAATGGAAGCATCATCTTTTCCGGTAGAAAGTGCATACATATATTCAATATTAATTCCTGCTTTGCAAATTACACTAAGTAATTCCTGTAACTGCCCCACTCTGTGGGATAACTTAATGGCAAGTACTTCGGTCAGCATCGCTGAGAACCCGTTTTTCTTTAGCCCTTCCTTTCCTTTTTCCGGATCAGACACAATCAAACGAAGTAATCCATACTCACTGGTGTCAGCAAGGCTTAAGGAAATAATATTAACTTCATTTTTCTTTAAAGTTTCCAAAACCTGCTCTAATCT
The DNA here is from genome assembly GCA_036658435.1 of Acetivibrio sp. Taxonomy (GTDB): domain Bacteria; phylum Bacillota; class Clostridia; order Lachnospirales; family Lachnospiraceae; genus DIGJ01. The sequence goes on from JAVXEO010000008.1 coordinate 9,989, forward strand.
TCCTTCTCTATTTTCAATAAAAACGGATAACTGTTTAATAAACATAGACGGTTCCTCCTAATATAATTTTCTATTATCAATGACATGGACTGCCTTTCCCATGCTTCGCTCCAGCGTTTTAGGCTCTACTAATTTGATTTTGGCAGAAAGCCCTATTGCATTCTGAATCACATGCGCAATCTTCTTTGTTAATGTTTCCAATTCACGAATTTCATCGGAAAAGAAACGTTCTTCCACTTCAATCTGAATTTCCAAAGTATCTAAATTATTCATACGCCCAACCGTCATTAAATAATGAGGGGTTGTTCCTGCCATTTCTAAAAGAGCAGTCTCCACCTGAGATGGGAATACATTCACTCCCCGAATAATTAGCATATCATCCGAACGGCCTTTAAATCGACTAATTCTTGCCAGAGTTCTTCCGCAGTCACATTTTCCATAGTGAATGCTGGTTAAATCCTTTGTACGGTATCGAAGAAGGGGAAGGCCTTCTTTTGTCAGTGTGGTAAAAACAAGTTCTCCCATTTCTCCTTCTTCTACCGGCTCCAAGGTCTCCGGAGAAATAATTTCAGGAAGAAAATGGTCTTCATTTACATGCAAACCAGTATGAAATTCACAATCACATCCAACTCCCGGTCCCATCACCTCTGAAAGTCCATAAATATCAAATGCTTTGATATGTAGTTTCTCTTCAATCTGTTTACGCATATTCTCTGTCCAGGGTTCTGCACCGCAAACAGCAGCTCTTAATTTAATATTTGGAATATCTCCACTTTCTTCTAAGGTTTCTGCAATGTGAAGCAGATAAGAAGGGGTACAGGCAATTGCCGTTGTCTGAAAATCTTTCATCATAGCCACTAATTTTTTCGTGTTTCCCGTTGACATAGGAACCACCGTTGCCCCTAAATGTTCTGCTCCATAATGTGCACCCAGACCTCCCGTAAAAAGCCCATATCCATATGCAATTTGGATTTTATCGTTTTTTGTAATTCCAGCCTGTGAAAAAGCTCTTGCCACACATTCACTCCATATTTCAATGTCTCTTCTTGTATACCCTACTACCGTGGCTTTTCCTGTTGTTCCGCTAGAAGCATGAATTCTTACGATTTCCGACTGGGGTACTGCAAATAATCCAAAAGGATAGGTATCTCTTAAATCATTTTTTGTGGTATAAGGCAGTTTTCCAAGATCTTCAATTCCACAGATATCCCCCGGTTCAATTCCTATTTTCTGCATTTTTTTACGATAGAATTCAACATTATGATATATGCGGTCTACCAGCTTTACAAGTCTTTTGCTTTGCAAATTTGTCATCTCATCGCGGCTCATACACTCTTTGGTCTCATTCCAAATCATTTTTTTCTCCTTTTATGCTGCCCCTTCAAACCCGAGTAAAAAGGCTTTTTTATTTATTTCCACTGTTTTTTCAGGCACCGTTTCCTCAATAACCTGCATCCAGCTTTCTTTTGAAAAATCCATATGCTTTGCTGCCATGCCTAGAACAATTACATTAAAAACTTTGGTATTTCCCAGTTTTTTTGCTTCTTCCATTGCATTAATTGCATAAGTCTCATATTGGTTTTTTAAGGTTTCCATAATGTTTTCTCTATAGGTCTGTGCTCCGGTAACTACGGTTATTGGGTCAATCCTCTGGTCATTTATAATCAGAACGCCTTCTTTTTTCAGAAAATGTTGGTAACGCATTGCTTCCAAACGTTCAAATGCAATCAGAACATCGGCCTGTCCTTCTTCTACTATTGGTTCTGCTACCGCATCTCCATATCGTACAAAAGTTACAACGCTTCCACCCCTCTGAGCCATTCCATGCACCTCAGACAATTTTACATCATATCCCGCCTTTACAATAATTCCTCCTAAAATACGGCTGGTAAGCAGGGTTCCCTGTCCCCCCACACCCACAATCATAATATTCTTTGTTTTCATCACTATTTACCTACCCTTTCTATGGCTTGGAACTTACATAATTGCATACACAGACCGCATCCATTACACATGGTTTCATCAATGGAAATGGTACCGTCTTCCTTTTTAGTAAGTCCCGGACATCCGGGTTTCAAACACAGTCCACATTTTTTACAATTTTCTGTAATGGGTTTGCAGCGATATGGAAATACATTTCCCTTTAGTAGTACACAGGGCGCCTTTGTAATAATAACAGAAACCGCTTCTCTTTGTGTCTCTTCTTTTATAATTTTTTCTAATGTTTCTGTAGCAAAGGCATCCACTTCTATAACGTGTTCAATTCCCATAGCCTGACAAAGTTTATATATATTAATAGCCGGAACCGTTTTTCCATTTAATGTTTTTCCCGTTGCCGCATTATCCTGATGTCCTGTCATACCCGTCGTTGAATTGTCTAAAATCATAACCGTTCCCGTTCCTTGATTGTATACCATATTCATAAGTGAATTTATGCCGGTATGCATAAACGTAGAATCTCCAATCACGGCCACCCAGTTTTTAATATAATCTTTTCCTTTTGCCATTTCCATTCCATGGAGAGAAGAAATACTGGCTCCCATACAAATGGTAGTATCTATAACATTAAGTGGTGAAAGTGCTCCTAAGGTATAGCAGCCAATGTCTCCTGCTGCATGAATTTTTAATTTATGTAGTACAGAAAATACACTTCTGTGAGGACAGCCCGGACATAAAATAGGAGGCCGTGCCGCTACCGGTTCCACTGCTGCTATCTCCATTTTTTCCTTCAAAACGGCTCTTCTAAGAAGATTTGCACTATATTCTCCCTGGAGTGTAAAAATTTCTTTTCCTATTACCGAAATTCCCCATGATTTAATCTGTTCTTCCATCACCGGTTCTAGTTCTTCAAATACATACAGCTTATCTACTTTGGAAGCAAATTCCTGAATCATTTTCTTAGGCAGTGGATGTACCATTCCAAGTTTTAATATGGAAGCACTCGGACATACCTCCTTTACATACTGGTAAGGAATTCCACTTGTAATAAATCCAATCGAGGTATCTCCATATTCTATCTTATTTATTGGAAAATTGCAGCCATCTACAGCTAAATCTTTCATTCTTTTTTCTACAATGGGATGACGTCCTTTTGCATTTCCCGGCATCATAACATATTTTCCGGGATTTCTTTCATAAATAGTGTCTTCCCTCTCCACCCGTTCTTCTAAAACAACCGGTCCCTGGGAATGAGAAAGACGCGTTGTGGTTCTCAAAATAACCGGTGTATCATATTTTTCACTGAGTTCAAAAGCAAATTTTGTAAAATCCTTGGCTTCCTGGCTATCGGAAGGTTCTAAAACAGGAACCTGGGCTGCTCTTGCAACGCACCGTGTATCCTGCTCATTCTGGGAACTGTAAAGACCCGGGTCATCCGCTGCTACTAAAACAAGACCTCCATTTACTCCTATATAAGAAACCGTATACAGTGGATCGCTTGCCACATTGACTCCCACATGTTTCATGGAAGCCATAGCACGTACTCCACTAATGGACGCTCCAATTGCTACCTCCATTGCCACTTTTTCGTTGGGAGACCATTCCGCATAAACCTGCTCATATTCAACGATACTTTCACTAATTTCTGTACTTGGTGTTCCCGGATATGCTGCAGATACTTTAACTCCTGCCTCATAGGCACCTCTTGCAATGGCTGCATTTCCTAACATAATCTTTTTTTCTGACACGTTTCTACACTCCTTCTCTTAAGTCCCTCACACGTTTTGCTTTTCCTTCAAAACGTTGTAATGTATTTGGTGATTCTAGTTGAATCTTGGCTTCTAAGCCTAAAATAGTCCGTAATTTATTTTTTATTTTCTTTTCAATGGCTTCTAATTCTTTGTAAGAATCGGTTGCCATCAAAAGTTCTACCCGAATCGTCAGGCTATCTGCATGATTGCTCCTATTTACTATGATTTCATAATGTGGTCCAATTTCCTCCGTTGCCAAAATTACTTCTTCAATTTGACTTGGAAATACATTGACTCCCCTGATTTTTAGCATATCATCCGTACGTCCATATAAGTTCTCCATACGGCAGGTTGTTCTTCCACATTTACAGGTTTCATATACTAAACGTGTAATATCTTTGGTACGATAGCGGATAAGTGGGATTCCTTCTTTTTTAATGCAGGTAATTACAAGCTCCCCTTTTTCTCCCGGTGGCAGTACTTCCCCACTTTTCGGATCAATAATCTCCGGAAGGAAAAAATCTTCATTCACATGCATGCCGCACATGTATTCACATTCTCCTGAAACACCCGGTCCCATCAGTTCACTCATTCCATAGTTGGAAGTAACCAGCATGTCCTCCCCCCATAGTTTATGCATTTCAGACCGCATGGCTTCGGTTAAAAGTTCGCTGCCCACTAATCCAATTTTTACCGATAAATCCTTTTTGGGATCGATTCCCATCCCCAGTGCAACTTCTGCCAGTCTAAGTGCATAAGAAGGGGTCGCTACCAAAAGTGTTGTTTCAAAATCTTTCATAAACATGATTTGTTTTTCTGTATTTCCCGTGGAGGAGGGTACAATGGTTGCTCCCATATTTTCAAGTCCATAGTGAAGTCCCAGTGCTCCGGTAAACATGCCATATCCAAAGCAAATCTGTGCTACATCCTTTGAAGTTGCTCCACCCATAGCTGCGATTCGTGATACGCACTCCGTCCAAACCTGAATATCCCTTTGTGTATATCCCACTACCGTTGGTTTACCGGTGGTACCACTGGAAGCATGGATCCGCACCAATTCCTCTTTTGGAACCGCAAACAATCCAAATGGATAATTTTCCCTCATATCTTGTTTTGTAACAAAGGGAAGGTTATGTATATCGCTTAAGGTCTTTATATCTTCCGGCTTTATTCCGATTTTTTTCATTTTTTCCTGATATGCCGGTACTTTATTATAAACACGCGTTACCGTTTCTTGTAATCGGATCAGCTGTAATGCCTCCATATCTTTTCTTGACATCGTTTCTTCTTTTGCCCAAATCATTCTCATACCCATCTGCACGTTGCGACGTGCCTTTCCATTTTTTATTGAATACGCATTTTTATTCAATGATTTTTCCTATGCTTTTTAATTGTACCACATTTATGCGTTGATGTGCCACAGTATTTTGTTATTTTTTTTATTTCTTTTTTTTTTTTGCATTTTTCACTGAAATTTACCGGGTTTTTACTTTGTTTTTTTGAAAATATAACCTTATTAGAAGAAATTTGACATCGTTCTCATTTCTTCTTATAATGTTTACGTAACAATTTTTTAATGATTCTGTTTGAAGTGAGGTACTTATGATATTATCCTGTAAAAATATTGGAAAAAGTTTTGGAACGGATACCATTCTTTCCCGTATTTCTTTTCACATAAATGAACATGAAAAAATGGCTATTGTTGGAAGCAATGGTGCCGGAAAATCTACTCTTCTTAAAATAATTATGAAGGAAATGACTGCCGATGAAGGTGAAGTTATTTTTGCAAAGGATACCACCATTGGTTATTTAGCTCAACATCAGGAGCTATCAAGCGATCGTAGCCTTTATGATGAAATGTTGGAAGTGAAAAAAGATGTTATTGAATTGGAACATAAAATAAGAAAGCTGGAAGCCGATATGAAGCACGCTTCCGGTGAAGAATTGGAGCAGATGCTCTCCGCCTATACCCGCTATAATCACGCCTTTGATTTATCCAATGGTTACGCTTATCAAAGCGAGATTGTGGGTGTTTTAAAGGGCCTTGGTTTTAGCGAGGAAGATTTTTCCAGAGCAACCCATACTCTGTCCGGCGGACAAAAGACTCGCATTGCTTTAGGTAAGTTACTCTTATCTACCCCCGATTTAATTCTTCTGGATGAACCAACGAATCATTTGGATATGGAATCGATACGTTGGTTGGAAACCTATTTGATTAACTATAAAGGGGCCGTTATTATCGTTGCACATGACCGTTATTTCTTAGACCGTGTGGTTACACGGGTAGTTGAGCTAGAGCAAGGAAAATGTCAGGTTTATACCGGTAATTATAGTACTTTTGCCGAAAAGAAATCCCTGCTTCGAGAGGCTCAGGTAAAACAATATTATAACCAGCAAAAAGAAATAAAACACCAGGAAGAAGTAATTACGAAATTACGCTCCTTTAACCGTGAAAAGTCCATTAAGCGTGCAGAAAGCCGTGAAAAACTTTTAGATAAAATTGAAATAATGGACAAACCCCTTCTTAGCGAGGCTGAAATGCACTTTCATTTAGAGCCTTCCATACTTAGTGGAAATGACGTTTTGACGGTAGAAAGTCTAAGTAAATCCTTTGGTGAAACTTCCTTGTTTTCTAATATTAGTTTTGACATAAAGAGAGAAGAAAAGGTTGCCATTATTGGTAATAACGGTACCGGAAAAACCACTATTTTAAAGATACTCAACCACTTACTTCCAGCTGACAGTGGAACGTTTCGTTTGGGTTCAAAAGTCAAGATTGGTTATTACGATCAGGAACATCAGGTTTTAACCATGGAAAAGACTCTTTTTGAAGAGCTTTCCGATACCTATCCTAATATGGATAATACCCAAATTCGCAATGTTCTGGCTGCCTTTCTTTTTACCGGTGACGATGTTTTTAAACGGATTAAAGATTTAAGCGGTGGCGAGCGCGGCCGTGTTTCCCTTGCAAAACTTATGCTTTCCGAAGCAAATCTATTGATTTTAGATGAGCCTACAAATCATCTTGATATTGCTTCAAAGGAAATTTTAGAAAATGCAATCAATCATTATACGGGAACCGTATTGTATGTTTCTCATGACCGCTATTTTATCAATAAAACAGCAACCCGGATTTTAGATTTAACGAATGGAAAACTTTTAAACTATATTGGAAATTATGATTATTATCTAGAGAAAAAGGAAGACATTGAAAAAGCTCATTTAGCCATGGAAAGCACCGATTTTACTACCTCAGAGGAAGGATTTACAGAAGGAAAAACGGATTGGAAGCAACAGAAAGAAGAAAAAGCAAAGCAACGCAAATTAGAAAATGAAATTAAAAAATGCGAAGATGAAATTCATTCTCTTGAACTTCGAAATGAAGAAATTGACCTTCTTTTGACCCAGGAAAACATCTATAGCAATGTTGCAACGCTGCTGGAATTAAATAAAGAGAAGCAGGAAATTGAGAATCAGCTGGAACTTTTAATGAACGCTTGGGAAAACTTGCTAAATTAAAAAACGTAACTTTTTTGTGCCTAAAAAATAAATTACTTTCATAAAGGGTTCTTTCTTGGGAAATTATTTTATCTAATTTCTTCCAGGAAAGAACCCTTTATTTTTACTTCTGAATAAAATGAACCTGCTTATTTCAGGAACTTTTTATTTTATTACACGCACCTTTAATACCCCCGGGATTGCTTCGATTTTTTCAATTGTTGCCGGAGAAACTTTGGAAACCACATCAATAACCGTATAGGCATACTCTCCACGGGATTTATTTATCAGATTTTCAATATTAACTTCTTCTGCAGAAAATACAGCGGTAAACTGCGTCAGCATATTAGGAATGTTTTTATGACAAATGGTTACACGTCCCTTGGTTGTACAAATACCGGCTTCACAGTTTGGATAATTTACAGAATTTTTAATGGATCCGGTTTCCATAAATTCCATCACTTCTTTCACTGCCATTTTTGCACAATTATCTTCGGATTCTTCCGTAGAAGCTCCCAGATGAGGAAATGCAATAACGCCTTCCATGTTTGCAGTTTTTGCATTTGGAAAATCTGTCACATATTTTGCAACTTTCCCCTCTTCCAATGCCTTTTCTATATCTTCATCCTTTACCAGTAAATCTCTTGCATAATTAAGGATAATAACGCCTTCCTTCATCATGGCAATGGTATCTTTATTAATCATACCCTTGGTATCTTCTAATAAAGGAACGTGAACCGAAATATAATCACAGGTACGGAAAATTTCCTCATTGGATTTTACAAGTGTAACTTCTCTGGAAAGTTGCAGTGCATGGTCTACACTAAGATAAGGATCGCAGCCATATACTTCCATTCCCAACGCTTTTCCGGCATTTGCTACCAATACACCAATCGCTCCAAGACCAATGACTCCCAGTTTTTTCCCCAATGCTTCTTTTCCGGCAAATGCTTTTTTTGCCTTTTCCATGCTCTTTCCAATATTCTCATCGTCTTTATTTTGTGCAATCCATTTCATTCCACCTACCAGATCACGGGAGGCAAGCATCAGTCCTGCTACAACCAGTTCCTTTACCCCATTTGCGTTAGCACCCGGTGTATTAAATACAACGATTCCTTTTTCTGCACACTTATCCAATGGAATATTATTAACTCCAGCTCCGGCTCTTGCTACTGCTTTCAAATTATTGGAAAACTCCAAATCGTGCATAGCCGCACTCCGAAGTAAAACCGCATCGGCTTCCTCATATTTATCTGTAATTTCATATGTATCATTAAAAATATCCAATCCCACTTTTGCAATTGGATTTAAGCAATTTACCTTAATCATAATTTCCTCCCTGTTGATTCTTCCTTGATTTTTATGTTTACATATTTTCCTCTTCAAACTTTTTCATAAATTCCACCAAATCAATAACTCCCTGCTTTGGCATGGCATTATAGATGCTGGCACGCATACCACCTACGCTTCGATGTCCTTTTAAATTTTCAAAACCGGCCGCTTTTGCTGTTTTTACGAATTTAGCATCCAGTTCTTCCTTTCCCGTTACAAAAGGAACGTTCATTAAGGAACGATCTTCTTTCACTACAGTTCCGCTAAACATCTTACTTTCATCTAAGAAATCGTATAAAAGTTTCGCCTTTTCTTCATTCTTTTGTTTCATAACTTCCAAACCACCCATATTTTTCAGCCATTTGAATACTTTTCCACAAATATAGATTCCATAAGCTGGTGGTGTATTGTATAAGGACTCTGCATCCGCATGTGTTTTATATTTTAACATAGTTGGGGTTCCTGCTAAAGTGTCTTCTGTAATCAGGTCTTCACGAATAATTACAATGACCATACCTGCAGGTCCAATGTTCTTTTGAACTCCACCATATATAATTCCATATTTGCTTACATCCACTGGTTCTGATAAGAAGCAGGAAGAAACATCGGCTACTAAAGTTTTACCCTTTGTATTAGGCAGCGTTTTAAATTTTGTACCATAAATGGTATTGTTTTCGCAAATATAAACGTAGTCCGCATCTTCACTGATTGGAAGATCCGAGCAGTCCGGAATATAAGAAAATGTTTTATCCCCTGAAGAGGCAATTGCATTTGCTTTTCCATAAATACAAGCTTCCTGGTATGCTTTCTTTGCCCACTGACCCGTAATAATATAGTCAGCCACTCCGTTTTTCATTAGGTTCATTGGAATCATAGCAAACTGTTGAGAGGCACCTCCCTGTAAAAATAAAACCTTGTAATTATCCGGAATGTTCATTAATTCACGCAAATCATTCTCTGCATCATGAATAATTTCTTCAAACATTTTGGAACGGTGGCTCATCTCCATTACGGACATTCCACATCCTTTGTAATCCAGCATTTCTGATGCTGCTTCTTTTAACACTTCCTCCGGTAATACGGCAGGTCCTGCTGAAAAATTGTACACTCTTCCCATTTTTAAATCCTCCTTAAATTTTAGTTCTTTTATTTATCTTGTTGATTTAATAAATCCTCTTCATTGAAAGCCTCTTCTATTGCTGCTCCGGGAGCAACCATAGGAAATACCTTATCATCACAATCTACAATGCAGTCAATCACAACCGGACCATTCTGCTCCATTGCTTTTTCAAAAACTCCGGCAAATTCTTCTTTTTTCGAAACACGATAACCAACGGCACCCAGTGCCTCTGCTAATTTTACAAAATCCACTTTATCATTCAATACCGTCTGGGAATATCGTTGTCCATAGAACAAATTCTGCCACTGCCTTACCATTCCAAGCACATGATTATTTATTACTACTTGTATAATGGGAATGTGATATCTTGCAGCCGTAGCAATTTCATTCATATTCATACGGAAGCATCCATCTCCTGCAATATTAACTATCTGTTTATCCGGTCTTCCAAGCTGGGCACCTAGGGAAGCACCCAGGCCATATCCCATAGTTCCAAGTCCCCCCGAGGTAATAAACGTCCTTGGAGCCTTATATTTAAAAAACTGTGCTGCCCACATCTGATGCTGCCCAACTTCTGTTGTTATAACCGCTTCTCCTTTTGTAAGATTATAAATGGATTCTACAATAAATGGTCCATTTAAAGTTTCCGGGTTATACACCAGTGGATTCTTCTCTTTTTTTTCTTCTACCGTCTTAAGCCAGTCTGCATGGTTTTGTTTATCCAGTTTTTTATTCAATTCTTTCAGAACTTCTTTTATATCTCCGATAATATGATGTGATACCACAATATTTTTGTTTACTTCGGCTGGATCTACATCAATTTGCAGAATTTTTGCATTTTTAGCAAATTTCTTTGTATTTCCGGTTACACGGTCGCTGAATCTTGCCCCTATGGTTACTAATACATCACATTCCGTTACACTTAAGTTTGCCGTCTTGGTTCCATGCATTCCAAGCATTCCCATATAGTATGGATGTTCTCCGTTAAAAGCTCCTTTTCCCATTAAGGAATCGGTAACCGGTGCATCCAATTTTGTAACAAATTCCAGCAATTCTTCTTTCGCTTCTGAAATAACAGCACCCCCGCCTACAAAAATAACCGGTTTCTTTGCTTTCTTCAAAAGCTTGATTGCTCTTTCCACATCTTCTTCCGTTATGGTGTCTTTGATTCTTTCCACTACTTGTGGTTCTTCTTTTGTGTATTCCGTTTTGTTTGCCGTAACATCTTTTGTAATATCAATTAAAACCGGTCCCGGTCTTCCTGTTTTTGCAATTACAAACGCTCTTCGTATGGTATCTGCAAGCTTTCCAATATCCTTTACTATATAGTTATGCTTTGTAATGGGCATTGTAACACCTGCAATATCAATTTCCTGAAAACTATCTTTACCAAGCAATGGGGTCGCTACATTACAAGTAATGGCAACCATAGGTACAGAATCCATGTATGCCGTAGCAATTCCGGTAATTAAGTTGGTGGCTCCCGGTCCGCTTGTTGCCAGGCAGACCCCTACCTTTCCGGTTGCTCTTGCATATCCATCTGCGGCATGGGCAGCCCCCTGTTCATGTGATGTTAAAATATGTGTTATCTCTTTTTGATGGTTGTAGATTTCGTCATATATATTTAAAATAGTGCCGCCCGGATAACCAAAAATAATGTCTACACCCTGTTCCTTTAAGCATTCTATTACAATCTGTGATCCTGTTAATTGCATTAATCCACCTCTTCCCTAATTTTCCAAAATTGCTCCACGGTTTGCTGACGTTACCATATTTGCATATCTTGCCAGATAACCGGTTGTTATCTTTGGTTCTCTTGGCTTCCATTTTGCTTTTCTCTTTGCCATTTCTTCTTCTGTAATACGTACATTTAATGAATTTTCCGGAATATTAATGGAAATTATGTCGCCTTCTTCTACAAAAGCAATGGGACCTCCTAGAGCGGCCTCCGGTGATACATGACCGATGGAAGCTCCTCTGGATGCTCCGGAAAACCGTCCATCCGTAATCAGTGCAACGCTAGAACCAAGTCCCATGCCTGCAATCGCTGAAGTTGGGTTTAACATTTCCCGCATTCCCGGTCCGCCCTTAGGGCCTTCATAGCGAATGACAACCACATCCCCTGCCTGTATTTTTCCACCTTTTATAGCTGCAATTGCATCCTCTTCACAGTCAAATACTCTTGCCGGTCCTTCATGAACCATCATTTCAGGTGCAACCGCAGATCTCTTTACAACACCGGAATCCGGTGCTAAGTTTCCTTTCAGCACGGCAATTCCACCGGTCTCACTGTATGGGTTTTCAATTGGCCGTATCACTTCTTTATCTTTGTTTATGCAGTCTTTGATATTTTCTCCAACCGTCTTTCCTGTTACCGTTATTAAATCCGTATACAGCAGTCCTTTTTTACTGAGTTCATTCATAACCCCGTAGACACCGCCCGCTTCGTTCAAATCTTCCATATAAGTGTGGCCTGCCGGTGCCAGATGGCAAAGATTTGGTGTCTTTGCACTGATTTCATTTGCAATATCTACATTTAATTCCACTCCGGCTTCATGTGCAATTGCAGGAAGGTGGAGCATACTATTGGTAGAGCAGCCTAACGCCATATCCACCGTTAGTGCATTTCGAAAGGCCCGATCGGTCATAATGTCTCTTGGGCAAATATTTTTTTCAAGCATTTCCATAACTTTCATTCCTGCATGTTTCGCAAGCTTAATTCTCTCCGAATACACCGCCGGAATGGTTCCATTTCCTTTTAGTCCCATTCCCAAAGCTTCTGTCAGGCAATTCATAGAGTTTGCCGTGTACATTCCGGAACAGGAGCCACAAGTAGGACATGCCTTATTTTCAAATTCCAAAACATCCTCTTCACTCATATTTCCCGCCGTATAGGCACCCACCGCTTCAAACATACTGGAAAGACTGGTTTTGCTTCCTTTTACATGACCTGCAAGCATGGGGCCTCCTGAAATAAATACCGTAGGAACATTAACTCTTGCCGCTGCCATTAATAGTCCGGGAACATTTTTATCACAGTTTGGAACCATGACCAGAGCATCAAAAGCATGTGCCATTGCCATACATTCCGTAGAATCTGCAATCAGGTCACGGGTTACTAAAGAATATTTCATTCCTATGTGTCCCATGGCGATTCCATCGCATACGGCAATTGCCGGAAATACAATGGGGGTTCCTCCCGCCATCGCGACTCCCATTTTAACAGCCTCTACAATTTTATCTAAGTTCATATGTCCCGGAACAATTTCATTATAGGAACTAACAATACCCACTAATGGTCTCTCCATTTCTTCTTTTGTGAGTCCAAGAGCATTAAATAAAGAGCGGTGTGGTGCCTGCTGCATTCCTTTTGTTACCGAATCGCTTCTCATAATTTCATCCTCGCTTTCTTTTTTGTCTTTTTCTATTCTTTTTATCCTATTTTACCTCTATTATATTTTTTCACAAATTCGATCTCCCATTTGGCTGCATCCCACCTGGATACATCCTTCTGCCATAATATCTATCGTTCTGAATTTTTCTTTTAGCACCTGTTTTACTGCCATTTCCACTGCATCTGCCTCTTTATCCAGGTCAAAAGAATAGCGAAGCATCATAGCGGCGGAAAGTATGGTAGCAATGGGGTTGGCAATTCCCTTCCCGGCAATATCCGGTGCTGAACCACCGCTTGGTTCATACATTCCAAACTTAGAATCGTTTAAGCTTGCAGACGCCAGCATCCCAATGGATCCGGTTATCATGCTTGCCTCATCCGATAGAATATCTCCAAACATATTTTCCGTAAGAATCACATCAAACTGTTTTGGATCCTTTACCAACTGCATGGCACAATTATCAACCAGCATATGTTCCAGGGTAACTTCCGGATAATCTTTTGCTACTTCTTCCACAATTTTTCTCCATAAACGAGAAGAATCCAAGACATTTGCTTTGTCTACACTGGTTACTTTTTTTCTGCGTTTCATGGCAATAGAAAATCCTCGTATTGCAATTCGTCGTATCTCCTCTTCATTGTAGGTAAGAGAATCCGTGGCTGTCACAATTCCATTTATTTCTTCCGTTTTTCTATTTCCAAAGTAGAGTCCTCCCGTTAATTCACGCATAATCATCAGATCAAACCCACTGCTAATAATTTCATCCTTCAAAGGACAGGCTTGTTTTAGTTCTTCATATAAATAAGCCGGTCTTAAATTGGCAAATAAGTTCAGTTCTTTTCTAATTTTTAAAAGTCCTGCCTCCGGTCTTAAATTTGGTTCCAACTGGTACCAGGGGGATGTGCTTGTGTTACCACCAATCGATCCTAAAAGCACCCCGTCGCTTCTCTTGGCGGCTTCTATGGTTTCCTGTGTAAGGGGCACTCCATTTTTATCAATGGAGGCACCTCCCATAAGTAATTGTGTATAAGTAAAGGTATGATTGAATTTTTCTGCTACTCTTTCTAAAACCTTCTGGGCCTCTGTAACCACTTCCGGTCCTATCCCATCCCCCTTAATAACTGCAATATTAAAATTCATACTTGTATCTCCTTTCCTTTTTCATTCTTCCGCCGTGCTGCGGGCTCTTCCAAGACTCATTGCTATGGCAAGATAAAGAGTCTGCTTTGCAGACTCTCGCGCCAAAGCATGTTCACTTCAGTGACCATATTCCTTAGCGCAGCGTGCGCACCCAAAGCGGAGCGTTTTTTTGTAATAGGAGTACTTTCCTATTACAAAAAAAAGCGCCCTAAGCTTTTAAAGCTTAGGGCGAATATATCCGCGGTACCACCTAAATTCAGAGAACTTCTCTGCCCTCACCTTCCTTGTAACGTAGGAATTACGTTGAAGTCTACTTAAAATTTCTTTTGTTCTACTTCAAAGCTCAAAGGTTACTTTCCATATATTTTTCCTAAAGATTTTCACCAGCCATCTTTTCTCTGTGCGGTCTGCTATATGTACTACTCCTTGTCATTGCTCTTCTTTTTTTTTATTATTACTTAGTATAATCATAATGATTTCCACTGTCAAGTATTAAATTTTTTTATTTTAACGTATTCAAGTGAAAACGTGATGAATTGCAAGGATAACCTATGAAAGTTTTTTTATTCGGTATCATTTATAAAATTTATGAATTTATCCATCGCTTCTGTTTTAATTTTCTTTTTCGAATAAATAAATCCTATCTTTCTTTTTTTGATACTTGGTGAAACCTTTACTATGGCAAACACTCCTCTTTGTATATCCGCTTCTACAAATTCTTTTATTACACAGGCAATTCCCAAACCTACTTTAGCAAATTCAATTAACAAATCCATACTTCCCACGGATAAAATTTGTTTTGGCATAATTTCATACGTTTTAAAGTATTCCTCTATATAATGGCGTGAAATATTCTGTTCATCTAATAGCAGAAAGTTGGCCGTTTCAAAAATATTGGAATCTCCCAATTTTTTTAGATATTTTGGCTCCGCTATAAGTACATCCTGAATTTCTTTCACAAAATGAAATTCCAGATTTTTTCCATATGCATATTTTCCAATTAATCCAATATCAATTTTGTCTTCTTCCAACAGTTTTACCGTGTGGAGAGTGGATTGACAGGTTATGCTTATTTTGATATGCGGATATTTTTTTATAAATGCTTTTAGGTAAGGCATCAATATATATTTGCAAAGCGTGGTGCTTGCTCCAATTCGAATCTGTCCCATTTCTAAATTCTGTATTTTTCGAAGGTTCTCTTCTCCTTCTTCCAGGGTTTCAAATGCTTTTTTTGTATGTTCGTATAGAATCTTTCCTTCTTCTGTAAGAACCACTCCTCTTGAGCTTCGAAAAAACAGCAGAACCCCCAGACTTTCCTCTAGTTTTCCAATGGCTTTACTGATTGCCGGCTGGCTGATATATAATTCTTTTGCTGCATAAGAAATATTCCCTTTTTGTGCAACGACGTAAAAAATACGATACGCTGATAACGTTCCTTCCATCTTCTGATCTTCCCATCCATTTAAGCCTAAAAAAGTTATGAATCTACGATATTATAACCTACTATGTATTATATTTCAATAGATTACAAAAGAATATCATAACTTTTAGTTATAGTAAATATACTCATTATGTATTTTACTCATGTCTTCTTTTGTGATACCATACTTATAAATTAGGTAACCACATCATAAAAGGAGAATAACATTATGGGTATGACAATGACACAGAAAATTCTGGCAGCCCATGCCGGTTTAGAAAGCGTAGCCCCGGGACAGTTAATTGAAGCCAGTCTGGATTTGGTTCTTGCAAATGATATTACCGGACCGGTTGCAATACACGAAGTTGAAAGATTGAACCAAAAAACAGTATTTGATAAAGATAAGATTGCTCTTGTTCCCGATCATTTTACACCTAATAAGGATATTAAGTCTGCTGAGCACTGTAAATGCGTTCGTGAATATGCCAAGAAACACGACATCACCCATTATTTTGAAATTGGTGAAATGGGAATTGAGCATGCTCTTCTTCCGGAAAAAGGATTAATTGTTGCCGGAGAAACTTGTATTGGTGCGGATTCTCACACCTGCACTTATGGAGCTTTAGGCGCATTTTCTACCGGTGTTGGAAGCACAGATATGGGAGTTGGCATGATTACGGGCAAGGCTTGGTTTAAAGTACCCAGTGCTATCCAGTTTGTTTTAACCGGTAAGCCCAAAAAATGGGTAAGCGGAAAAGATATTATTTTACATATTATTGGAATGATTGGAGTGGATGGTGCTCTATACAAGTCAATGGAATTTACAGGAGATGGCATTTCTAATCTTTCTATGGATGATCGTTTTACTATGGCAAATATGGCCATAGAAGCCGGTGCAAAGAATGGAATCTTTCCGGTAGATGAACAGACGATTTCTTATATAAAAGAACACTCTTCAAAAGAATATACCATTTATGAGCCCGATGAAGATGCTGTCTATGATGAAAGTTATACCGTGGATCTAAGTACTTTAGATTGTACCGTTGCCTTTCCTCATCTTCCTGAAAATACAAAAAAGGTTTCACAGTCTGGGGATATTCCTATTGATCAGGTGGTTATTGGCTCTTGTACCAATGGACGAATCAGTGATCTTCGGGCTGCTGCCCAGGTTCTTAATGGAAGGCATGTAGCAAAAGGAATGCGTGCCATTGTATTTCCCGCAACACAAGCTATTTATTTGCAGGCAATGGAAGAAGGGCTTCTTCAGATTTTCATTAAGGCAGGGGCTGTTGTCAGCACACCTACCTGTGGTCCATGTCTAGGTGGACATATGGGTATCTTAGCTGCCGGCGAACGTGCGGTGTCTACTACAAACCGTAATTTTGTTGGACGGATGGGACATGTAGAATCTGAAGTTTATCTGGCAAGCCCTGCCGTTGCTGCCGCAAGTGCTATTACCGGAAAAATCAGCCAGCCAAGTGATCTTGGCTTATAATATAGGAGGATAGTAATATGAAAACATATGGAATTGTACATAAATATGGAGATAATGTAGATACCGATGTCATTATTCCTGCCAGGTATTTGAATTCCTCAGATGGGATGGAATTGGCAAAGTACTGCATGGAAGACATTGATAAAGAATTTGCCTCCAGGGTAAAAAAAGGAGATATCATGGTGGCAGGTAAAAACTTTGGTTGTGGTTCCTCCAGGGAACATGCTCCTTTGGCTATTAAATGTTCCGGTATTAGCTGCATCATTGCCGAAACCTTTGCCAGAATTTTTTATCGAAATGCCATTAATATTGGACTTCCCATTATTGAATGTTCCGGAGCCGCAAGGAATATTGATGCTGGAAATGAAGTGGAAATTGATTTTGACAGCGGTATCATTTATAACCGAACGAAGGGTACCCAATTCCAGGGACAGGCATTTCCTCCCTTTATGCAAAACATTATTAAAGCCGGCGGTTTAATTAATTATACCAATCAAAACTCATGATCTAAACCAGTTCAGAGCATTTTATTACAGAATAAAAGTTCGTAATCCCCTATTTACCAGGTTTACGAACTTTTATGTTTTTAGAATAACGAAATCACTTTTTCTAGTTCTTCCGATAACGTCTTAGCAAGTACAAAGTTTCTTTTTTCTAAAGCCAAATCTATTTTTGTCTCTATTTCTTTTTTCTTTTGTTCGATTTCCAAATAATCTTTATCAAAGTGCTTTGCATAAATCATTTTTCTAAACTTTCGTACACTCATTTTGCGTATGGTTTTGTCTTCAATCAGCAAAATGTAATCCATACAGTTTGCAATGGAATAAAAGTCATGGGAAACCATGAGAATGGCACCCTTAAATTCTGCCATGGCCTTTTCCTGTGCAATTTGTGAGTACGTATCCAAATGGCTCGTAGGCTCATCCAACAGAAGGAAATTTGCATTTCCCGCTGAAATTTTAGCCAGTTGAAGCAGATTCTTTTCTCCTCCAGATAAAGATTCTATCTTTTGTTTCATATTCTCTTCCTTAAAACCATAATTTAATAAATGATTTTGGATTTTTTCATACGTTTGAAAGCCGGCTTCTAAAAATTCTTCTTCTATGGTGTTGGATTCCTTTAGCATTTCCCCCTGAAGTTGGGACAAAAAAGCCATTTGAACGCCTTCCTCTACCTGAATCCCAGCTTGGTTATTTTGAAAAATTTCACGAAGCATCGTTGTTTTACCTGTACCATTGGGTCCAACAAGCGCTATCTTATCCTGTGCTTTGATTTCAAAGTTAACATCTTTTAAAAGCACCTCCTGAAAGGAAACCTGATAATCTTTAACCTTTAAAACAACCTTATCCTTTGTTTCCTCCCTATTTTCATTTAGAGAAGAATCTTCGGTAGAAAAATGAATCTTCGGTTGCTTAATATCTACGAAGGGTTCCTTTATTTTACGTGCTTCTAATCTTTCCAAAAGAGAAACCCTGGCATTTAAAGTTTTTCCTCTGGAAGCACAGGTAAAAAAAGTTGCTTCCATTCTTAGTTTGTCAATTATTTTTTCATTTCTCTCAATTTCTTCTTCGTCGGCAATTGCCAGTTCCTGCAGCTCTATTTTACTTTGGAGCAATGCAAAATTATAGTCTATATATCTTCCATCAAATTCTTGTATTTCTGTATTTTCAAGATGAATTATTTTGTTAAAACAATGGTTCAGCAAGTATCGGTTATGAGTAACAACCAGAAGCATTCCCTTATGTGAATTAATTAAATTCTTAAGGGCATTCAAATGTTCAAAGTCTAAATAAACATCCGGTTCATCCATAATCATTAAATCCGGAACCGTTAACATTTCTTTCATTACCTGAACCAGTTTAAATTCGCCACCACTAAGTTTAGACACCGGTCGTTCTTCATATCCCTTTAGATTTGCTAAATTCAATTTCTTGATAATTTTACTTTCAAAGTCTTCCCCACCCATTGCATTCTGCGCATCCAGTGCCTGTTGGTATTCTTCCAGTAAAGAATCTACGTTCAGGGAAGTTTCCATCTTGGTACAAATGGCATCTATTTTATTTTGCAATTTAATAAACTCTTCTCCAATGTATTGGAACACCGTATTATCTTTTCCTGGATCCAGTTTTGAAAACTGGCTTACATAGCCTATTCTGCAGTTGGGATCAATCTCTATCTTTCCATCAAATATATATTTTTCAGGATCCATAATCATATCAATTAATGTGCTTTTTCCTGTACCGCTGGTTCCAATAAATGCACAATGTTGATTTTTATCCAATGTAAATGATATCTTGTTGTATAAATCTTTTTGTGGAAATGAATACGATACCTTATCTATTTTTATCATAGTTTACCTTTTACCTTTTATTTTTCTGTTTCTAAAAAAGAGACCGGTGCATCGTAATTTATTTTGCAACTATATTCACAATTTTACCCTTAACATAGATTTCTTTTATAATTGTTTTTCCCTGAATTGCGTTTATAACCGCCGGAACTTCCTTTGCCTTGGCAATGGCTGCCGTTCCTTCTTCTTCTGGGGCGATTTCTATCGTTCCCTTTAGTTTTCCATTGATTTGGACACCAATGGTTATCGTGTCTTCTTTGATTGCCTCTTCACAATAGGATGGCCAATTTTCCAATGCAATTGTAGTATTATGTCCAAGAATACTCCACATCTCTTCCCCTGCGTGAGGACAAATGCAAGAGAACATCTTTATAAATCCTTCTGCGTATTCTTTTGGACACTTACCTGCTTTATATGCATGGTTTACAAAAATCATCATCTGACTGATTGCTGTGTTGAATCCCAGCTGTTCAAAATCATTGGTTACTTTTTTCACCATCTGATGATATGCCTTGGTTAAAGTATCTTCCATCTTCTCTGTAATGTTATCTTCGTTGGTGAAGAAAGTCCAAACACGGTTAATGAACTTTCTGGCTCCCTCAACCCCTTGCTGACTCCAAGGCTTTGATACCTCCAAAGGTCCCATAAACATCTCGTAAAGCCGTAACGTATCGGCACCATAGTCTCTAACAATATCGCTGGGATTTATAACAAATTCAGGAAAACGTTTTCCCATCTTGATTCCGTTAGATCCCAGAATCATGCCTTGGTGTACTAGTTTTTTAAATGGTTCTTTTACCGGTGACAATCCTTTATCATATAAATAGCGATTCCAAATTCTGGAATACATAAGATGACCCACGGCATGTTCCGGGCCACCAATATAGAGATCCACCGGCATCCAATGCTTTAATAATTCCTGATTTGCAAACTCCTCTTGATTATCCGGATCAATATAGCGCATATAATACCAACTGGATCCTGCACTTCCGGGCATGGTAGAGGTTTCACGTTTACCCTTTAAACCGTCTTTGTTGTATTGTTTCCATTCTTCTGCATTTTCAAGAGGTGCCTGTCCATTTTTCCCTTTATAATCCTCTAAAACCGGTAAAATAAGAGGCAGCTCGCTGTCTTCCAGTACATGAATTTCATCCTTTTCCGTATATACAACCGGTACGGGTTCTCCCCAGTATCTTTGTCTTGCAAAGATCCATTCCCGGAAATGATAATTCACCTTTTTATGTGCAGCACCCATTTTACTTAATTTCTCTGTAATGGCTTCTTTTGCTTCTTCCACCGTAAGTCCTGTAAATTCTTCTGAGTTAATTAACTTACATCCTTTTCCCAGATATCCGTCCTTCTCAAATGCCTTCTCACTTACATCGGCTCCATCAATTACCTGAATCATTGGAATCTTGTGAGAAATAGCATATTCGAAGTCTCTTTGATCATGAGACGGTACTGCCATAACCGCACCCGTTCCATAACTTGCCAGCACAAAGTCTCCCATGAATAAAGGTACTTCTTTCCCATTTACTGGATTAATTCCATAAATTCCTTTTAATTCACAGCCCGACTTGGTTTTATTGAGTTCCGTACGATCCATATCGTTTTTCTTCAAAGTTTCCTGAATATAGGCTTCTACTTCTTCTTTATTTTCAATTCTTGGCATCAAATCTTTTACAATCTGCCCATCGGGAGCAAGAACCATAAAGGTAATTCCATAAATGGTCTCAATACAGGTTGTATATATGGAAAATTTACCACCACCTACAATTTGAAACTCAACTTCCACACCTTCTGATTTTCCAATCCAATGTTTTTGCATATCCTTGGTGGATTCCGGCCAGTCAATTTCTTCCAGACCCTCCAATAATTTTTCTGCAAAAGCAGGCTGATTAATTACCCATTGTTTCATATTTTTACGAATAACCGGATAGCCCCCACGCTCTGATTTTCCATCAATAACTTCATCGTTGGATAGCACCGTTCCAAGTTCTTCACACCAGTTCACCGGCATATCAATATATTTTGCATAACCGTCTAAATATAATTGCTTAAAAATCCACTGTGTCCATTTATAGAATTTAGGATCACTGGTTGCAATCATCTTTGACCAGTCATAATCAAAGCCCAGTTCCTTTAACTGCTCAGAAAAAGTTTCAATGTTCGTCTCTGTAAATCCACTGGGATGATTTCCAGTGCTTACTGCATATTGTTCCGCCGGCAGGCCAAAAGAATCATACCCCATTGGATGAAGTACATTAAATCCCTGCATACGTTTCATACGAGATACAATATCCGTTGCCGTATATCCTTCTGGATGTCCTGCATGAAGACCTACGCCAGACGGATAAGGAAACATATCCAATACATAATATTTTGGTTTACTAAAGTCCCATACATCCGTCTTGAATGTTTCCTTTTCTTCCCAATATTTTTGCCATTTTTTTTCAATTTTCTTTGGATTATACTGTTGTTCCATATTTAATCTCCAATCTTATGCTTTACTTTCTCTTTAGGGGAGCTTTCTTAGCTCAAAAAATCCTTTCATCTCAGTAACGAAACGAAAGGATAAACTTATTTTATTATCTGTTAATACACTAACCTTTTCTCCGATGTATGTCAAGTAATTATGAAAAAAATACCGTTATTTTGAAGCCACTCTATTTGTGATAAGGCTCCCCTTTCATAATTCGATACCCTCTATAAACCTGTTCCAGCAAAATCATCCGCATCATTTGATGAGGAAACGTCATTCTTGAAAAGCTCAGCTTACAATCTGCACGATTTAAAATGGATTCATCCAGTCCCAGAGAGCCTCCAATTATGAAAATAATGTGGCTTACTCCATCAATTCCCAGTTTTTCTATTTTTCGTGACAATTCGATAGAATCTAACGATTCTCCCTCAATGGCAAGTGCCACCACGTAGGCATCCTCTTTTATGTATCTTTTTAAGCGTTCCCCTTCTTTTTCCTTAATTTGACGTTCTTCTGTTTCGCTTGCGCGATCGGGTGTCTTCTCGTCCGGAACTTCTATCATCTCAAATTTACAGTAGCGGCTTAGCCTTTTTGTATATTCCTGAATTCCTAAAGTAAAATAGGTTTCTTTTATTTTTCCTACACTTAGAACCGTTATTTTCATTTTGCAACTCCGTCTGTGGTAGAATCCAAACTCTTTTTTTTGAATTCTTATTCCAAATCTTTCCAATTTTTCTAATTTTTCTAATTTTTCTTTTTATGTATTTAGATTTCCTCAATAAATAATATAAACTGTAAATTTTTTTATATTTCTTTTTTTATATTTCGATTATAGGGAAATCTGTCCTACTTGTCAATCCTTCCAAACATATACTTTATCTTAAATTGGTAAAAAAAAGAAGAAGTCCGGTTTGGTACTTCTTCCTTTCAATTTTATACCCATATGTGTTCTAAAATAATCCACCTATTTTTACAAATAGAGGAGCAAATACTAAGGCTACAATTGTCATTAATTTAATTAATATATTAATAGAGGGTCCTGAGGTGTCTTTAAAGGGGTCTCCTACCGTATCTCCTACAATGGCTGCTTTATGCGCTTCGCTTCCTTTACCGCCAAAGGCTCCGCCTTCTATGTATTTCTTTGCATTGTCCCAGGCGCCACCTGAATTTGACATAAAAATGGCAAGCAAAACACCTGCAACCAAAGCTCCTGCCAGCAATCCACCCAAGGCATCCGTGCCAAGCACGATTCCTACGGCAAGCGGTGCTGCTACTGCCATAATACCTGGTAATAGCATTTCTTTTAAAGCTGCTGTTGTTGAAATTGCAACACAGGATTTATAATCTGGTTTTCCGGTTCCTTCTAAAATTCCCGGAATGGTTTTGAACTGGCGTCTGACTTCTTCTATCATTTCAAAGGCTGCCTTAGAAACCGATTCCATGGTAAGTGCTGAAAAAACAAAAGGCAACATACCACCAATTAGTAATCCTACGATTACTTTAGGTTGTAAAATATCAATACTTTTAAGTCCTACCGCCTCTGCATAAGATACAAATAAGGCAAGTGCCGTTAAAGCAGCAGAACCAATCGCAAATCCTTTACCAATTGCTGCTGTGGTATTTCCAACCGCATCTAGTTTATCTGTAATGGCTCTAACCGATTTGTCAAGTCCTGCCATTTCTGCAATTCCACCTGCATTATCTGCAATTGGACCATAGGCATCTACTGCAACCGTAATGGCAAGAGTGGATAGCATACCCACTGCTGCAAGTGCAATTCCATAGAGTCCTTCAAAATGAAAAGCAACTAAAATTCCAACGGCAATCAGTAGAATAGGTAAGCAGGTTGAACGCATACCTACTGCAATACCGCTTATAATCGTTGTTGCCGGACCTGTTTCTGACTGGGCTGCAATTTTTTTAACGGAAGCATATTCCTCCGAAGTATACATTTCTGTTACAACACCAATTAAGATTCCTACTAAAAGGCCCGTCACGACGGCAATGGCTGCATTTAAATTTCCATAAAAGTACTTACTCATAATAAACGACACTACAACTACAATAGCACTGGCAACGTAGGTTCCCGTTTTTAATGCTTTATGAGGATTGGATTTTTCGTCCCCTTTTACAAAAAAAGTTCCTATAATAGAAGCACCTAACCCAAAAGCAGCCAGTAAAAGTGGAAAAATGGCCCCTTGAATTCCTGTTTTATAGATAATGCCCAAAGTAACGGCTGATATAAGGGAACCTACATACGATTCAAATAAATCGGCTCCCATTCCCGCAACATCACCTACATTATCTCCTACATTATCGGCAATAACGGCCGGATTTCTAGGATCGTCTTCCGGAATTCCTGCTTCCACCTTTCCTACTAAATCCGCTCCCACATCCGCTGCCTTTGTGTAAATTCCACCACCTACACGAGCAAACAATGCAATCGAAGATGCACCTAAACTAAATCCGGTTAAAACACTTACATCCTTTGTAAGACTATAAATAACACCGACTCCAAGTAATCCCAGACCGGCAACACACATTCCCATTACGGCTCCGCCTGAAAATGCAATTGAAAGTGCTTTATTCATTCCATGTTCTTTTGCTGCCTGTGCGGTTCTAACATTTGCCTTCGTTGCCACACGCATTCCAAAGTATCCGGCAACGGTTGAGAATCCGGCTCCCACTAAAAAACATACCGAAGTGACCCAGTTTCCTGTGCCAAATCCAATTCCTAAAAATAAAGCCGCTACAAAATATATTAAAATTTTGTACTCTGCTTTTAAGAATGCCTGGGCTCCTTCACTAATGGACGCCGCAATTTCTTTCATTTTTTCATTTCCCTCTGGTTGTTTCTCTACATTTTTGGCTAAGATCATGGCAAACACTAATGCAATGACTCCAAAAACCGGTACCACATAAACTAATTTTTCCATATTATATTCCTCCTAATCCAAGGGTACCACAAAATTATTTAGCTTGTCAAACATTTTTTTAGTAAAAACAAACATTTTTTAGGTATTCTTAATTTTTATTAGGTAATTTGTTTATTTGGGAGAAATATAAAAGAGAAGAACTGTTACTTTTTATCAGTCCTTCTCTAAATTTACTATCTTCTTATTATTTATTATGTCCAAAATGAAAGACGGTTGTTGAATCAAAAGTCTTGCCTTTAGGCAAAATACAAGTATCTATATTTTTTAGATTAACAGAATTGGGAATATACTGTGTTTCAAAGCAAAATCCGGCTCTTTTTTGATATTTATATCCACCCTTTCCCTTCTCTTTTCCCTTAATAAAATTCCCGGTATAAAACTGTAGTCCCGGCATATCCGAATATACTTCCATACATATTCCACTTTCTTCCTCTTTTGCTTCTGCTACCAGAGTGACTTCCTTATCCGCCTGGTCAAAAACAAAATGGTGATCATAGCCCCCAGCATTTTTTAAGGGTGCATAATCGGCTTCTATATCTTCTCCAATGGCTTTCCAAACCCTAAAGTCCATAGGGGTTCCCTCTACTGGCACCAATTCTCCAGTTGGTATTAGCTCTTCATCTGTCAGAGCAAAATTTGCACTGGCTATTTTCACCTTATGTTGAAGCACATCACCGGAATCATGTCCACCCAGATTGAAATAAGAATGATTGGTAAGGTTTACCAGGGTGTCTTGGTCTCCCACCGCAAAATACTCCATTACAAGGGCATTATCCTCTGTTAAGGTGTAAGTAACCGTAATGTCCAAGTTTCCGGGAAATCCTTGTTCCATATCCGGACTTAATCTGGAAAATTCAACGGAAACTTCTCCCTCCTCTTCAAAAGTTTCAACCTCATACATTTTTTTATCATATCCTTCAAATCCGCTATGAAGGTTATGGTTTCCACTATTCTTTTCCAAAATATATTTCTTTTTATTCAGTGAAAATTCACCGTTTTGAATACGGTTTCCGTTTCTTCCAATAAATGCTCCATAATATGTATCCGAGGTTTCATAGTCCTCTACCGTATCAAATCCCAGAACCACATCTTTTTTATTATTTTTTTTATCAGGAACAAGAAGACTTACCAGTCTCGCTCCATAATCAATAAACTCCGCTTCCATTCCATTATGATTTTTCAACCGGTAGCTTGTTACTATTTCTCCGGACTTTGTCTTTCCAAAGATTCTCTTTTGAATACTCATTTTGTTTCTCCTTCTCTTCTTTTGTCTTTTCTATCTCTGCAAGAATTCCCTGTTTATATTTTGTAGAGTCTCCCATGGTACATTCTATGGTTTCATCCTTTACCCATATGATTTCATCATCTTTTTTCCGTATACGGTACTCAATTACCAGAGCACTTTCTTTCACACCCTCCGATACCGTATTTTTATACTTAAATAAAGGATAATCTTCTTTTACAATAATATCTTTCCAAGTTAATTTTCCTTCATAAAATTCTTGTAATGTATATCCCCATTTTACCACGTTAGGTGAAATGTAATCCACAATTCCTTCCGCTCCTTTTTCCCAGGTTACGGCAATCCAATTGCTTCGTTTTATTGCCTCCGACAATATATTGTTTTCCCTTTGTATCTCATCTTGAAAAGCCTGAAACACTTCGTCATCCAAAATTAATGTATACATCGTTAAGATTCCTACACTGGTTCCATTTTTATTGGAAAGAGAAATTCGATTAACCCTTGCAAAACTTGTGGCATTGTCTTCTACTTTTACTTCTTCAAGGAGATCAAACTGGCCCTCCTGTGTTTTCAAAAGTTTCTCCTGACGGCTGCGAATATCTGACATCTTGTATTCTTCCCCTTCACTGAGTACAAACTTTTCTTCTATAAACCGGCGTTCCACATCTTTTTCCAAAAAAGTATTGCACCCTAGCAGTTCCATTTTTTTATTTCTCCAAGTTATTCTTGGAATTCTTTTTCTGTAAATCTTGCAAAAAGGTCTTTTATAGGATTCTTCAAATAGAACAATCATGACGTGCTCCTCGGAAAGATCAAGAGAGCTCACTTCTAAATCAATCACCAGTCTATCTTTTTTATTGGTTATGTACCTTTGGTATAATACAATGCTTCCGTTGGTAAGTACTTCTTTTGAAAACTTTTGTTTTCCTTTTCCTTCCCATATTGTATTGATATTACTACATTTCTCACCTATTAATTGTTCCGCTCTTTTACTCATTGCTACAATACGTCCTGTTTCATAGATATAAACCAGCATAGGAAAGTCAATTCTTCGAACCAGTTCCTTTATTTGACGCTTTAATGAGCTTTTCAAAATTCAGCACCTCCCCTTACTACCCCACTAAAATTGATTCTTTCAATCTTTGCTTTATTTTTGTTTTATTTATATACATACACGCATCGGCTCGATCCGTGGTGGAAGATAGATTCCGATCATATTTTTCATCATATTTTTTATATCCGAAAGCAATGGACATTTCTTCCGTAGTATACGGTCCTTTTAGTTTAGAAAGGCGAATGTACATTTCTTTTGCATACAGCTCAAATTCTTCTTCTGAAATTCCTTTTAATATAGCACAAAATTCATCTCCCCCAATTCGGTAAATATTTCCATAGGGTCCAAAAATATCCTGAAGTATCTCGCTGCTGATAATAAGATAATAGTCTCCTGCACTGTGTCCATGTACATCATTAAAAACTTTTAAATTGTTTAAATCAAACATAGCAACCCCATAGTTTTTATAGTTTTGTTTTTCAATTTGTTTGATTTTTTCCATAAATGCCATACGGTTTCCCATACAGGTCAAGGCATCATTGTAAGCAATGGATTTCATCTTTTCGGAATCTTTTCCAAGTTTAGCCAGCCGCATGGATTCTTCCAGTACTTCGTAAGCTAAAATCATAAGAGTTAAGAATACAATCCATCTTGTAAATCTTGCACCATCTGTAACTCCATAACATTCATAAGAGAAAAAATCAATCAGATTCACAGCCAGCACACAAATAAAAAACAGCATATGTGCTTTCACTTTTTTTCTCTTTTTTCCTTTTGTTCTTTCCAATTCCGTTCCCATCAATACAAGAATAAAAGCTCCACACATCCATAAATAAATGTAGGAAACGATTTCCATCTCACGAATGTTAATTGCATTAAAACCAACCCCCAATGCTACTAATAAAATACTTCCCAGATAAACTTCCAAAAGTCCTTCAAATACTTTTTTCCCCATGGTTCCATAGTTCTCTGAAACATAGCGAATGAGTGGATATTGAATGAGCAGCAGCAGAAAATACTGCGTCATATTCAGTTCATAATAATATCCTAAAAAAATCTGTATTATCTGTGTTTGAATGATAGACCACGCCGCAATTTCAATAGTAATAATTCCGATATAAAATGCCTTTTTTTCTACCTTTTTTCGTTTTATAAACCATGCAAAAAGAATGATAATTCCCATCGTTCCAATAAGAAGGCTCCCTATAAAAGCACTTCCATTTTTGGAAATTCGATTCATTACCAGCTCTGTTTTATCCCCTATTAATACCTCAGGCTCTCTATTTTCTCCGTCTTTTCCCCATAAGGTAATGCTAATGGTCTTTCCTGCATCTTTCCCACTCAGTGCTACGAAGTTCCATCGATTTCCCGGAATTTTCACTTTTTCCTTACTTTTCTCAAAAAAATAATAAATTAATTCGTTGTCTATTCTTACCTCTGCGTATTGGTTCTTTGTAAAAAAAGAGATAGCACTTCCATCTTTTAGATTAAGCGGCAAACTTTTAGCCATTTTTCGTTCGGACATACTATCTGTTTTATTCCTTGTTGAAACAGAAACCGCTTGTTTTTTTTCCTCTATGGTTTCCCATTCCCCCATGTGTTTTATTGTTTCTTCTTCATTCTTTTCATAAGTTACATTGCCATTTGTCGAAAATAACACCAATACAAATCCAACAACTGCCATACACAACAAACCAAATATTTTCTTTGATACTCCATACATTGCCTACTCCCCCTGATTATTTCACTAGCAAATACGTGGATATCCGCAAAGGCAGTTACAAAGCATGTTCGCAATCCATAACTTGCAACATATATTTCCTCCAAGACCGCCTCTTGTCTCATAAGTATTTCCTGCCTGCTGATACCACTGTCCCCCTGATTCTAACTGGCGTAATAGCATCTGATACTGCTGATTTCCAGGTTCCATAGCCGTTGCCTGTTTAGCATGCTCCAATGCCTCAATATTATTTCCCATTCCAGAATTTGCCATTGCACTATAATAATACCATCTTCCATTTTTTACCTGGATCTCAGAAAGAACATGCAATGCTTCTTTGAAATGGCCGGACTGAATATAATTATAAGCCGCCTGGTATTCAATTGGTTCACCGCTTTCTTCCCTTCCCCCGAATCCAAATCCCCCCTGACTTCTATTTTGATAAAACGTTCCTTCTCCAGAACGTTCTTTCATTACTTGTTCGTATGCTTCTTGAATTTCTTTAAACTTTTCCTCTGCCTGTTCCTTGTTTGGGTTATTCATATTGGCATCTGGATGATAACGTCTGCTTAAATTTCGGTAAGCACGCTTAACTTCATCATCGCTGGAACCTTTGGGAATCCCCAATGTAGCATATGGGTCAAACATCATGCTTCTTATCCTTTCTCAACTTAACTTCCTCATACCGCATCCATACGCCTGAATATATAATATTTCTTAATATGTCCGCTTCTTTAATAATTGGTAGTTTTTCAAACTCCTTTGCACACTCTGCCATCATTAAAGTTAGTATTTCTTTGTACTTATTTTGATAATCTCCAGTAAGAAATGGATTGTAATTTCCATTTTTTTTATCTTTTTCTAAATCATCATAGGCATCCAGTAAATAAATGAATTTTCCCAAAAAGAATCCAATTTTCCGCAAGGAATCTTCCCATTCATCCACCTTATATACAAATAATTCCTCGATTAGTTCTCCAAAGCAGCGGGAAACCACATCTAGATTCGTTTCCTTCGATTTTTCGCACTCACGCAAAGCATGAATTGACTTTTCCACAACCATGCTTTGCCTCTTATATTGATGTACTACTTTCTGAAATCGGTGTTTATAGAAAACACTTCCCAGCCATCCTTTTAAACTCTTTTCGTCCTGCCAGTCATCGATACATTTATAGTAGGTCATCAATATATTCATATCCGCCGCATATACCGATATTTCATTTTCTAATATTTTATGTTTTTTTAAAGGGTGCATCATACATCTTTGAATAGAGTAATGCTCTTCCGGTTCATAGAGCGCTGTTAAAAAGATGACTAAAAAAGTCATATCATACGTAAGGGTTAACTGTCCCTTCCTTCCATGACTTTTCTTTAAGGTTTTACAAAGACCACAATAATACGCTTGATACTTTTCATAATCTTTTATCTTTAATTCCTGCTGGTTAATCTGCACATATCCAAACATTTTATGCTCCTATCTGTGCTTTCATTTCTAATCGTTCCCTTGATTTTAACTTCTCTTAACGAAACTGGCTTTGCACTTTGGACAAATAACTTCAATTTTACCTTTTCCTCTTGGAATCCGAATCTTTTGCTTACAACTGGGGCACTTATAGATATGGCTTGTTTTTCGCACCTTAAAGAAATTCAAAAAGCGATTCCTTACATTCCAATATTTCGTATTCTCACTATAGCGCTTTTGAATGTTACGTGAAAACATACGGAAATATACGAAAACCAATAATAACATGGCCAAACTGTTACAGATTCCATTTCGAAAAATTAATCCTAATATCATAAATCCTACAGCAATATACAGCATGAATTTTGTTAATGCATCCACACCATATCTTCCGGTCATAAATTTTGCAAACTTTTCTTTCATATGACAACTCCCTTATTTTATATTTTTCTTTGTTTCTATATGATTTTGTTTCTATATAGTAAGGTACCGCCTTGCTTTTGTTGTGTCAATAGAAATACTTATGTTTAATACAAATTTTATACATATTTTAAACTTTCGTCAACCAAAATTTTAATTTTTTTTATTTATAGGATTGACAAATACTTTTTCATATTGTATTATATTTTTTGTTCCGTATTACCTTTTATTTTGCGCGAGTGGCTCAGTGGTGGAGCACGACCTTGCCAAGGTCGGGGCCGCGGGTTCGAGTCCCGTCTCGCGCTTTCTGGTAAAAAAGCCTTTTGGGCTTTTTTTTTATTCCTGTGCAAACAAAAAAGGTGCCATATGTAGCCGGCGTTTACTCGCTAAGAACATATGGCACCTTTTTTGGGAAAAAGCAGGTACCTAACATAATTTCAAATCTTACATTTGTTTTAAGTAGCCTACATAACCCATTTTTGTTAATTTTTCATCTTTTGCAACAACATTTTTTTTCATTTCCTTACTATATGCTGTTAATTTTTCTCGTAAAGATTTATTTCCAATTGCCAGCATTTTCACTGCAAGAATTGCCGCATTGGCTGCACCATCAATGGCTACGGTTGCAACCGGAATTCCGGTTGGCATTTGCACAATCGAGTAAAGGGAATCTACACCACCTAATGCCTTGGTACGAATTGGAATTCCAATTACCGGAAGTCGATACAATGCTGCACACATTCCCGGTAAATGTGCGGCTCCGCCTGCGCCTGCAATAATCACTTCTATTCCTTTTTCTTCTGCCTCCGTTGCATATTCCATAAAAATATCCGGCATTCTGTGTGCTGAAATAATTTTCATTTCATACTCAATTCCAAAACGATCCAGTACCTCACATGCTTTCTTCATAATAGGAAGATCAGAATCGCTTCCCATTAAAATACCCACTTTTGACATAATAATCTCCTTTGTAATTGTTTCATGACATGGTATCCACTATACTCTATTCTCAAATAGTTGTAAAGGGCGGTTTAATTCCTCTGTTCCCGGAAGTACAAACTTTCCCTCTTTTACAATAAAAATTGTTTCCCCATTTTTTTTATGCACCAGAATGTCTCCCAGCTCATTATAAGGAATCGTAATGTCTGTATGACAGTTAAAATACGCTTTTTCCATATTGGTCTTTCTTTGTGCGGAACAGGTATTTTCTTTTGCAGTCATTTCCTTACCATCTGGATTATAGGTCTTCATATCTTCACTCATTTTAAAGCAGGTATCTCCTACTGCAAAATGAGGTCCCGTCTTTTCTGCAATTAAAATAGGCAGCAATGGAGAAATTCCGTATTTCTTTCCCATTACATATGCCGTTGTGTTGGTTCCAATTGCAAATTCACCAATTGGCAGGGTATCGTGCTGGTACAATATATTTTCTTTTATATATTTCTTATTTTCCTCTTCTTTTTCAAAATTCCTGCAAGTATATTCTATAATTTTTCCATCTTCAAAGACAAGTTCCAAATCTATAAAATTAAGTCCTTGTAAAAACACCTCCGTAACATGAAGAACTCCCTGGGTTCCCTCCAGCTTAGGAGAGGTAAAGACTTCTCCCACCGGAATATTAACATCTGCCAGACAATTTTCAAAGTTTGTTTCCTGTTCCGGGTGGTTAATTTTTTGCATTTGAACCTTTAAGCTGGTTCTATTTTTTCCTTTGCCGGTTATGGTAACAAATTCTCCCTGATCCAATGCGTCAATCATATCCTGTTGAATTTTTTTATACATTTTCATATCTAAGGTGTTAACTTTTACCGTTTCCGCAAAAATTTCTTTAAACTGTGCTCCAATTTCAGGAATCGGATAATCAATCATTGTAAAGCTGATTTCATCATTTTTTAAATATTTATTTGATAATATACTAAATTCTCTCTGGTATTCAACTGAAAGTTTCTGCTGTTTATCTGTTAAATTAAATGCGTTCTCTTTGTTTTTCGGTGTAAATGGGGTTTCT
Source organism: Acetivibrio sp. (assembly GCA_036658435.1). Lineage (GTDB taxonomy): Bacteria > Bacillota > Clostridia > Lachnospirales > Lachnospiraceae > DIGJ01. The sequence goes on from JAVXEO010000008.1 coordinate 42,750, forward strand.
CCAAAAGTTCCAATGACAGCCGGGCCGGCAAATTTTGATGCCATCTCTTTCATAGACTCATAAACAGACTTGGTTACTGCTAATTTGCGATCATTAAATGCCTTATCCATATACAATGCATTATCGAAACGATGATCATAATCATATTGTTTATTTGCACTGCTTCCATGAAATCCTATTTTTAGGTTTTGTTTTTTGTGGATGCTGCTAACAGCGGCTCTGTAAATCACTGTTTTTAATCCCATTTTTTCAAACTGTCCTATAGCAGCTTTTACCATACGCTCAAAACCCAAATTATAGCGAATATTTACCACTTCTTTTTTTGACAAATCAATTTTATAGTTTTCAAATCCAAGGCGATAGCCTTCTGTAAAAGTAGCTGCCATTTTTTCAATTTCTTCTTCCGGACAGGCATTTAAAAACTCTGCAATTTTTAATTCATTTTCTGTAATGTATTCTCCAAAATAATAAAGATAGCGAAGGTCTCTTAAATTTTCTTTTTCTATAATATCAACGGCAAAGGTAAGCTTCGGATTTAATAATTCCTGCATGCGCCTTTCCAGGGTAATATCACTATAATCACTAAAAAAATAATAAATGGCAGATTTCATGGATTTGTATGTTTTTCCATCCTCTTCCTCCATTAAATTATAGATTTCAATGAACAGTTCTCCTGTGATTGTAATATCAAATAAACGGCTTTCAAATGCATAGGCTATACAGCCTCTGATTTCTGTATATAGAAAACTAAGCAACTGACCATATTCTTTATCAAAACAGGAAACGGCATAATCCGGATTTCCGTAGCTCTTCTCATAAGCCGCTCCCAATATATCACCATATAAATCTTTATTCATTTTCTGTAGTTTTTCAATGGAAAAAGTGCGAAGTTCTCCACTTTCTACCCAATCATACACTTGCTTTATGCTCATGAAAAATTTTGCTGTTTTCACAAAATAGTCTTGATACTTTTCTTTGACACCACAATCATAGATAATTTCCTGAATACGTTCCATAGAGAGTTCATATCGTTCCATAACCTGTTCATTTTCTTCTTTTATCCGATCTTGACCACTCATTTTTTCTCCCATCTGCCTGCTTTAGCCGGACCTTATATTTAATTTCTTTTTCTACAAAAATAGCGCGAAAATAAATTTCACGCTTTCTGATAAAATAATGAGCAGCACTATAAGCCGGGTTCTGTATCAAATGATCATCTATCTGGTCCTGATGTTGCCACCAGGCTCAAGCGACCTACCCGAAAACACGACGGGCCGCCGTATCGTTTTCTATTCGGTCTTGCTTCGAATGGGGTTTACATATGCCCTATCTGTTACCAAATAGGCGGTGAGCTCTTACCTCGCCATTCCACCCTTACCACAGAATACAACGTATTCTTCCGGCGGTATATTTCTGTTGCACTTTCCTTAGGGTCACCCCCACCGGACGTTATCCGGCATCCTGCCCTGTGAAGCCCGGACTTTCCTCACCTGTGGCCTTTCGACACTTACAGGCGCGATCATCTGTGCTACTCATCTTTGCCATTTTATCACTCATTTCCCTTCTTGTAAACTAATATTTCAAAATTATCCTTTCATTTTATATAGAGTTGTGCTATACTCTATAAGTTGTACATTGTAATAGGTGATTAAAATGTGTTATTTTTAATCATAAAATCATTCGCATTAAGAAATAGGAGAGCGTTTTTATGAAACAGAAGAGAGAAGATATTCGTAATATTGCGATTATTGCTCACGTAGACCACGGTAAAACAACTTTAGTTGATGAACTTTTAAAACAAAGCGGTGTATTCCGCACAAATCAGGCAGTTGTAGAAAGAGTTATGGATTCCAACGATATTGAAAGAGAACGAGGTATCACTATTCTTTCAAAAAATACAGCCATCTATTATAAAGATACAAAAATTAATATTATAGATACTCCCGGACATGCTGACTTTGGCGGCGAAGTAGAACGTGTTCTTAAAATGGTAAATGGTGTTGTTTTAGTTGTAGATGCTTTTGAAGGTGCTATGCCACAGACAAAGTTTGTTTTAAAGAAAGCATTAGAACTTAGTCTTCCGGTAATCGTTTGTATTAATAAAATTGATCGTCCAGAAGCAAGACCAAATGAAGTAATTGATGAAGTATTGGAATTGTTTATTGATTTAGAAGCAAACGATGAACAGCTTGACTGTCCTTTTGTATTTGCCTCTGCTAAATCAGGTGTTGCCTGCCTTGATTTAAATCAGACTCCAACCAATATGCAGCCCCTTTTTGAAACAATTTTAGACTATATTCCTGCTCCGGAAGGAGATCCGGATGCGAGTACACAGCTTTTAATCAGTACCATTGATTATAATGAATATGTGGGCCGTATCGGTGTTGGTAAAATAGATAATGGAACTATAAAAGTAAATCAAGATGTACTTTTATTAAATGAACACGATCCAAGTAAGCGGAAGCGTGTCAAAATCAGTAAATTATATGAATTTGATGGATTAAAGAAAGTAGAAGTAGAAGAATCTACCATTGGATCCATTGTTGCTATTTCCGGTATTCCAGACATCCACATTGGAGATACCATTTGTTCCCCTGAGAATCCACAGGCACTTCCTTTCCAGAAGATTTCTGAACCAACCATCGCTATGGAATTTGTGGTAAATGATTCTCCTTTAGCTGGTCAAGAAGGTAAGTTTATTACTTCCCGTCACTTAAGAGACCGTCTATTCCGGGAATTGAACACGGATGTAAGTTTACGTGTGGAAGAAACCGATACGGCAGACTGTTTTAAGGTTTCCGGACGTGGTGAACTTCATTTATCCGTATTAATAGAGAATATGCGCCGTGAAGGTTTTGAATTTGCTGTAAGTAAAGCAGAGGTTCTCTATCATTATGATGATCGAAATCGTAAATTAGAACCAATGGAGCGTACTTTTGTTGATGTTCCGGAAGAATTTGCCGGAAATGTTATTGAAAAGTTAAGCCAGAGAAAAGGGGAGTTACAGGGTATGTCCATGGCAAACGGCGGATATACCAGACTTGAGTTTTTAATTCCTTCCAGAGGTTTAATTGGTTACCGTGGTGAATTTATGACGGACACCAAAGGGAATGGTATTATTAATTCAACCTTTGAAGAATATTCTCCATTCAAAGGAGAAATTCAATATAGAAAGCAAGGTTCTATTATTGCTTATGAATCTGGTGAAACCATTGCCTATGGTTTATTTAATGCACAAGAACGTGGTACTCTTTTTGTCAGTGCTGGTGAAAAAGTATATGCCGGTATGATTATCGGACAAAATGGCAAGCAGGAAGACATTGAAGTAAACGTATGTAAACGAAAACAGCTTACCAATACACGAGCTTCCGGTTCCGATGATTCTTTGAAATTAACAACTCCTAGAATTTTAAGTTTGGAACAGGCTCTTGAATATATTGATACCGATGAATATCTGGAAATTACTCCGGAAAGTCTTCGTCTTCGTAAGAAGATTTTAGATCCAACTGCCAGAATGCGTTCGAAACGTGGTAACGGTGGAAAGTAGATTTTGTATAGAATAGAAGGCATGCACACCCACGGCGGATCGTTTTTATAAAAAGACACCCCACATATGATAAAGTATGTGGGGTGTCTTTTTATACTTCAAATAACATATCTCCATAAGCCGGTACCGGCCAAAAGTTTTTATCAACTACCGTTTCCAGAATATCAACGGGTGCCCGCAGCTCTCCCATTGCCTTAAATACAACATCTTTAAAATATTCTGCCTGCAGTTTTTCATTTTCTATTTCACCTGCATGAGCATTTACTTTCTTTAAATTTTCATATGCTTTCTTTGTTTCCCCAAGTAAAGATGATATTTCTCGCAATAGACTAATTTGCACTGAAATGTCTGCCTCGGCACAGGCATTTCGAATCTCATTAATAGATTTTGCAAGCTCTGTTGTGTAGCGAATCACGGACGGTATGTATTTTTTGCTTGCCATATCCATCATGGTTTTTGCCTCAATATTAATTGCTTTGGAATAGGCTTCATAATGAATCTCTGCTCTGGATTCCAGTTCTGTTCTGGATAAAACATGTTGTCTTTCATAAATTTTAACCGTCTGTTCCTGGGTAAGAAAAGGAATTGCATCCACCATGGTTTTAACATTGGGAAGTCCTCGTCTTTTAGCTTCTTCTACCCATTCCTCTGAATACCCATTTCCATTAAAAATAATTCTCTGATGTTCCGATAAGGTTCGTTTAATCAGGTCGTGAACCGCAAGATCAAAGTCCGATGCCTTTTCCAGTTCATCTGCCATATCAGACAAGGTATCTGCCACAATCGTATTCAATGCCGTATTGGGTTCTGCTACGGAAAGAGCCGAAGCTACCATACGAAATTCAAATTTATTTCCGGTAAATGCAAATGGTGATGTACGGTTTCTGTCCGTTGCATCTTTTCTAAAATCCGGGAGTGTATTCACTCCAGTCATCAGCCTTCCACCTTGTTTACTTGATTTTGCCTCACCGGTTTCAATTAGCTGCGCAACCACATCTTCTAACTGTTCTCCCAGATAAATGGAAATAATTGCTGGAGGTGCTTCATCCGCTCCAAGTCGATGGTCATTTCCAGGATTTGATGCAGATAAGCGCAGTAATCCTGCATTTTCATCCACTGCCTTTATGACTGCTGATAAAAATAGAAGAAATTGAATATTTTCATGTGGAGTTTTTCCCGGATCCAATAAATTTCTTCCGGTATTGGTAATCAGGGACCAATTATCATGTTTGCCAGAGCCATTAACACCGGCAAATGGTTTTTCATGCAGCAGACATTCCAGATCATGCCGCTTCGCAACTTTTTTCATTAATTCCATAATCAATTGGTTATGGTCCGTTGCAATATTGGCTGTAGAATAAATTGGTGCCATTTCATGCTGTGCCGGTGCCGCCTCATTGTGTTGTGTCTTGGCAAGAATTCCAAGTTTCCAGCATTCCATATTTAATTCCTTCATAAAGGAAGCTACTCTTTCCTTGATGGATCCAAAATAATGATCGTCCAATTCCTGGCCTTTGGGAGGCATGGCTCCAAATAAGGTTCTACCAGTAAAAATAAGGTCATCTCGTTTTAGGTATTTTTCACGATCAATAAGAAAATATTCTTGTTCTGCACCCACAGAGCAGGATACATTATCTACCTCATCATGTCCAAAAAGCTTTAAAATACGAACTGCCTGGTTGTCCACCGCCTCCATAGAACGAAGAAGGGGTGTTTTTTTATCCAGTGCTTCTCCTGTATAAGCACAGAATGCCGTAGGGATACAAAGCGTCACTCCTGCTGCATCCTCTTTTAGAAATGCAGGTGATGTGCAGTCCCATGCTGTATATCCTCTTGCTTCAAAAGTTGCACGAAGTCCTCCGGAAGGAAAAGAAGATGCGTCCGGTTCTCCTTTCACTAACTCTTTACCGGAAAATTCTAAAATTACATTTCCATCTCCCGTTGGTGAAATAAAAGAATCGTGTTTCTCTGCTGTAATTCCAGTCATTGGCTGAAACCAATGTGAATAATGTGTTGCACCACGTTCCAATGCCCATTCTTTCATAGCATGGGCTACGGCTCCTGCAATTTCTGTATCCAAATCCTTATCTTTTTCAATAATTTCCTTCAATTTTTTGTAAAGAGGCTTTGGAAGTCGTTCCCTCATTACGGCATCATTAAATACGTCTTTGGCAAATACCTGTTCAATCACATTCTTTTCCATCTTCTTTTACCTTCCTTATTTTGTAAAAAGACATTCTCCTTTATTACTTTGAGAATGTCTTTATTCATGTTGCTATTCTAGTAAAAAATACCACTCTTTTTTTAAAAAGAAAAGCATATTTTTATTATTTTTATTGTTTTTTTTATATCTTGATTTTTTTAGTATCAATTGATACTCTCGCCCTTCATATTCACATCCAATTGATTAAATGGCATTACAATTTTATTTTCATCAAAACTTTCTTTTATGTCTTCCAATAGTTTCCATTTTAGTTTCCAGTAGTCTTCTTTTTTTGTCCACATACGAAGACCCATTGAAATACCATTGTTTGTAAAATTATCTACATAAATATCAAGGGGTTCCTCTTTCAGTATTTCACTCTGGCTTTCAAGAAGTTCCCTAAGTATTTGTTTTACCTTTTTAATGTCACACTGATAGGAAACCGAAATAATTAAATCCAAACGTCTTACCTCTTCATTTGTAACATTTACAATGTTTGAGTTAGAAAGTCCTCCATTGGGAATCACAACCTTTCGATTATCAATGGTTAATAAACGTGTATAAAACACATCAATACTAGTCACGGTTCCTTCCGTTGCATCCGCAATAATATAATCACCAATTCGAAAGGGCTTCATTATTAAAATCATAACTCCCCCTGCAAAGTTAGATAAGCTACCCTGTAACGCCAGTCCTATAGTAAGTCCAGCTGAGCCCACGACTGCTGCCAGAGAACTTGTCTGCACCCCTAATATTCCAATTACAATCACAACTAAGAAAACATTTAAGGAAATTCCAATTAAGGAAAGCAAAAACTTTCTAACACCTTCATCCATATTAGATTGTTTAAATACTTTTTCTAATAATTTTTTTAACCATTTTACCAGTCGTTTTCCTATAATATAGCAAAGAAAAGCTGCTACTATTTTTGCAAAAAAGCTTTTAACCTCCAGCTCCGTGGGAAGAACTCTCTGTAACCAGCCAAAGAATCTACCAATTTCAGGGGTTTCCTTTACTGTTTTCGCTAAAAATCCCAGCCTATCATACATTCAAATTCTTACCTTTCTCAGATACCTCTTTTTTTTCGATTTTCTCCGGTTTTACCACTTTCGTCTCGATTGCTTCCGGTTTGACCGCTTTCGTCTCGATTTTCTCCGCTTTGACCGCCTTCGTCTCGATTTTCTCCGGTTTTACCACTTTCGTCTCGATTGCTTCCGCTTTGACCGCCTT
>JAVXEO010000009.1:0-39719 GCA_036658435.1 Acetivibrio sp.
GGTTGTGCCCTTCTGTTCTCTTTCATTTAATTCCGCTTCTTTTTCTTCCAAACGGTTCTGCCAGTCTTCATATTGGTTAATAATCTTTGTTTCATAATTAGTGAAAATGGTATAAGGCGTAAATTGTGCCACCGCAAACATCCCCACAATCATGATTACCAAAAAAACAAGGACTATTTTCAAAGTTCCTTTTTTCTTTTTTTCTTTCTCATACAGTTCCCGGTATTGTTCTCCTCGTTTTGCTTCTTCACTTGGTGTTTCTTTTTTTATTTCTGTTTTGGGAGGTTCCGGATATTTAACGGGTATGCATCGAAGCATACCCTCCTCTAATTTTTCAGATTCCATTATATTTTTTCTAAGGTCACTTAAAAAAGTGTAACCAATTACAGTTTGAAACGTTCCTTTATCTAATAATTTTTCATAAATCTTTTTAGCCAGCACCGAATTTTTCAAATCAGAGTTCATTGAAATGTAGGAAATGGCTTCGGCTTCCTTCTTTGCTTTTTCATAGTCACTTCTATTGTTAAATATATATCCATTTAGTTCAAAATTACCTTTCATAAAAGATCCTCCACTGTTAGGCTATCCATATGATTTCACTTATATTTTACCTAACTTCTTTGTAAAAGACAAGGAGAAGTTGTAATGGATTCCAAGGCTATTTTTATCTCTTTCCACTCTCCCGAAGTCATATTTTTTTGAAGTTTTTCTTCTTGCAGAAGTGCCTGCATAATCAGACTATAATAAAGTTGTGGTTCTGCCTTTTTTTCATGGAAGGTATGCACCAATAGTTTTATAGTATCCAGATATTTTTCTTTCAATTGTCCCATTGCAAGCTGCCTTTTAAATGGGAAAAATATGCAGTTTGCAATATATGCTATAATAATTCCCGCACAAATATACCCCAAACGTATCATAAAGACGTTTCCAACGCTTTCCCAGCCAAAAGTATTCATAAGTACCGCACCTCCCAGTGCCCCCACAGTAGAACAGGCAAAGGTAAAGCGATAATCAGACAGGTAAGAAGAAATATATCCTGCAGCCAGCATCACAATTGTACGTCCGGTCATAGAAGGAATGCAGGAAAAAGCAATTACAGAAGCACAGCCTCCCGCCAAGGTAGCCCATAATCTTTTTTTTGCCTTATTTCCAACATCATCTGCATAGGGAAGTGAAACAGAAGCCACAGTAAATAATAGCCACTTTCCATGAGGCAGATTTAAAATTTGAACCAGTGCTGTAAGTATTGTCAAAAGAATTGCAATTCGTAATGAATAAATAAAGCGAACCGGACTTGCTTGAATGGTACCTTTTATTTGGACTAATTTAGAAAAAGAAGTTTTTTGAAAGGTTTTTTGTTTATTTTCATCTTTCATATGATAAATGCGATCTTGTATTCGTTCCAAACTTTGATAAAGCTTTTTTTCAAAATCATTTTGAAAAGAAAAGTCTTCCCTGTTTAAGGCGGCCGGCTCTTTCCTTGGGCATTGTATAAATGTGTGGAATTCATTCAATCGTGTTTTTACTTTTTCCAGAATTCTTTCATCCTCCGGTGTAATTGTTCTCTTAGCGTTATATAAGGTATCATTCAAATCTTCTAAAATTAGTCCGCAGTCCAACATTGCAAGGGCTGCATCTGAAATATGAAGGGCTCTATTTCGTCGTTCATAAATCAAATGACTCAGTTTACAAAGGTTATTATGAACCACTTCTGTATTATTTGGTACGCATTTCCCGGATAACAAACATTGCAGGCTATCCTGAACTTCCTCTATTATTTCTGTCAAGGTATTGCTTACTGCTTTTCCCATACGATGATTGCCTTTCACAAGATGGTAGCAGATAATACAAGCAGACCCAAAAAATACTGATATCATTCTTTTAGGCAGTTGTTCCAAGGTAATTGGAGAGATAAACACTAAAAATAAGTAGGAAAGAAGATATGGCATATATAAATCCATAGCATATTCAAAGGTAAAAAAGTAAAGTAGAAAAAACAAGATAATCAGATTTATTGGAATGGCTCCATAAGGATTCCATTTTCCAACTAAAAAAGAAGCGATTGTCATGGCTTCCATAATAATAAACTGGCTAAAAAAATTCTTTACCGGTTTTGCTGCCAAATCTAAAAGCATAGATGCCGGCATAATAATAGCAAATGCAACACCTACAATGGAATTTTCTGCTCCAAAAATCATTTGAAATAAATTCACAAAAATAGCCGTAAAAAGAAAGTTTTCTGTGGCTGTCTTATAGTTTTTTTGAATGGTCTGCTGTATTGTTTTTAATGCTAATTGAAACTGATTTCTTATCATATGTAAAATCTCCTTCTGAATTAAATTTATACGATTGTAAGGATAAAGAGTCTGCTTTGCAGACTCTCGCGCCAAAGCATATTCCTTAGCGCGGCGCGCGCATCCAAAGCGGAGCGTTTTTATGTAATAGGAGTACTTTCCTATTAAATAAAAAAAGGAGCACCGTAAAAGTTTTCACTTTACGGGACTCTTTTTTATATGGAGCTGGTGGGAATTGAACCCACGTCCGAAAACCCATTCACGCGAGTATCTCCTATCACAGTCCGTTATTTAACATTCCCTCTATCTGTCCAAAACGGACATCGTACAGACTTCAGTAGCTTCATAATACGCCCATATACGCAAAGCTTTGCATATGTCGTTTCCCACATCATCGATACCTATTCTTAAATTGTGAGTGATTTAAAAAAGGCAACTGCCACTAGGCAGCGTAAGCTAAATTATCTTCAGCGTTTATATTTTTTCTAAGTTTTATAGTGGTCCTAGTCCACTGATAGCTGCTCGAGCTTCAAAATCCCCGTCGAAACCAGTACAACCCCTAAGGTTTGTTGGTTCTTCGCTTCTAATAACCTTTTTACTATAGCATGATTATTTTGCTCTTGTCAAGCTTTTTTTACTCTTTAACGGTATTGAATTGTTCCATCAATCCTTTTAATATTTCAGCTTGACCGGTAAGTTCTTCACTGGTTGCTGCACTTTCCTGTGCCGATGCGGAATTATTCTGTACTACTGCAGAAATTTGATCCACACCAATATTTATCTGTTCTACCGCATTTGCCTGCTGTTCGGATGATTTTGCAATTTCATCTATTTTAACCGTAATATCTTTGGCCCCACTTACCACTGCGTCCAAATTTTTTGCCGTTTCCTCTGCCATGGACATACCGGCTTGCACTGCTTTTACCGATTCTTCAATTAGGGAATTGGATATCTTGGCTGCCTGGGCACTTTCCGTTGCTAATTTACCAACTTGATCCGCTACCACTGCAAATCCTTTTCCTGCGTCCCCCGCTCTTGCTGCTTCAATGGATGCATTCAAAGCCAGAAGATTGGTCTGGGATGCAATATCATTAATGGTTTTGATAATATTACTTATTTTATCTGAAGTATCGCTGATTTCTTTCATGGCATTTACCATTTGTTTCATTTTCTCGTTGCTGGCTTCTATCTCATTGCCTACACCGCCGGCTTCTTTACTGATTAAAGTAGCATTGTCTGCATTTACTTTTATCTTATCAGAAATTTCCGCTATGGTTGCAGAAAGTTCTTCTACTACGCCTGCCTGCTCCGTTGCTCCATTTGCCAGTTCCTGAGAACCGGTTGCCACCTGCTCCGATCCACTTGCTACCTGTTCTGATGTGGATCTAATATGATTCAGTACTTCTGATATTTTTTGAACAAAAAGGGTGATGGATTTTTCAATACTTTCAAAATCTCCCACAAAAGGCTGTTCCGGTCTAATATTAAAGTCACCGTCTGCCATAATAGACATGGCTTTGTCAATATCACCAATATACACAGATAACGTATGAAATGAACTTCGAAGGCTCTCTGCTACATGTCCGATTTCATCATTGCTATGATAGGTTATTTCTTCTTTTAGATTTCCTTTTGACATTTCCTCTGCTACACGTCCGATTTCACTTAATGGTTTCATAATTCCATCAATAATTTTCTTTGCAATAACATAGGCAAGAATACAGGCAATCCCTAGAAGTGCAACAATAACGATACTGATTATATCCACCATTTTTTTACTATCACTCAAAGTATCACTCTGAAGTTTTTCCGTCACCACATCAATTTCTTTTGCAATTTCAATGGCCCCGCCTAACGCCGGTGAACATTCCTCTAAAATAATTCGGATTCCTTCTGTATCATTTCCACGATCAATAGCCTCCACTGCTTTGTTGGCAATAATAATCCAGGAGTTAAGTGCTTCTTCATATCGCTGGGTTAGTTCCTGACTTACCGCTCCGGTATCCTTTAGCACTTTTAAATTTCCTTCAATTTCCGAAATACTGCCCTGTATTTTTTCTTTATAGGCCGGATAAGTACTCTTGTCTGCATTCAATGCCATTTCTCTTGTTACTCTGGCTGCAATATTGGTTTCAATGCGGCACATTTTTACTGCCATATCTGCCGTTAAAGGTTTTTCAACGAAATTATTTAAATTATCATTTGATTTTTTTAATTCCGTTAAAGAAATCAGGCTGACAACAATCATCATCACAATAACCATCATAAATCCAAATACTAATCTACCTTTAATTTTCATTTTCTTTAGCATATGTATTCTCCTTTGTATCATTATTTTAGTTGCATAATCAAGACCATTTTTTCTTGTATTATACTTTTGTATAATATATTGTTACTTCCCTTCCATTTGTTTTTTTACATAAAAACATATTAATTATATGTTTTTATTACAAATTGAGGGTAATTATCTCTTTTATTATACATTTTATATTGTATGTTGTCAATCATAACAACTTCTGTGTTATGTATAATACAGATTGATTTTAGTCTATTATAGAAATTGAGGTGATAATTTTTGGAAAATTTTGTGCAAGAACGTATTACTCAGCTTCGTTTAAAAAAAGGGGTCTCCGAATATAAAATGAGCTATGATTTGGGGCATAGCCGCAGTTATGTCAACAATATTACTTCCGGTAAATCTCTTCCCTCTTTAAGCGAATTTTTTACAATATGTAATTATTTCGAAATATCTCCTTCTGCTTTCTTTGATCAAGACCAAGAGAATCCGGAAATGATTCAAAAAGTAATAAACGAACTGAAAAAACTTAGTGATTCCGATATTTTTTTGTTACTTAATCTTATCAGTCGTTTTACTGTCTCGCCGAAATGAAAATATGTTCTTTTACTGTGAAATCTGTTTTAGCATCTCAGTAATGTCTTTTCATCAGCAAAAAAGTAGAGTAAGATACCCTAATTACACCTTACTCTACTTTTTATAATTCTATTTTAATAAAGATTCTTTACTTTAAAATCCTTCTCTGCTTCTCTTCTTTGATCCTTTTTGGCAATATCCTGTCTCTTATCGTATAATTTCTTACCTCTTGCAAGTCCAATTTCAATCTTAACCAGACTTCCGTTAAAGTATACCTGTAATGGTACAATGGTATATCCTTTTTGCTGCATCTGTCCCATTAGCTTATTAATTTCATACTTATGAAGTAAAAGTTTTCTTACACGCAAGGGATCTTTATTAAAAATATTTCCCTTTTCATAGGGGCTGATATGCATATTGTAGATATATACTTCTCTATTTTCTATACGGATAAAGGACTCTTTTACGCTGCATTTTCCCATTCGCAGAGACTTAACTTCTGTTCCCACAAGTGAAATTCCGGCTTCATAAGAGTCTTCAATAAAATAATCAAACCGCGCCTTTTTATTGTTCGCTATTAATTTCTTTCCTACTGTCTTCATTGTTCTCCTCAACTAAATCAAAGTCTATGGTACGGAGTACCTTATCTACACCCGTTACTTGAATTTTTACACGTTCTCCCAATTTATAGGTTTTCTTAGTGTTTTCTCCCACCATGACATAATGTTCTTCATCATAGAAATAAAAATCATCTTTTAAGGAAGTTACACGAATCATACCTTCTACTGTGTTGGGAAGTTCTACATAAATTCCCCAGGATGTAATACCTGAAATAACTCCATCAAAGGTGTCTCCAATAAACTGCTTCATATATTCTGCCTTTTTCAGCTTTTCTACTTCCCGTTCTGCTTCATCGGCTCTTCGCTCCATAGCGCTGGAATGTGCGGCTACTTCTGGTAAAATCTGTGTATAATGCTTGCTTCTCTTTTCGGGCAGACCCTGCTTTATGCTTTCTTTTATAATGCGGTGAATCTGCAGATCCGGATATCTTCGAATCGGTGAAGTAAAATGACAGTAATATTTTGTAGCTAATCCAAAATGTCCTTCGTTGGTTACGGTGTATTTTGCCTGTTTCATGGAACGAAGGGTTAAGCGGCTAATCAAAGGTTCTTCCGGCGTTCCTTCTATTTTATCAATTAATTTCTGCAGTTCTTTTGGATGTATCTCATCCTGTCCCGCTTTTATGGTGTATCCAAAATTATTAATAAAGATACCCAGTTTCATGATTTTCTCCGGATCCGGATTTTCATGTGTACGATAAACAAAAGGAACTTCCTGCCAAAAGAAATCTTCTGCAACGGTTTCATTTGCAATCAACATAAAATCTTCGATAATCTTAGTTGCCTTATTGCGCTCATATGCGTTGATTTCAATTGGTTTTCCTTTGCTGTCCAAAGTGATTTTGCTCTCCGGAAAGTCAAAGTCAATGGATCCTCTTTCTCTTCTTTTTTCTCTGAGAATATTAGCTAATTCCTGCATTCTTTCAAACATGGGAACTAAAGACTCATATTCTTTGATTTCTTCTTCCTCTTTGTCTTCCAAAATCTTTTTAACACTGGTGTAGGTCATTCTGCGGTTGACATTAATTACACTTTCTACAATCTTATGACTGACTACCTTTCCTTTGTCATCAATGTCCATCAAGCAGCTTAAGGCTAAACGATCAACCCCTGCATTTAAGGAACAGATTCCATTGGAAAGCTTATGGGGAAGCATAGGAATCACACGGTCTACCAAATATACACTGGTACCCCGTTTTAAAGCTTCCTCATCCAGAGCGGACTTTTCTGTTACATAATGGGAAACATCTGCAATGTGCACTCCCAGTTTGTAGAGTTTTCCTTCTTTTGTTAAGGAAACGGCATCATCTAAATCTTTTGCATCTTCTCCATCAATAGTAACCATTTCCACCTGTCTCAAATCACAACGTCCACCTATATCGGCTGTACTTATTTCATCCGGTGTCCGGTCGGTTTGTTTTATTACTTCCTCCGGAAATTCTTCCGGAAGTCCATATCCTCTGACAATAGAAATAATGTCCACTCCCGGATCATTCATATGCCCAAGAATTTCTATAATCTTGCCTTCCGGATTCTTTTTATTATCTCCATAGGAAGTAATCTCTGCCACTACTTTATGGCCGGTAACCGCACCTTTGGAACACTCCAGCGGAATAAAAATATCGCTTCCCAGTTTCAGATTATCGGCAACCACAAATCCAAATGTATTACTCTTTGTATAGGTTCCAACCACCGTACTGGTTTCTCTTTCTAAAACCAAAGCAATTCTGCCTTCTTTTCTTTTTCCGCCTTTGTAATCCACAAGTTCCACCTGCACTTTATCTCCATTTAAAGCGCCCTTTGTTGCCTTGTCCGGTATAAAAATATCATCTTTTTCGCCTTCAATTGTTACGAAGCCATATCCTTTTTGGGTTCCACAAAAGATTCCTGTTAATAAATCTCCGGAAAGCGGCTTTATTTTTCCTTTTTCATCAATGGATAACTTACCTTCTGCACAAAGGCTGTCAATGACCTGTTTTAGATCCTCCTTTTCATTTCTTGGCACCTGTAATATACCAACCATTTCTTTGAACTTGATGGGTCTATATTCTTTACTTATAGTATAGTTATAAATTATACTTTTCTTTTCTTCTAATCTTTCTTTATCCAACATAACCATACACCTCTCTTTCTGTACTCATATCTAATTATACACTATTATTTGTAAAAAAAACACCCTTCCTTAGAAGAGTGTTTTGAAAATTTCATATTTATTGCAGCGACTCTCTTTATCAAAAAATATTGTCTACAAAGCCCACTACTGCGCCATGGAAGAGTCGTTACTATTTATTATATAAAATTTAGTCCAATAGAAAGAACTATAAATCCAATTGCTAAATACTTTGTAGATTTTTCAAGTGCACCTTCCATGGAACGACCTTTATTCTTGCCCCAGTATGTCTCAGCTGCTCCGCTGATTGAACCAGAAAGTCCGGCTTGTTTACCTTCCTGCAATAATACAATCACAACCAAAGCTACGCACACAAGAATGTATACAATTGTTAATATCGTCTTTAATACTGCCACTATTTCCACCTCCTATATCACATTGTGTTTCGTTCTTTTTGAAACACTCGCTATGATATTATAGCATATAGAATTTATTATTTCAAGTTCTATTTTTTGATCAATAAAGATTCTCCGGTCATTTCCTCCGGTTTTGGTAATTCCATCATTTCTAAGAGAGTTGGTGCAATATCTGCAAGTTTTCCACCTTCTTTTAAGGTATACCCAGGGTCATAATTTACTAAAATAAAAGGTACCGGGTTGGTGGTATGAGCCGTAAAAGGATCTCCTGTTGTATAGTCAAGCAATTGCTCTGCATTTCCATGATCCGCACAGATAAACATCTGTCCATTTTTTTCTATCAATGCTTCCACTGCTTTTCCAACACACGCATCTACTACCTCTACTGCCTTAATTGCCGCATTTTCAATTCCGGTATGACCCACCATATCCGGATTTGCAAAGTTAACAATAATAACATCATATTTGTCTGATTGAATGGCATTTACCAGATTATCTGCTACCTGATAAGCACTCATCTCCGGTTGTAAATCATAGGTTGCAACCTTGGGTGAATTCACAAGAATTCTTTCTTCTCCTTGGTTTGGCTTTTCAATTCCACCATTAAAGAAAAATGTTACATGTGCATATTTTTCAGTTTCAGCGGTTCTAAGCTGGGTCTTTCCACAAGCAGCCAGATATTCACCAAATGTATTTTTTATATCAACTTTATGAAAAGCTACTATTTTATTTGGAATGGTAATATCATATTCAGAAAAAGTAACATACGTTGTCTTAATTCTTCCATCTTTTCTTTCAAATCCTGTAAAATCATCACAGCAAAAAGCTCTTGATATTTCTCTTGCCCGATCTGGCCGGAAATTATAAAAGATAACCGAGTCCTTCTCTTTTACGGTAGCTACCGGTTTATTATTTTCTACAATCACCGTAGGAAGCACGAATTCGTCGTTTTCTCCTTTATCGTAAGACTGTTGTACTGCTTCTACCGGATTTTCAGACGTTACGCCCACACCCTCTGCTAAGGCTCTGTATGCCTTTTCTACACGTTCCCAACGTGTGTCACGGTCCATTACATAATAACGTCCTATCACCGTTGCAACTTTACCTACACCAAGTTCTTTCATCTTGTCTACGGCTTCCTGTACAAAAGCTTTGCCGGAAGTGGGTGCTGTGTCCCTTCCATCTAAAAAAGCATGTAAATAAACATTTTTTATTCCTTCTTTTTTCGCAAGTTCCAATAAACCATACATATGTGTATTGTGACTATGTACACCACCATCGGATAATAATCCAAACAAATGCAAATCAGAATGGTTCTTCTTACAGTTTTCAATCGCTGCTAAAAGTGCTTCGTTTTTAAAAAAGCTGCCTTCTTTAATTTCTTTTGTAATTCTTGTTAATTCCTGATATACAATTCTTCCTGCACCCATATTCAGGTGTCCTACCTCTGAATTTCCCATCTGTCCTTCCGGAAGCCCCACTGCCATACCACTGGCAGAGCCTTCCACAAAGGGATATTCCTTCATCAATCTATCCATAACTGGCGTCTTTGCTTCCGAAACGGCATTGGCCTTTGTCTCCTTGTTCAATCCATAGCCATCAAGTATCATTAATACGGTTGGTTTTTTACTCATATTGTATCTCCTTTTGTTTATCTAGTTTGGTGTTGGAAGGTTCCAACGGTAGCGCTTTGCAAGCATACGTATGATTACGGTAATAAAAATGCTGGTAAACATGGTATACGCAAAGGGAAGATGCATATTCCATAAAACATAATACACAGTACTTCCTATAATTGCAGCAATTGCATATATTCTTTTTTTCAGTATAAGTGGAATCTCATTTGACATCATATCACGCAGAATTCCACCTCCAACTGCTGTTATTGTTCCCATAAAAACGCTCAAAAAAATTCCGGCCTCCGAATTGCTTACAAGGACCATATTTACACTGGTTGCTGCAAAAACTCCAAGTCCAACCGCATCCAGAAAATTAATTATAGAGTTGTAAAACTCCTTTTTGTTGTCTTTCACTTCTCCTACTATAAGGGCAAATATAAAAGTCGATATGGAAAATACCGTTGCTAATATGGCGTAGATTGGTTTTTGAAACATCATAGGAGGCACCCGTCCCAGCAGCAGGTCTCGAATTACACCACCACCTAGAGCCGTTGTAATTCCTAATACAATGATTCCAAAAATATCTAATTTTTTCTGTACTCCTACCATAGCCCCTGAAATTGCAAATGCAACAATTCCAATTAATTCAATGATTCCAACAATTCTTTCAACCAGTTCCAAAATAAAAACCTCGCTTACCTTATTTTACATACAACGTACTTATTTTATCACTGTACTTCTTTTTTTTCAACTGGATTTATTGTAAATTTTTCTTTCTGTCTCTTTAACCATACTCCCCAAGAGAAAAAGAAAAGAGCCTGAAATACAGACTCTTCCTTTTACGCATAAAATGGTCTCCTATAAAACAAATTTCTTTATTTATAGTTTACAATCTTTCCAAAATCCGGTTTCAAAGAAGCTCCACCAACTAATCCTCCATCAATATCTGCCTGGGCAAATAATTCAGGTGCACTATCCGCCGATACGGAACCACCATACTGAATACGAATGGCTTCTTTGGTTGCTTCGTCATAAATTTCACCAATGCAAACACGAATCGCTGCACAAACTTCCTGTGCCTGCTCCGTTGTAGCAACTTTACCGGTTCCAATTGCCCAAATTGGTTCATAGGCAATTACGGCAGTTTTTGCCTGTTCCGGCGTTACATTTAAGAAAGCAATCTTAATCTGCTGGCGAATCCAGTCTATGGTAATTCCCTGTTCTCTCTGGATTAAGGACTCTCCACAACAAACAATGGGAGTGATTCCATGTTCAAAAGCTTTTACTACTTTTTTATTTACCGTCTCGTTTGTTTCTGCGAAATATTCTCTTCTTTCGGAATGTCCAATGATAACGTAGTTTACACCAATGTCAGTTAACATATTCGGAGCAATCTCTCCGGTAAAAGCACCGTTTTCTTCAAAATACATGTTTTCAGCACCAATCTTAATGTTAGAACCCTTGGCTGCTTCTACTGCTGTTGTCAAAGAAATAGCCGGTACACAAAATACAACATCCACATCTTCATTTGCTACCAGTGGTTTCAATTGTTGAATCAAAGTAACGGTCTCACTTGGAGTTTTGTTCATTTTCCAGTTACCTGCAATAATCTTTTTACGCATAGTGTATCTCCTTTTTGTCTCTGTTCTTATTTATCGTTTGCTGCTGCCACTCCCGGTAATTCTTTTCCTTCCAGAAATTCTAAGGAAGCTCCACCACCGGTGGAAATATGAGTCATCTTGTCCCCAAATCCCAGCTGGTTTACTGCGGCTGCAGAATCTCCACCACCAATGATGGTAGTTGCATCAATTTCAGCCATTGCTTTTGCCACTGCTACGGTACCGGATGCAAAGTTTGGCATTTCAAAAGCGCCCATAGGTCCATTCCAAACAACGGTTTTTGCCCCTTTGATTGCTTTTGCAAAAAGTTCTTCTGTCTTAGGTCCTATGTCAAGTCCCTCCCAGTCTGCAGGGATTTCTCCACGTCCAACTGTTTTAATATGGGCATCATTAGAAAAATCATCTGCAATTACAGTATCAATGGGAATTAATAGTTGAACCCCTTTTTCTTCTGCTTTTTTAAGCATATCCAGAGCGTACTCTTTATAGTCTTCTTCCAATAATGACATTCCTACTTCTTCTCCCAGGGCTGCCATAAATGTATAGGCCATACCACCACCAATGAGCAGCGTGTCCACTTTTTCAAGTAAATTATTGATTACAGAAATCTTAGAAGAAACTTTGGCTCCTCCAAGAATAGCTACAAATGGTCTTTCCGGCTTATCTACTGCATTTCCCAGGAAATCAATTTCTTTTTGCATTAAATATCCGACTACAGCAGTATCCACATATTTTGTAACACCTACATTGGAGCAATGCGCTCTATGGGCTGTACCAAAGGCATCATTTACAAAAATATCGGCCAAAGAAGCTAAATCCTTGCTAAAGGCTTCTCCATTTTTAGTTTCTTCTACCCGATAACGTGTATTTTCAAGAAGAACAATATCTCCTTCTTTCATAGCTTCTACTGCAGCTTTTGCATTTTCTCCAACCACTTCTGCATCGGCTGCAAATTTTACTTCTTGTCCTAAAAGTTCCGTTAATCTTTTCGCTACAGGCGCTAAGGATAGTTCCGGTTTCGGTTCTCCTTTTGGTTTTCCAAGATGAGAACAGAGAATTATCTTTCCTCCATCTGCTACTAATTTTTTTATAGTAGGAAGTGCAGCAACTAATCGGTTTTCATCTGAAATCTTGCCTTCCTGCAATGGTACATTAAAATCACAGCGAACTAACACTCTTTTTCCTTTTACATTGATATCATCTACTGATTTTTTGTTTAACATAGATATATACCCCTTTCGTTTTCAAATTAAATTTCTAATATTTATGTAATAGGAGCACTTTCCTATTACATAAAAGGATCCGGTCCATATAAAGACCGGACCCTGATAGGTCTATTACATATTCAAATTATGCTAATTCAGCGAAATACTTAATGGTACGAACCATCTGGCTTGTATATGAATTTTCATTATCATACCAGGAAACAACCTGTACCTGATATAAATCATCTGCAACCTGTGCAACCATGGTCTGTGTTGAATCAAATAAAGAACCATAGGTAATTCCAACGATATCGGAAGATACCAATTCATCTTCTGTATATCCAAAGGATGAGGAAGCTGCTGCTTTCATTGCTGCATTAATTCCTTCTTTTGTTACATCCTGTCCTTTAATTACTGCCGTTAAAATGGTAGTAGATCCTGTAGGTACTGGAACACGTTGTGCAGATCCAATTAATTTTCCGTTTAACTCAGGAATAACCAAACCAATTGCTTTTGCTGCTCCGGTGGAGTTTGGAACAATATTTACAGCTGCTGCACGGGCACGTCTAAAGTCACCTTTTCTATGTGGTCCGTCTAATACCATCTGATCCCCTGTATAAGCATGAATGGTTGTCATGATACCCGTTTGAATCTTTGCATACTTATTCAATGTATCTGCCATAGGAGCCAGGCAGTTTGTTGTACAGGATGCTGCAGAAATGATGGTATCCTCTTTTGTTAATACATCTTCATTTACGCCAAATACTACAGTAGGAAGATCATTTCCTGCTGGAGCGGAAATAACAACTTTCTTAGCGCCTGCATTAATATGTGCCTGTGATTTTGCTTTTGATACGTAGAATCCAGTACATTCCAATACAACATCTACTCCGATTTCTCCCCAAGGAAGTTTAGAAGCATCTGCTTCTGCATAGATTCGAATTTCTTTTCCATCTACGGTAATGGAGTTTTCACCAGCTACAACTTTATCACAAAGTGCATATCTTCCCTGTGATGAGTCATATTTTAATAAGTGAGCTAACATTTTAGCATCCGTTAAATCATTGATTGCTACAATTTCATATCCTTCGGCACCAAACATTTGTCTGAATGCAAGACGTCCTATACGTCCAAAACCGTTAATTGCTACTTTTACTGCCATGATATAATTCCTCCTAAGAATAATATAATATTTTTACGGATAAATATCCGCAAACTTATTTGTATTTTAACCGTTATAGAATTAAATTTCAAGTCTCTTTTGATATATTTATAACAAAAGCTTAAAAAAAGTTTTATTTATACGCCATCAAAAATTTCATCGGCATTATGTACGGCTCTGATATAAAGATCTGAAACGTGTTCTTCATTAATTTGAACCTCTAAAATCTGTTTCATTTCATCCCATCTGCCTTCTTCAAACATTTTAACAAAAAATAAAATTCTTCGCAACTCATTATCCGAACCCAGGAGTGCATCTTTCACATCTTCATAAGCTCCCATTTCAGACAGCACCTTGGTAATTTCTTCATTCATTTCCGGATCTATCCCTGAAAGAATGCCTACCATAAATGCACTTTCCTTTAAATGATTCCATCCCACTTCTTTTGCAATTTCCTCTGAAAACAAGCCTCTTACCAGAGATGTTCGAACTGATTCTTCGGCTGCATCACTGGCTACGCTTCTCATGATTTTCAAGGTTACCCATTTTTTTACTTCAAACAATCCCATTCGTACCAGGGCATCTTTGATGTTAGTTATTTGATTTCCCCGAAAACTCCCAAGGGTATTCATCTTCTTTAAAATGGCATAGGTCATTCCTACATCTGTTTTCATAATATCTGCCATTTTTTGGTAACTGGGGCATTCCTCATTTACTTCTTTAAATAAACGCATACCGGTACTGTTTGCAATCTCTACGGAAGAAGTGGAAAACATAACCGGCTTTGAAAAATAATAGCCCTGAAACAATTCATAGCCTGCCTTCTTTGCACGTTCATATTCTTCTTCTGTCTCTACCTTTTCTGCAAGCAGCCTAACGTGGGGTGCACGCTCTTTCAGTGACTTTGCCAGAGCATCCCTTTGATCCGGATTTAAAAATGAAAAATCCACTTTAATAATATCCGTATAGGGAATTAAAACATCAATAGGCCCGGGTTCAAAATAATCATCTAATGCAATTTTCATCTTTCTCTTTTTTAAGTCTTTGATGCACTCAATCAGCTCTTCATCCGGTATCACATCTTCTAAAACTTCCACTACAATTTCCTGTTCATCTAATACTTTAGGCAGCTTTTGCAGCAATAGTTCCTTTGTAAAGTTGACAAAAGCATACTTTTGATTGGTCAGACTTTGTAATTTAAAGACCGTAGTCACATCAGACAACAAATTCTTCGTTGCCTCACTTCCTTCTATGGAAGAGTCATATGCATTTTTATTGTTATTTCGGTATAAAAGTTCATAACCAAACACTTCGTTTTTTACGTCAAAAATTGGCTGTCTTGCCACATAAACCTTCATTCACTATACTCCTATGTCTTGCCTTTATAATATAAAATATCCATATACAATTTTACTTGTATATGGATATTATTATAATCATTAATCGTACAAATGGCAAGCTACATAATGTTCTGTTTCAATTTCTTTTCTTTCCGGTACTTTTTCCTTACAGATTTCCATACATTTTGAACATCTCGTATGGAATTTACAGCCTGAAGGAGGATTTGCCGGAGAGGGAATATCTCCCTGTAAGATTACACGATTCATCTTTACATCTGGATCTGCAACGGGTACTGCACTAAACAGTGCCTGTGTGTATGGATGTAAGGGTTGTGCAAAAATACTTTTTTTCGGTCCGGTCTCTACCATCGTTCCAAGGTACATAACACCAACGACATCGGAAATATGTTCTACTACCGATAAATCATGAGAAATAAATAAATACGTCAACTGTCTCTTCTCTTGTAAATCTTTCATTAAGTTAATAATCTGTGCTTGAATGGAAACATCCAATGCCGATACGGGTTCGTCACAGACAATAACATCCGGATTCAGTGCAAGGGCTCTTGCAATGCAAATACGCTGACGCTGTCCGCCGGAAAATTCATGAGGATAGCGGTCAATGTAATAAGGTCTCAAACCACAGTCTTCCATAACTTTTAAAATATAATCCTTGTATTCTGCCTTTGAAACCAAATTGTGCTGCTTTACCCCTTCCCCAATAATTTCTCCAACTGGCATACGAGGATCCAGAGAAGAAAAAGGATCTTGAAAAATCATTTGCATTTTAGGACGCAGAGGGCGGAGTTCTGCCCTGGATTTTGCAATAATATCGTTTCCATTAATTCGCACTTGTCCACTTGTAGGTTCTGTCAGTCTTAAAATCGAACGTCCGATTGTGGTTTTGCCGCATCCGGATTCTCCTACAAGACCATAAGTCTGCCCTTTTTTTATTCGAAAGCTTACACCATCTACTGCTCGAACTTGTCCCACGGTTCTTTGTAAAATACCGGATTTTATAGGAAAGTGCTTTACCAGGTCTTTCACTTCTACAACATACTCATTTTCCATTAGTTGGCACCTCCTGTGGACTTTTTCTTTTCCTTACACAATTGGCAGCTCACCAAATGTGTCTCCGTTACTGCAACCAATTCCGGATATTCCCCTTCGCAGGTATCAATACAAAACTCACAGCGGTTCTTAAAGTAGCAGTGAGAAGGAAGGTTGATTGGGTTTGGTACATTACCGGGAATGGAATATAATCTTTCGATTTTTTCATTTAACATCGGTCTGGACTTCATAAGTCCAACGGTATACGGATGGAGAGGATGATGGAAAATATCATCTGCCGTTCCCTGCTCCACTACTCTTCCTGCATACATAACCACAACATAATCTGCCATTTCCGCTACAACACCTAAATCATGTGTAATTAACATAATAGAGGCATTGATTTTATCTTTCAAATCCCGAAGTAAATCAAGAATCTGTGCCTGAATGGTAACATCCAGTGCCGTTGTTGGTTCATCTGCAATAATAAGCTGTGGATCACAGGAAAGTGCCATTGCGATTACCACTCTCTGACGCATTCCACCTGATAATTCATGAGGATAATTGTCGTAAATGCCTTCTCTTTTAATTCCTACCAACTCCAGTACTTCCAAGGATCTTTTCTTAACGTCCTTTTTAGACATCTTGGGATTGTGCAACTGAATACACTCACTTAACTGGTTACCAATGGTAAATACCGGATTCAGTGTAGTCATAGGTTCTTGAAAAATCATAGAAATTTCATTTCCACGAATTTTTTCCATTTCCTTAATGGGAAGTTTGGTTAAGTCCACTGTACGGTTGTATTTCTCCTGGTTGTAACGAATACTTCCTCCTGCAATCTGCCCCTGAGGTCCTTGCAATAAGCGCATAACCGAAAGACTGGTTACGGATTTTCCGCATCCGGATTCTCCAACCACACCAATGGTTTTTCCTCTTGGAATCTCAAAAGAAACTCCATCCACTGCTTTTACGGTACCGGTATCGGTATAAAAATAAGTCTTTAAATTATCAAATTCTATAATGTTTTCCGGATTTTTCATGGTAGTAAGATACTCTGCTTCCGGAATTTTTTTATTTTTCATCATTTGGTTGTATTCTTTATATTTCTGATTGTTAAATTTTTTTATTTTATGCAGCTTCTCTCTTTGTTTCTGAGCTGCTTCTTTATTCTCTGTCAAAGTTCTCACCTACCTTTTCATTCTTGGATCGAAGGCGTCACGAAGTCCGTCACCAATAAAGTTAAATGCCAATACGGTTAAAAGGATACAAATTCCAGGTGGAAGCCAGATATTTAAGTAATTCTTCATGATAACGGAATTTGTTACCGTATCGACCATATTACCCCATGACGCATAAGGCCATGCAATACCTACACCAAGAAAACTCAGAACCGATTCTGTAAGGATAACGCCTCCAACGTCCATCGTTGCAATTAAAATAATCATGGGCATAACATTGGGAACTAAATGTTTAAAAATCTTACGGAAGGTACTGATTCCCGTTGCCTCTGCTGCCTGCATATATTCCATCTCACGTAAAGACAGAATCTGGCCTCGGACAATTCTGGCAACCCCTGCCCAGTAAATAAGACCCATAACTAAAATTATAAAGTAAATCTTCAGCTTTGGAGATATCCCATAGCCTAACATAATGGCAGAAATAATAAGCATAAGTGGAACAAAAGGTATACAATAGAAAATCTCCACAATACGCATAATCATCATATCAATAAATCCACCATAGTATCCTGCAATACCGCCTAAAATAATTCCAATTAATAACTCTACTATAACAACACCAAAACCTACAATCAAAGAAATTCTGCCACCATACATCAGTCGTGTTAAAACATCACGTCCATCGGCATCGGTTCCCAGCCAGTGAGTAGAAGAAATGGGTGATTTTACCATTACTCCCATGTAAGCTGCTCCAACATCACCTTCTGTCATACGAACTTCCTTACCCGTATCGTTGTTTATATAAAAGATTTCATACTCTCCATAGGGGCTGATAAATGGTCCAACTACGCAAAATAGCACAATACACAAAATAATACCCATCCCTAAACATGCTAATTTGTTACGTACAAATCGTTTCATGATTAACTGTCCCGGAGTTAAAATAACCTGATTTTTTTCAAATTCATCTTGTTCTAGCTGATTTCTTGTTTTTAAATCTTCCATGTCGTCAATCCACCTCCCATTAGTATCTAACTCGTGGATCAACCACAGCATAGAGTATATCTGAAACCAACGTGCCAACTAAAGTCATTGCCGCAATAAACAGATTAAATCCCATCAGATATGGGATATCTCCTTTATATACTGCATCCAATGCAACCTTGCCTAATCCTTGTAAAGCAAACAATCCTTCTGTAATAACCGCACCCGAAAATAACTGCGGAATCATTCCTCCAACCATGGTAACAATTGGAATCAATGTGTTACGGAATGCGTGTTTTCCTATAACTCTTACTTCTGGCAGACCTTTCGCTCTTGCTGTACGAACATAATCTGCACTCAGTACTTCCAGCATATTGGTACGAACATAACGTAAAAGACTGCCGACCCCTGTAATTACAAATACGGTAATTGGTAATACAAAGTGCTTTGCCATATCCACAAAATGTGCAAAACCTGTAAAGTTTGCCCGGGCAGTTACCATTCCTGAAATTGGAAGAATATCCAGTCCCATTCCAAATACTCTTTTTAATATTGCTGCAAAGAAAAATGAAGGCAGCGAAATACCAATAATGGCAATTGCTACAATAATATAATCCGTTCTGGAATACTGCTTTCTCGCCGCAATAATTCCCAAAGGAATTGCCAGTAAAATTTCTATAAATAATGCTGAAAAAGCCAACACAAAAGTTGGTCCTATAAATGTCTTAATAACTTCTACTACTGGTTTCTGGTAAATAAATGATGTGCCTAAATCGCCATGTAAAGCATCCCCAAGCCATCCTACGTATCCCATAATTAATCCTTTATCCAGTCCGTAAACTTCTCTCATCCTTTGTTCCATCTCTGGCGTTACATTTTGATTTCCCGCCGTCATATTGGAAACATAGTCTCCCGGTACCATACGGGCAATACCATAAAGCATTACAGAAACTCCGAATAAAACTAAGAAACTAATTAAAACACGTTTTATTATATACTGTTTCATGAGATTTCCTCTTTTCTACATAATATAGCCCACCTCTTCATATTGGAAAAGGTGGGCTGCCTTCATAAAACTAGTTCATTTCAAGAGTTTCAATCTGTGCTACATAATTCCAATATGTTGTGGTATTTTCTGGAAGTGTGGAAATATTTACATTGGCTGCATTGTAAATTTCCATATTTTTACGTTGGTATACAGGCATATAAACGGCTGCATCCATTATCATATCCAATTCTTCTGCTACTAATTTACATCTTGCATCAAAATCTACGGTCTTCAAAATTTCAGCCTGAATATTATCAATTTTTGTATCATAATAGTGCTGGTAGTTTGAACCACCCTTGCTGCCAAATATCTGCGTTAAGTCACAATCGGTTGCATTTCCCCATGCCATAACCCACATATCCACTTCTCCACCTTGTACCTTGGTACTAAGTACGGAGAATTCAACGTCATTAACAATCAGTTCTGCGCCCATTTTTTCCATGTCATTACTCATTTGTGTAAAGATTGGTGTACTTGGATGGGTCTTTGCATCTCCAATACAGGCATTGACTACTAACTGTTTTCCATCTTTTACCAATTTTCCATCTTTTTCTTCATATCCTGCTTTTTTGAAGCATTCCAATGCTTTTGCAGGATCATAACCATAGTATTCCTTTGCATCTCTAGGATATTCTGCCAAAGTTGGTGTCATTGGTCTTTCAATCACCGTTCCTAAATCACCATAGTAAGAAGATACCGCAGGTGCACGGTTCATTAAGTACAATAATCCTTTACGAACATTAATATCCGGTATTTTTTCTGCATTAATACCAATATAACCATATCCTGGGTTATCTACTAATGATTTTTCTACATTTTCTTCTGCATCAATCTGTGCAATGATTTCAAGAGAAGCCGATGGATCTGTAATATCAACGTCTCCATTGATTACTAAGTCAACCTTATCTTCTTCGTTTACAACTTGAATCTTAGCATGTGGAGTTTTTGGTTCTCCCTTAAAGTAAGCTGGGTTTGCATCAAATGATACAATATTATTCTCATAAGATTTGAAGATATAAGGACCACTTCCAATAGGTGTACCATTTAAGGCTTTAATACTGGATAAGTCACCTTTTTTCCAATCTTTTCCATAATAATGTTCTGGCATCAATGGCTGCCAAGCCGTTAATTTATCTCCGGAAATATTTGGTGAATCAAATAATACCGTACAGGTATAATCGTCTACTCTTTCGATTCCGGAAATGGTATCTACATCAATTCCATCCTCTAAAGTTCCAAGAACTGCCTGTTTTTTATAGTAAGAAAATACATCATAATTTGCTGCATATTTTTCATATTCACAATCTGCTAACATTGCTAACATATCTTCCGGCTTTGTAATAGCAGAAGCATCATAGCCTTCATCCTTTAAATAGTCTGCCCAGCTTCTTCCGTCTCCAACATCTCCCGGAAGTTCTCCACCAAACCAGCCATCACATTTTGTATCTACTAAATAAGCAACGAAATCTTCTTTGGAAATGTTTTCCGGTGCATATTTGTCTTCGATTTCTTTAATGATTTTTGTATAATCCGGTGTATCATAATAGTATTCTTTCATACCTACAATATCCAGTGTTGAGAATGTTGCCATTCCATCATAGGTTGGATCTGACACTACATAATAGTAAAATAATAAATCATCAATGGTAACCGGTTCTCCATCAGAGAAGGTCATATCTTTGTTTATACTTACTGTGTACTTAACCTGTGTATGTCCGTCCTCTGCTGTAATTTCCTCTGTGTCTACGTGTCCTGCCCAGTCAATCAATTCACCCTTTTCATCCAAACGGCAAACACTGGTAAATACCAGGTCGTTGATTTGGTTGTCATAGGCACTCGAGTAAAATAATGGGTTAAACACACCGTCTAAAGACTGGGTACCTATAACCATTGTGTCAATGGTGCTGGTAGATGTAGTTTCTGTTTTTGTCTCCCCACCTGTTGCATCTTTTGCGGGCTCTTTTTTGTTCCCCCCGCATGCAGTCATGGATGTAATTACCATAACCGTTGCTAGCAATAATGCTAAACGTTTTTTCATTTTTTTTTCCTCCTTTTTTTGCTTTTCCCCAGTCGTTCAAAAGACAAAAGTTCGTCCTAGACATACACTGGGAATATATCACAAATACAATCATTTTTATTTCTTCAAGTGAAGTAGTTAAAACAATTGCATTTTGCTTCGTTATCCGATACCTTTTTCCGTATCCTATTCAGTTAATGTTGTATCACTACATCACTTCAGTGCGTTAATTCGGCACATAATA
Organism: Acetivibrio sp.; assembly: GCA_036658435.1. Classification (GTDB taxonomy): domain Bacteria; phylum Bacillota; class Clostridia; order Lachnospirales; family Lachnospiraceae; genus DIGJ01. Next base: position 21,782 of record JAVXEO010000009.1, read on the forward strand.
CAACAAAAGGACCGTCTTATTTTCGGTCCTTTTGCATTTAATCCACTGTTTGATTCTTTAATTACGGTAATAATCTATCATAAATTGCTTCATACTTTCCGGCTGAATTTCTCCAGGAGAAATCTTTTGCCATACCGCGATCAATTATCTTATTCCATTCTCTTTTCTTCTTATAGAAAATCTGCTTCGCATATTGAATGGTATTTAACATCTCATGTGCATTATAATTACTAAAGGAAAATCCGGTTCCTATATTTTCGAATTCATTGTAAGGTTCTACGGTATCTTTTAATCCACCGGTTTCTCTTACAATGGGAACCGTTCCATATCGAAGACTCATTAATTGGCTCAATCCACAAGGTTCAAACAAAGATGGCATCAAAAGAGCATCGCATCCTGCATACATCTTGTGTGACATTTCATTTGAATAGAAAATGTTGGCAGAAACCCGTTCACTATACTTCCATGCGTAGTGCCGGAATAGATGTTCATACTTCTCTTCACCTGTTCCCAGAACAACCAACTGGGTATCTTCTGAGCATATTTCTTCAATCACATAATCTATTAAATCAAATCCCTTCTGATCTGTCAAGCGGGAAACGATACCAATCATAAATTTTTTATCATCTTTTCCAAGCCCAAGCTCTTCTTGTAAGGCTCTTTTGTTTTTTATTTTCTCTTTTCGAAAAGTTTTTCCATTATAATTTTTAGATAAATAGGAATCGGTTTCCGGATTATATTCTTCATAATCCAGCCCATTTACTATACCATATAGTGAATTGCTTTTTGCATTCATCAAGCCATCCAGACCCTCTCCATAAAATGGCATTTTGATTTCTTCTGCATAAGACTCACTCACTGTAGTTACCACATCTGAATAAACAATTCCACCTTTTAAATAGTTGGCATCTCCATATGCCTCCAACTTATCCGGCGCAAAATAATAGGAACTAAGTCCTGTAATGTCTTTTACCGTCTTCATGTCCCAGATTCCCTGAAACTTAAGATTATGTATGGTCATGACAGACTTTATTCCATCAAAAAATTCATTTGCACGAAAACTGTCTTTTAAGTATACGGGAATCAATCCGGTCTGCCAGTCATGGCAATGAACAATGTCCGGACGAAATCCAATCAAAGGCAATGCCGACAGCACTGCTTTGGAAAAAAATGCAAACTTCTCAATATCTTCATAAATGGAGCCATATGGTTTGGCACCTGAAAAATAGAACTCATTGTCAATAAAATAATACACAATTCCATCTAATTCCAATTGTACAATTCCTACATACTGGTTTCTCCAAGCTAAATTCATATAGAAATGCGTACAATATTTCATTTTGCTTTTATATTCCTCTGGTATGGTTATATACTTCGGCAGCATAACACGTACCTCATATTTTTTCTTGTCAAAATACTTTGGCAAGGAACCAACTACATCTGCCAACCCTCCGGTTTTTATAAAAGGCACCGCTTCGGATGCTACAAACAGTATCTTTTTCATGAAATCTTCCTCCCACTTATAAATGAATTACACCTATTATACACTAATGTAACAGTTTATGGAAGAGAAATTTGTTTTCTATGCTTTTTCTATGCTTTTATTACACTTTTTTTTTTGCAATTCCTTTATTTACAAATATTTTATGCTCGTATTTTATATTCCAACCGTATTTTATCTGCGATCAAGGCAACAAATTCAGAATTGGTTGGTTTTCCTTTTCCGTTACTCACGGTGTATCCAAATAAATCGTCAATGGTATCCATCTTCCCCCTGCTCCATGCAACTTCGATTGCATGGCGAATTGCACGTTCCACACGGCTTGGTGTGGTTTTATGCTGCTTTGCAATGGAAGGATACAGTAATTTTGTAATAGAATTCAGCATTTCTCCGTCATTTACTGACATCATAATGGCATCTCTCAAATACTGGTATCCCTTAATATGAGCCGGAACTCCTATTTCATGAATAATATTGGTTACATCACTTTCTAAATTATGCTCAACATAATAACTGCTAACTTTTGCTATACCGGAATCCCTTTTTATCTCGGTAATTTTTTCTTTCTCCACTTTTTTTATTTGTTTGATTCGATTCAGCAGTGTCTGGTTATCAAATGGTTTCATCATATAATAATCCGCTCCCAGTGAAAAGGCCCTTTCAGTCACTCCCTCCTGACCGATTGCCGTAATGACAAAAAACGCCGGCACTTTTTCCTGGCTGTTTTCATACTTAAAATGTTCAAGAACTCCAAGTCCATCTAATTTAGGCATGATTAAGTCCAAAAGAACCACATCCGGCTGTTTTTCATTAATAACCTGGATGGCCTCCAGACCATTGTATGCGACTCCAACAACTTCAATTTCCGAATCGTTTTCCATCACGTCCACTAAAAGGCTTACGATTCGTTCATTATCGTCAACGATTGCAACGTTGATTTTTGACATTTCTTTCCCCTCCTATCATTTTTTTACATCATATTACACTATCTTCTATTTGTGCATAGCATCCGCAAATAGTTTCCCTCCCTGTGTCTAATTTACCTTTTTTGCAATATTTTTTGTTGCATTTTCTCATTTTGTAATTTGTAAATTATTGCCATGTTCGAATTATAGCTTTATTTGCAATCTTTTTCAATTCTTTTTAGACGCAGAAATTGACAATTTTACTTTTTCATCATATTTTCAATAAAAATACCGTATCCCTTTGCCGAATCCTGTATGAATACATGGGTAACGGCTCCAATAATTTTCCCATTTTGTAGAATTGGGCTGCCACTCATTCCTTGAATAATCCCATTTGTTTTCTTTAAAAGTTTTGGATCAGTAATTCGAATAATCATGCCCTTGGAATCTTTTTCTGAATTCCATTTAATCTTTTCAATTTCAATTTCATATTCTTCTATTTCTCCATCCAATGCGCACAAAATACTGGCATTCCCTTTTTTCACTTCCTGTTTTAACCCAATTGGCAGTTCCTGCCTCTCTTTCCATAAAGATTCATTGGAAATGATGGTTCCAAAAATCCCGGAATCTGTGTTTCTATAAATTTTACCCATTTTCATAGATTCGCTGCTGCGAATAATTCCAACAACTTCTCCCGGTTTTCCATTGGTTCCTTTTATAATATCTATAATTTCTGTATCATAAATATCCCCTTTTTCAATTTCCATGGTAAGTCCCGTATCATGATCGGTAATTCCATGACCCAAGGCCCCAAATTTTCCCTCTTTCGTACGGTACGTCAAGGTTCCCACTCCTTGCGTGTTGTCCCGAACCCATATTCCCAGTTTGAATTCTCCTGTGCTTATTTCAACCGGTACTACTTTAATGCTTTGAAGCTGTTGATTTCTTACTACTTCAAGAATTACCGGTGAAGAACTGCAGTGATTCAATTCTTCTGTCATTTCCTGAATTTTTTCAACTTTTTTCCCATTAACTGACAAAATATAGTCTCCTGTTTTTATAATGTTTTCTGCAGGCTGATGTTTTATCCCGTCTCTTCCGGTCACACTTCCGCTTCCAAGCACCATAATTCCCTTTGTTTCTACATAAATCCCTATATTTTCCCCTCCCGGAATTAACTTCTGGGTTTCTACCACATTTAATTCTACATCTTTTAAGTGTATAAAACCAAACAATTGCAAGTTAATTGCATACGTCCCTGTATTATCAATTTTCAGAGATACCGGTTCTGCAAAGTCAAAATTAACTTTTTCCTTTACCATAGGATTATTACCGGAAAACACCCCTACTACCGGTGTTTCAAAAGCAAACTCTTCTTCCTGTCCGGCAAACATCATAATTTTATTGGGTATTTTTGCGTCTATTGTAAAGAAATATACCATTCCAATTAAAATAATATTGAAAATAAGGGCTAAAATTAAGATTCTCCTGTAATGGAGCTTTTTGTAATTCACGAGTGTTTCCTCCCTGCTCATAATTAATAAAAGAAGATATCCGGTTTCAGATATCTTCTTTTATTATGTGCAAAAAATGATTATTTCACTCGCTTATTTTTTTATATTCGCTGCCAGTTCTTTCATTTCTTTTGCGCTTGCAAGCACAGCCTCTGTAATTTCAGCACCTCCAAGAATACGTGCCAGTTCCACCACTGATTTTTCAAAACTAAGATGTTCTATATTTGTTTTTGTTGTTTTTCCATCGGTAGATTTTTCAATGATGTAATGTTCATCCGCCATAGACGCTATTTGTGGTAAGTGTGTAATAGAAATAACCTGATGCGTTTTTGCCATTAAAGACAGTCTTTCTGACACTTTTTGTGCAGTACGTCCACTAATTCCTGCATCAATTTCATCAAAAATCAAGGTATCTACTTCATCCTTATCCGCAAGCACGGATTTAATGGCCAGCATAATTCTGGATAGTTCTCCCCCAGAAGCTACCTTTCCAAGAGGACGCAAGTCTTCTCCCGGATTGGTAGAAATCAAAAATTCAATTTCATCCCATCCCTTTGATGTGAAATCTTCTAACCTGCGAAAATCAATTTTAAACCGTACATCCAGAAAATTAAGTTCGATTAACGCCTCCGTAATTTTCTTTTCCAGTATCACCGCATTTGCTTTTCTTATTTTGGATACTTTCTCTGATTGTTTTTCCAAATTTTTTTCTTCTATCGACAGTGCTTCCTTTTTTTTCTGTATATATAAATCATAGTCTTCATAGCGGTTTAATTTTTCTTCCAGATTATGGTAGTATTCTTCAATTTGTTCAAAGCTGCTTCCATATTTTGCCTTCAAAGAATAAATTCGATTTAACCGTTCTTCAACATTGGCAAATTCCGACATGTCAAATTCATAATCCGACATATAATCTGCTATTTCTCGGTTAAAATCATTCAATAAAGAATCCACATTTAATAACTGTTCTTCAAATTCTTTCAAAGAATCGTCTAATTCCAGTATACGGCTCAGTATTCGAAGTCCACGGCCTATTGCATCACTTACAGAATCTTCCCCTCCTGTAATTTGATAAATACCGGATAATCCATCTGTAATGGCTCCTGCATTGGACATTTTTTTATAAAGTGCTTCCATTGCCTCATCTTCGCCCTTTTTAAACCGTGCCTCTTCAATTTCTTTTTTTTCGTATTGAATAAAAGAGATTTCTCTTAATCGGTCTTCTTCAGGCAGTGCTGCCTCTTCCAGTTCTTTTTTACACTTTACATAAGAAAGAAAGCTTTCTTTTATTTCTTTTAGAAGTTTTGATGCTTCTCCCTTTCCAAAGCGGTCAAGTATTTCCAAATGTTTACTTTTATATAGTAAGGACTGGTGTTCATGCTGCCCATGAATATCAATAAGGAGTCCTGCCAGTTCTTTTAAAATCGTTGTAGTAACCGACATTCCATTTACTTTACTGATACTGCGCCCATTTCGAATTCTCCTTGATACAATAACGGTCTGGTCTTCCACCGGTATGTCCAATGCTCTGAGTTTTTCCAGGGTTTGTTCTTCTTCTATATAAAATGTAAGTTCTACCAGTGCCTGTTCTTCTCCCTTTCGTATCATATCCGTGGAAACTTTCTGCCCCAGTGCAATATTAATGGAATCAATTAAGATGGACTTTCCTGCACCGGTTTCTCCGGTCAGTATATTTAGATTATTTCCAAAATCAATATCTACCTCATCAATAATCGCTAAGTTCTTTACATGCAGATTAACTAACAAATATTTCTCCTCCTCTTTATCGTCCCTAATATGTCTTCTATGGTATTTTTATCGAATTGCTTTCACCGTAACCCTGCAGGAAAGGGTAATCCCATTTACTCTTGCATAAATGGTGGTTGTTCCCGCTTTTCTTCCAATCACGTTTCCTCCGCTTACGGTGGCAACACCTGAATCCCCTGAATACCAAGTCACCGCCGTAGCTGCCCCCTCTACCGTCAGTAGCTCTGGCGTGTACTGTTCTACTACCAGGGAAGTTTTATTCAGTCCAATCACAACTACACTTACGATTGCCTGCTTTCCACTTGCACTGGTAATGCTAATATTGGCGGCTCCCGTTCTTCTTGCATATATTTTTCCCGTACCGGAAATGGCAGCTACCGCTTTATTGTCACTGGAGAAACTGATTTTATCCGTATGATCCGAAGGGGTAACGGTATAAGAGAGCATTTGTGACTGTCCGCTTATCATAACAAGTTCTTTTCCGGCTATTAAAATGGAAGAAGTGGGAATGGGGCTAATTACATTTACATAACACATAATTGCTTTTTTTCCGTTGTCCTTTGCCTTGGCTGTAACGGTACAGTTTCCAACCTTCAGCCCGGTTACGTTTCCCTTTACATCTACAATGGCAACCTCCTTATTAGAAGTACTCCAGTTCACAGACTTGTAAGTTGCATTGCTTGGTTTCACCGTTGCTTTTAATTTTGCCGTATGATTTACCATCACCGTAAGTACCGATTTATTCATGGATATATTGCTCACCTGTCTTATAACACGAATCTTACAGCTGACTTTTTTATTGCTTCCATCGGTTGTTCTTGCTGTAATCGTACAGCTTCCAACTCCTTTTCCCTTTACTTTTCCTTCTGCACTTACCGTTGCAACTTTTGAATTAGAGCTATACCACCTGATTTTACCATTGGAAGCATCTTTGCTGGTTACCGTTGCCTTTAAAGTGAGTATTTTTCCAAGACCTAGTTTATAACTCGAATAATTTAATTTAATGTCAGAAACCGGCGATACAACCGTTACCAGGCAAGTAGCTAAATATCCGCCATCTTCTGCCTGACAGGAAATAATAGCAGACCCTCCTTGTACACCTGTAACAACCCCTTTTTCTGTTACCGTTGCTACCGAGGGGTTTAATGAAATATAGGTTGCCTTGGTATTCGTTGCATTTGCCGGTGTGAAAATTGTTTTTAGAGTAAATGCAGCGCCCTTCGCCAATTCCTTGTTTGCATAATTTAAAGTCATTCCCTTTACTTTGTCATATACGGTCACATAAAGGTAGGCAACTTCTCCTGTTTTCGTTTTTATTAATATTACGGTGCTTCCTGCAGAAATGCCGGATATCTCTCCATCTACTGCACCGGCTATATTGGGGTCTTTTGATGTCCATATAAAGGTCTTCTCTGTACTGGTAGCCGGATTCGGTGCCGCCGTTACCTTTATCTTTTCTCCAACGGCAAGACGTACCGTGGATGGACTCAGTGTTATTCCATTTGCCTTCTGGGTAACCGTCACTTTGCAATTTGCAACAAATCCTTCTTTTGTTGTTGCAACAACATAGGTCTGACCGGCTCCCACTGCGGTAACCACTCCGTTGGCAACGTTCGCAACTTCCGGAGCCATTGACTGCCAGGAAATCGTAGTGGTAGCATTGGGGGCCGTTAAAATAGGAGCTATGGTTTCTCTGCTTCCTACTTCCATGGTTAGCGCAGTCTTATCAAGAGCAAATGCCGTGGGCGAGGAAACAATGGTTAAATAGCATTGGGCCATAACAAAATATTCATTCCACTTTGGCTGAACAGAAATAAACACACTTCCCGGAGCGATAAAGGTTACAAGACCATCTTGTACCGTAGCAATACTGGTATCGCTGCTGGTCCAGGTTAGTTCTGTAAGCGTTGCGGTTTCCGGTGTATAGGCCGCTCGAAGTTTTAATACTTCCTGGCTCATGGTCATGGTTTTTTTTGTGTAATTCAAAGTAAGTCCCTGAATTGCAGCACTTACCGTTATGGTACAATATGCGGTTATGTAATTATCGGTATTGACTGCTGTTAATATAGTAGTCCCCGGTTTTTTTGCCGTTATTACAACACTTTTTTCTGAATTTACGGATACATCCAAAATACTTTCATCCGTAAGCAGCCATTCTAAGTGTACCGTTGTTGTAGTTGTAGGCTCAAAACTGGCTGTAATGGTAGAGGTTGCCCCCATTCGCATAGTTAAATCGGTCTCATTTAATTTGATTGCCGTTGCTGTTGTACCCACTCGAACATTACAAGTGGCCGTTAACGTTCTTCCATCATCTAAGGTCATAGAGGCGGTTATAACCGTAAACTTATCTCCCGTTGATTTTACACCGCTAATCAAGGCGTTGGCATCATTTCCTACTACCGTTACATAGTTTTTATCGGATGTTGTCCATGTGATTTTTCCTTTATTTCCACCGTATACCGTAGAAAGCTTAAGGGAACCCCCTACGTATATAGCAGCTTCTGAACGGTCCAGCGTAAAGCCCTTGTATACATTTGCAGTAATAATATAGGGGAATTTTGGTACCTCATGCAAAAATGTTTCAAAAGCCTCACGCATTCCGTTCTTAAAGCCAATTTTCAGGCTGGCGGCTCCTGTGGTGGTTGCCGTAAACACTCCATTTACAAAGTTTCCTCTATCGGCAGGCGTACAGCTATAGTCAAAATATTTATTAAAATCATCCACTGTCATATTAAAACTATCTGCAACATCATAAGAATCCCCAATCTGCAAGGAAATGGGGTTATCCGTATTGCTGAATGGCTCCGGTAAAATATGGAGTTCTACGGTCTTTTTCAAAAATTGATTGATGGTGTTGTTTCCAAGATTATCGGTTTCCTTGTAAGTTCCCCCTGTAAATACGTACAAGTAATAAAACCCAGCCCGTCCGTCTACTGTTAGCTGAGAGCTGTATGGAGTAGAAGATAAATACTTTTTACCCTGTGTCTCTGATTTTTCTAAAACCTGTCCGCTTTCTGAGGTTAGCACCCATTGTACTTTATCATTAATTGTGGCATTGTTATTGGCTGTATTGGCTCCAAGGTCAATAAAATCACCCTTTTTAACATAAGCTTTTGAAACCTCCTTATTTCCAATAGAAACTTTAGGTCCAACATAAACATCCACAGAGGAAGTTACCAGTTTTCCTTCGTCGGTATAAGACACCGTGATGGTTGTTTTTCCGGTACCGGTTGTCCTAAAATAGCCACTATTATTTGTTGCTATGCTATCATCTGTGGGGTTCATGGAAACCACATATGGATTTCCAGAAGTCCATTTAACGGTGACTCCCGAAGATACATCATAGAGCAGCCCCAAGGTTCCTGATGATCTTGTGGTTAAATTAAGAATCATGACGCTTTCCGTTGCGCCTCCTCGAAGTTGTCCGAAGAAATCCGCATTTTCGCTAATTGCACTTGGCACATTAATAATACGTGTCAATACCTGCTGGATTCCTTTGGCATCTTTATACTCTGCCGTTAACGTTGCCGTTCCAATACCAACTGCGTGTAATGTAATCGTTCCGGTAGAAGTTGTTACCGTTCCCTTATCGCTGTTATTAATTTTGAAAATGCTGGTATCCGACGTGCTCCAGGTAACGGTTGTTCCACTCATAATATTTTCCACAAATGCCGGTATATTCTTTTTTCTCAGATAATAAATTCCATTTCCCGCATCATCATTTACTGTAATTACTCCATCTGCCGCTTTTAAATTGCTTTTATTATAATACTGCCAGGAAAACACCAGTGTAAAAAAAAGTACCATCACTCCACATAATACAAGTTTTTTTGTCTTGCCTTTTTTCATAATTTTCCCTCTTCCTCTACTGTACCGTAATCTTTATTTTTTTATAAATTCCGCTTCCGTCCTTTGTTTTTATCTTAATGGAACAGCTTCCCTTCTTCTTTGAAGTTACCGTTCCATTTTTGCTTACGGTTGCGATTTTTTCATTGGATGATGTATAAGATAATCCTTTATTTGCTGCAGTCGAAGGGGATATTGCACATTTAATTTTGTAATTCTCCTTTATTTTCATTTTCTTTGAAGATGACTTTAAGGATAGTTTCTTTATCAAAGGTCCTGCACTCACCTGCACCTTACATTTTAAAACACTTCCATCGGGTGCAACCACATAAATAATAGCGGTTCCCTGCCTGTGTCCTGTAATAATCCCACTTTCGTTTACCGTTGCAATTTCATTCCTACTGCTGGAATAATTCACATAATTCTCTATATCTCCATTGTAAGAAGGTATAAATAACGCTGCCTGGGTATTTAATTTCAACTGTATATGGTTGGTATTCAATTCATAGTGAACCTTTTCCTCTATGATCTCTATTTTTGACCACTTTGCAAAAAGCACCATATTATTAAGCACTTTTGTATCCTTTGTAATCGGTGTTTTTAAGGCACTGTCTTGATACCAGCCCTCAAAAGAATACCCGCCCTTGGTTGGTTCTGCCGGAAGTGAAATATTGTTGCCTTCTTTCATTCCGGAAATTGGTGCAATGCTGGTACCTCCATTTGTAATAAAAGTAAGGGTAAAAAATCTTTCCTGTTTTCCTATGACGTAAAAGGTGGTTGTAATGTTTTCATAAGTAACCCTAAACATATTCACCCCGATATTCGCAACTTTTAAGTCCCCAATGGTGTAATCTGTCACTAGTTTCATCGTTCCGTCTGAAAAGATAACATTTACTTTAATGGAATCCTTCTCCAAAATAGTTCCCACTATCTCACTTTGGTTCTTGTAAGTAGCAATGATAGATCGAATTCCTGCTTTCTGCCACTTGGCAAATAAAACAAGTACGGAATCCATTCCCTGCACCGGGAAAAAATATGAAGTTGACATTGGCTTTGTCAAACTTTCATCCATATACCATCCACCAAAAATATAACCTTCCCTTACCGGAGCCGGAAGAGAGGAAAGGGTGGTTCCCTGATTGTATATTTGTCCCGGAATTTCCGTTCCGCCGTTGCTCATATATATCACATTACAAATATAGGTAGTGGCTGCTTTCACTTCCTTTGTTTTTGTATATTGAAGGCATCCCATTCCTATACATAAAAATAAAAGTATAAGAAATCCTATTTTTCTTTTTTTATTTTTCATATGCTTCACCCACATTAAAATAACTGAAAGTGTATCTTTTACTTTCAGTCATTTTATCCCTAGTTTTTGTCAAAGTCATGGCATTTTTTTTAACTAATATAACGTTTTTCCAATTCTCTTACCATATTGGTGTATTGGGTTTCGCAACGTTCTTCTTGACCGTTTTCTATATCTTTCAGGCATTTTGAAAGATGCTTTTCCCATATTTCCTGATAAATGTCTTCCCTGTTTTTCTCTAACTCAATCGCCGCAAGAATTCGGGGAGCTGTGTCATAATATGTTTTTACGGCTTTCTTCCCCTGTTCTTTCTTCATAAGATACTCATCCCGAAAGTTTCGGAACATCATCAGTTCATAGCAATCATCGCTTTTATTCTGCCTATTCATAACCGCCGTAGTAATATAGCAAAAGCCCTTTTTATCAAATCCATCCATTAAGCTCTCATAGGTTCCCTTTTTAAATACATATCCCGGATATGTTTCCATCCATTTTTCCATAAAGCAATCCACATATTCTTCACTGATATCCTTCTTTAATTCTAGAATCATAGGAACGGTATAGAGTGCTAATACCATCTTACAGGTTTCCAAATAAGATTTTTTTCTCCCCTTGTTTAGGGGTTCTTCCGTTTTTTTGAAATCTTCCAGTGCCTGTGCCGCACACTTTTCAATAATTTCCTCCCTTTCCTCTGTTTTTGTTACGCAGGCTCTTTCTATTGCATTAAATACAGGTTCTGATTCCTTTGCATATTTTTCAAATGCTGCTTTATATGTTTTCTTTTTGAATTTTTCCATAAGTTTCGTGTTGTTAAGTAAAACAGATCCTATGTTTTCTAAGGCAAATTTTATATTGTTATCATAATCAAATGTGTTCTCCATAAGGTCGTTCCTTCCTTGTTCTTCCTTTTTATCCATAATCTGCTCCTTTCCTCTCGCTGCTTTCTATTATAATATACTTATTCTTCTCTGTCTAGGCACTCTATTATTAAATTCCTCAAAAAAAGCCAGCCAAAAAATCGACTGCCTTTCTTTATTTTTGGATTTTTTTTGTTAAGTAAGAAATCATTTCTTCCGGAGTTGGTCTTCTACCATTACAAGACATTTCTTTCCAGTGCTTTTGCACCTCTTGATCGGTACTGCTCATTCCTATTTCTATTGCTTTTTCTAGCTCTCTTCTTATCTCATCTTCCGTAACACCATTTTTTCTTGCAAGATAAAAGATTGCTTTTTCCCCTGAATTTTGGTACATTTTTTCCATTCCTCCACTGTAAATTTTCATAAAAAAATAGGTATAGCGCCATATTATTTTGATTATATCTATATCAATCGGATATGTCAATGTGAAATAGCCGTTTCATTCCATTATTTTTGGTTCTTATATATAGTACAATCTAACAAGAGGTGATAATTTTTATGACAGATGATTTTTTTTACAAAAGATTGGCCCAGTTGAGAATGAAAAAGGGTGTTTCCGCCAGAGATATGAGTTTGTCCATTGGACAAAGTGCAGGCTATATTAATAATATTGAAAATGGAAAGAATCTGCCTTCTATGACGGTTTTTTTCTATATCTGCGAATATCTGGAAATTTCCCCAAAAGATTTTTTTGATTCTGAGAGTAACAGTCCTAAAAAACTGAACGATGTAATTTGTGATTTAAAATCATTAAAAGAAGATCAAATTTATACCATTGGTGAACTTGTAAAAGGATTAAAAAAATAGGCTTTCCCTTATCCAGCTTTTGATAAGGGAAAACCTTTTTTATTCGTCCCAATTATGATAAACTTCCTGCACGTCATCATCTTCATTCAGTAAATCTAACGTTCGATTGATATTCTTTAAGTCCTGTTCTTCTGTTAGTTCTACATAAGTCTGAGGAATCATGGTTACTTCTGCCTGAGCCATTTCTATTTTTTCTGCTTCTAATGCTTCACGAACTGCACTGAAATGATCCGGATCTGTAAGAATTTCATAGCTATCTTCTTCTTCTGCAAAGTCTTCTGCTCCTGCATCCAGTGCAAACATCATAAGATCATCTGCATCCATACTGCATTCTTCTTTATCAATAATAATCTGCCCTTTTTCATCAAACATAAAAGAAACGCAGCCTTGTGTTCCAATACTTCCTCCGCCTTTTGTGAAAGCACTTCTTACATTTGCTGCCGTACGGTTCTTGTTATCCGTAAGTGCCACTACAATAATTGCCGTTCCACTTGGTCCGTATCCTTCATATGTAATGGTTTCGTAGTTTACCGAATTCGCATCACCGGCTGCTTTTTTGATTCCTCTGTCAATGGTATCGTTTGGCATGTTATTTGCCTTTGCCTTTGCTATTACATCACGAAGCCTTGAATTATTCGCCGGATCCGCTCCGCCTTCTTTTACTGCCACTGCAATTTCTCTTCCTATAATCGTAAAGATTTTTCCCTTTGCAGAATCATTTCTTTCTTTTTTATGTTTAATATTTGCAAATTTTGAATGTCCTGACATATCAATTCTCCTTTATTCTTTCAATTATCCCCTATAATAGGCATAAATCGCACTTTTTATATGATACCACGGATTATTCTATCTTGCAAGTCATACTTCATGGCTCAATTTCTGCCGCAAGCGTTTAAAGAAGCTAAAACCCGCTAGTTTTATAATCTTTGCATCATAGTCAGCTCGTGTAATTTCAATGCTATCTCCTGTTTTTAAAAAAGCAATTTCGTTCCCGTCTGAAAGAGCAATGGCCTCATCCTGGCTGGTATCTTTTGTTTTTCCAACACGAACAACAACCTTACTTTCTGCATCCACCACTAAACTTCGTTTGTTTAATGAATGAGGACAGATTGGTGTAATAATCATTGCTTTTACACTGGGTGCCAATACCGGGCCCCCTGCGGAAAGATTATAACCGGTAGAGCCGGTTGGTGTTGAAACCAATAATCCATCTGCAATATACCGATCAATAAATTCTCCATCTACAAACACTTCCAACTCAATCAAACGGTATCCCCCGGCTTTACTTACCACAAAATCATTTAAAGCCGTTCCCATATATTGATTTTTTTCTATGGTTCCTCTTAGCATAATTCGGTTTTGCACGCTGTATTTGTCCTGAAACAGTTCTTCCAGAGAAGACTCAATATCCTGTTTTTCCACTTCCGTAAGAAATCCCAGGGTTCCCATATTCACACCTAAAATAGGCACCGGTCTTTCATGAAGATCATTGGCAGCCTGTATCATCGTTCCATCTCCCCCTAGAACAATAATACATTCTGTATTTTCTGAAATATCCTCCAGTTCGGCATACTTTCCTCTATGTTCTTTAATAAAACGGTCTCTTATTAAAAGACAATTTTTCCCTTTTGCTTCTAGAAATTTCTTGATATAATTTGCAGTTTCATAATTTTTATCTTTATCTGCATTGGTAATAACACAAAAATTTTTCATCTCGCTCCCATCATTTATCTAAATTCTCATGTGCTTTTTCAACAAGGGCACAAATATAATCTTTCAAATCTTCCGGCATCTGGGTTTTGTGTTCTCCTTTTTGAATTTCCATCAAATATTCAATATTTCCTTCCGGCCCTTTAATTGGAGAAAATTCAAGATTATGAATGGTAAATCCAATCTTTTTTGCATATGCGGTAATGGTTTCTACTACTTCACAATGAACACTTCGTTCCCGTACTACCCCTTTTTTTCCTACTTTTTCCCGTCCCGCTTCAAATTGGGGTTTAATGAGACAAACCACCTTTCCTTCTTCCTCTAAAAGATTGCGAACGGGTTCTAATACTTTTGTCAAGGAAATAAAGGCTACATCGATGGAAGCAAAGGCAATGTCTTCCTGAATTTCTTCTCTTGTTAAATAGCGAATATTTGTTTTTTCCATAACCGTAACACGAGGATCTTGTCGCAGCTTCCAAACAAGCTGATTGGTTCCTACATCCACGGCATATACTTTTTTTGCACCATTTTGAAGCATGCAGTCAGTAAATCCACCGGTAGAGGAGCCTACATCCATACAAACCATGTCTCTTACTTCTATATGAAATTCTTCCATGGCTTTTTCCAGTTTATATCCTCCACGGCTGACATATTTCATACCCGTTCCTTTTACCAGAATTTCCGCGGTTTCTTCAAAGGTGCTTCCTGCCTTATCTTCTCTTTCATTTGCTACAAATACATTCCCAGACATAATGACTGCCTTTGCTTTCTCCCGGGACTCTGCCAGTCCTCTCTTTACCAGAAGGACATCCAATCGCTCTTTCATAAAAATAACCGTGCCTTTCACAACATCATCATAATTCTTTCTATAATGGAATCTACATCCAACCCTACTGTTTTCTTCAAAATATCGGTATTCCCATGTTCAACAAATCTATCCGGTATGGAAATATTCAGGGTACGAATATCCCTTTCCTCTGAAAAATAGTTTGAAACCATCTGTCCAAAACCACCGATCTGTACATTTTCTTCCATGGTAATAAAAACGGTATGTTCCTTTTTTAATTCTTTTAAAATTTCTTTATCCATGGGCTTAATAAACCGAACATTTACAAAACTGGGATTGTATCCTTTTTCTACAAGCTGCTCTACTACTTTTTCTGCGGTCTCATTCATAGAACCAACGGCTAAAAGAGCAATTTCTTTTCCCCGTTTTATTAGCTCACTCCGTCCATATATCATTGGCGCATGAAAGGATTCCAATCCGTTATAAACATTGCCTCTTGGATATCGAATGGCGATAGGACCGGCATAAGAAAAAGAAAATTTAAGCATGGAAACAAATTCCTGCTTATTTTTCGGTGCTATTATCGTAAGGTTGGGGATATTGGACAAAAATGAAAGGTCAAAGATTCCCTGATGGGTCTCTCCGTCTCCTCCAACCAGTCCGGCTCTATCAATGGCAAAGGTAACCGGCAGTTTGTCTAAGCACACATCATGTAGGATCTGGTCGTAGGCCCTTTGTAAAAAAGTAGAGTAAATAGCCACAACCGGATGCATTCCTGCACTTGCTAATCCACCTGCAAACGTAACTCCATGTTCTTCTGCAATTCCCACATCAAAAAACCGTTCCGGAAATTCCAATCGAAAATTAGTTAATCCCGTTCCAGAAGACATGGCTGCACACACGGCAACCAAGGTTTCGTCTTCTCTGGCTGCCTGTAACAAGGTTTCTCCAAACACAGAAGTATAGGTGTCTTTTTTTTCTTTTCTTTTAATTTCTCCGCTTGAAATGTCAAATGGCTCAATTCCATGATATTTTGATGGTATTTTTTCAGCAAAGGAATATCCCTTTCCCTTTTTCGTAACCACATGAACTAAAACCGCTTCTTTTGCACGTTCTGCAGACCGAAATGCCTTTTCCATTTCAGAAATATTATGACCGTCAATTGGTCCAATATAGGTTATTCCCATATCTTCAAACAGCATTCCCGGAATAAATAATCGTTTTAAACTGTCCTTGGAACGTTTTATTTTATCTGCAATGGTATTTCCAATTTTGGGAAGGCTGCGAATGGCACTTTCTACACCACCTTTTAAATTCTGGTATCCACTTCCCGTACGAATTTTTCCAAGATAATTTGCCATACCTCCTACATTCTCTGTAATGGACATATTATTATCGTTTAATACAATAATAAGATTAGACTTTATACGTGCCGCATTATTTAATGCTTCAAATGCCATTCCTCCAGACAGGGCACCATCTCCAATAACGGCATATACCTTATACTTTTCCTGTTTTAAATCCCTTGCTTTTGCAATTCCCAAAGCAGCCGAAATGGAAGTTGAACTATGACCTGTGTCAAAGGCATCACAGTTACTTTCTTTCGTCTTTGGAAATCCACTCATTCCACCATATTGGCGCAGGGAAGGAAATCCTGTCTTTCTTCCGGTTAAAATCTTATGTGTATAGGCTTGATGACCCACATCCCAAACCAGCTTGTCCTTTGGAAAGTCCAGTCTTCTATGAATGGCTATGGTAAGTTCTACGGTTCCTAGATTTGATGCCAGATGCCCTCCTGTTTTGCTGATATTTCCTATGAGAAAGTGTCGAATTTCCTTTGCCAGTTCATTGAGACTACTCTCCTCAATTTTTTTTATGTCATTGGCTTCCTGTATTTGGTCTAATAATTTTGGCAAACCTTCACCTTCTTTACTTTTCTCTTTTTATTAAGTAGATAACTAATTCTTTTAAAAATTCATTTTTTTGTCCCGTTTTTTCTTCTATGGTACGGATTAAATCGAGAGCTCCTTTTGAATAAAGTTCCACCTGTTCTTGTGCTTTTTCTAAACCGATTTTTTTCACATAGGTCATTTTATTATTTTTTTCATCACTATGGGTAGGTTTTCCCAAAACTTCATCGGTACTGGTTATATCCAAAATATCATCCTGTATCTGAAATGCCAGTCCTATCATTTCAGCTGCTTTTTCCATTAAGTTGACCTCTGCTTTTTCTGCACCACCAAGCACTGCTCCAATCATCATAGCACTTTGAATCAATGCACTTGTTTTTAACCGATAGATAAAGGTAATCTCTTCCAAAGATAGTTCTTTTCCTTGAGAAGCTACATCCACAACCTGTCCACCAATCATACCATGGATTCCTGCTTTTTGGCTTAAAATCCCAAGACTTTCTGCCACCGTCTCCTTATTATCTGCCCTTTCAAAGGCTTTACACGCTGTTTCAAATGCAAAATTCAGCAGACCGTCTCCTGCCAAAATCCCCATTGCTTCTCCATACACTACATGCGTTGTCTTTCTCCCTCTTCGATAGTCATCGTTGTCCATGGCAGGCAAGTCATCATGTACCAGGGAATAGGTATGAATCATCTCCAGTGCTGCCATAAATGGTTCCAACACCGTATTCTCTTTTCCTCCGAAAAGTTCAAAGGACTCCTTCATCAATATTGGCCGTAGTCTTTTTCCACCGGAAAGCAAACTATAATTCATGGCTTCTATTACCCGTTTTTGATATCCTTCTTCTATTGGAAGATATTTTTTTATAGCAGATTCCACTTCAGATTCTCTTTGCTCCAGTTCGATTTTAAAATTCATATTTTTCCCTCCTCTATATGGTTTTTTATGGCTTTCTTATGGCTTT